>NZ_CALDMP010000105.1 GCF_937915125.1 uncultured Ruminococcus sp. | reverse complement strand
TCACGAGCATTTTTGTGAAATATAACGGAAAAGATGCAAGCATATGACGTGCAAAGCCGCCAGGTGCTCTTTGTGCGGTGTTGCCTTAAATACAGGAGTAAAAAAGGGACTGTTTCCGCAACAATCCCTTCTTCATATTCCAATGATTTTTCAGGCTTCTGCCGATTTGGATTCCGGCTGACCCAGTTCCAGGTAATAGTGGTTCAGATATTCGTGATAGGATTCCTGGAATTCCTCATTATTTTTCTTGAGCTTGTACAGATATTTGTGGATATTCTGCTGCTCGTCAATTTCAATGAGCACCCCGGCGATATTGGAGCAGTGATCTGAAATACGCTCGATGTTCGTGAGAAGATCCTGGTAAATATACCCCAGTTCAACCGTGCAGGATTCATTTTGCAGTCGCTTGATGTGCCGGTTTTTCAGTTCCAGATTCAAAGTGTCGATGACTTCCTCCAAAGGTTCCACCTGGTGTGCAATGGACAGATCGTCCTTTTCAAAGGCAGCGAATGCCATGTCCAGCGTTTCCAGCAGCGCATCGCACAAAATGCGCAGTTCTTTTGCAGCATCGCCGGAAAAATGAATATTTTTTTCATGAAGCTCATGGGCAGATTCCATGATATTCACGGCGTGGTCGCCGATACGCTCAAAGTTGCCGATGCAGTGCAGCATTTTAGAAACTGTGCGGCTGTCCTTAGAGGCAATGCTGTGCTTACTGATACGCACCAGAAATGCATTGAGCTTGTCCTCGTATTTGTCGATCCTGTCCTCGTTCTCCTGAATCTGTTCTTCTGTACTCTTGTTATATTCGAACAGCATATCAATGGCAAGTTCCATGGTTTTCTTGGACAGCTCTGCCATTTCCACTGTCACACCGCGGCATACCTCAATGGCAACTGCCGGTGTATTCAGCAGGCGTTCGTCCAGAAGAGCACGCTTTTCCTTTTCTTCCTGTTCCTTTTTGCTGTCCCGGATGAAGAAATATGCCAGTTTTTCCAGCTGTTTTGTAAAGGGCAGCAGGATCACTGTTGTGACAATATTGAAGATCGTGTGCACCAGAGCCACTCCGGCAGGGTCGATAGACGATTCCACAAAAGCAAAATCCAAAAGCCAGTACAGCAGGTAGAAGATGGGCAGAATGATCAGAGTACCCAGAAGATTGAAACAGATGTGTACCGCAGCCACACGCTTCGCACTGCGGTTCACGCCGATACTGGAGATCAGGGCGGTGACACAGGTACCGATATTCTGTCCCATGATGATGGGAATTGCCATGCCATAGGTGACCTGTCCAGTCAGAGACAGTGCCTGCAAAATGCCCACAGAAGCTGCCGAACTCTGAATAACACCAGTGAAAACAGCACCCACCAGAACACCCATAAGGGGATTCTGAAATGCAGTGAGCAGATTCGAGAACTGCGGCGAATCTGCCAGGGGACTCACAGAATCACTCATAAGGGACATACCTGTCATGAGTACGGAAAATCCCACCATAATGCGCCCGATATCCTTGGTACGGTTGTGCTTTGCCATCATGATCATAATGACACCGATGAGGGCAACAATGGGGGAGAAGGATTCCGGTTTCAGCATCCGCATAAAGATGTTGTCGCTTTCGATACCCGAAAGGCTCAGGATCCAGGCTGTCAGGGTCGTACCGATATTGGAACCCATCAGTACACCAATGGTCTGGCTCAGCGCCATAATACCGGAGTTCACCAATCCTACCAGCATAACAGTCAGTGCAGAAGAGGACTGGATGGCAATGGTAATACCCATACCCAAAAGCAGACTCTTGAACTTGTTGGAGGTCATTTTTTTCAGAACAATTTCCAGCTTACCGCCAGCGAGTTTTTCCAGCCCGGAGGACATGACATTCATGCCGTACAGAAAGAATGCCAGACCTCCGAGAAGGGTGATCACAGAGAAAATATCCATGGGTCTCATACTCCTTACATTTGCGCCGTATGATACGGCGTTTTTACCAATTGTTATTATAACGGGACAATGTAAAGTCCAAAGGGCGGCTATGTAAAATCTGTGTAAAATATAGGGAATGTTGTCGAGAAGGAACAGGCGGTTTTTTACGCTTTAAGATATCGTAGATTTTCCTTGCATTCCAGTTGACATTGTACCCGGAAAATGGTATAATATTTGTAATCACATACAGGATTTACAGCGGAACGGTTATGCGTTCTGCATCCAAATCATATGATCGGAGGACTGTGTAATGAAACGGAGAATCGGAATCTTAACCAGCGGCGGTGACTGCCCGGGACTGAATGCCACTATTCGCGGCGTGGCAAAGGCATGCTATGAAATGCTGGGAACAGAAAATGTGGAGATCGTGGGCATTTCTGACGGCTATTATGGTCTCATCCACAACATCTGCAAGGAAATGAAACCGGATGATTTTTCCGGCATCCTGACACGGGGCGGCACCATCCTCGGCACAAAGCGTCAGCCCTTTAAGATGATGAAAGTCATCGGCGATGACAATGTAGACAAAGTGAAAAACATGAAAAAAACCTACCAGGATCAAAAGCTGGACTGCCTGCTGACCCTGGGCGGGAACGGCACCCATAAGACCTCGAAGCTCCTGGCAGACGAAGGTCTGCACGTGATCGGTCTGCCGAAAACCATTGACAATGACATTTTTGGTACAGACGTTACTTTCGGGTTCCATACTGCTGTGGACATTGCCACAGATGCCCTGGATCGTTTGCACACTACGGCAAACAGCCATTCTCGAATCCTTCTCTGCGAGATCATGGGCAACAAGGCTGGCTGGCTGACCCTTAATGCAGGCATCGCCGGAGGTGCAGATATTATCCTGATTCCAGAGATTCCCTATGATATTGACAAGGTCTGCAAGTCCGTCCTGAAGCGCAGCGAAAGCGGCAAAAATTTCTCCATTGTCGCTGTCGCAGAAGGCTGTTTCGACAAAGAAGAAGCAAAACTGAAAAAGAAAGAGCGTGCAAGACTGCGTGCAGAAGCAGGTATGACCACAGCTACCAACCGCATTGCAGCCCAGATCCAGCAGAATACCGGTCTGGAGGCACGTGTCTGCGTACCGGGTCACATGCTCCGCGGCGGCAGCCCCAGTGCCTATGACCGTATTCTAGCGACCCAGTTTGGCGTTTATGCAGCCGGTCTCATTAAGGAAGAACACTATGGCATGTCGGTGGCTAAGGTGGACGGCAGGATCACAGCAAATAAGCTGGATGACATCGCCGGAAAAACAAAGTTCGTCACGCCGGAAGATCAGTTGGTGCGGACAGCAAGAGATTTGGGGATTTCTTTCGGAGATTAAAAAACATATTTTGCATTTTCCATTCATTTTTCAAAACAGAAAATGAGGATTTGCTGATGAGTGCGAAGGAAAAAGCAATGATTCTTCTGGATCGTATGACAGAAGAACAATTGCAAGGTCTGCTCATGATGTTTCAAAATCTTCTGGATCCGCCGGATTTTCCGGAGGAGGAGCCAGATGAGGTGGATAGAGCATTGATTGCTGACAGTAAAGTGGACAATGATGAATCCATGTCGCTGGATGAATTTATAAAAGAACTGGGGTTTGTTCCGGATGATCTACGAGCATAAGATCAAGAAAAAAGCAATGTAGTTCATTCAGAAACAGGAACCCAAACAGCAGAAACGAATCTTCAAGGCGATTTTTGCTGTGCCCTTTTCTGGTGATATCAAAAAAAATGAAAGGCGAAGAGAATCTTTATCGGCTGTGTGTTGGAGACTATCGCTTTTAATTTGAGATGAACGAAAAACACAGGAAGTTACTCTGATCAGTATAACAGATGCAGACAACAGAGGACAAATCTACAAATAAATCAAAAAGATACCCCACTGGTTTTCAAAACTGAATCCAGTGGGGTATTTTGTTTCCGGAAAAAACCATCAGTCCAGAAAATGCACCGATTCTGCCCATCTCGCATAGGATGGAATGCACATACCATGAAACATGTGCAGAAAGGAGCGAGAACTTATGCAGAATCAATACGAACGTATGCAGCAGATGTCAGGGATGCAACGGAATCTGCTGCGCGACTATCAGCCGGCAGAGTCAACGATGGCTGCAATGCCCAGAGAATCCGAAAAGCATACGGCGCTTTCGCCGTTTCCGGAACAAACACCACCGGGTATGGCATATGTGCCCTTCCAGCAATGGGAAGAACCCTATGATGCTGACATGGCATTTCCTGTGGGGACGATTTTTCCGGCGTTAGATTTCCCATATCGCGGAGGTGGTTCTTGTGCATGAGAAGCAAAAGCTGCTTTCCATGATCCGAAAGTATGACTTTGTTCTGTATGAACTTCAATTATATCTGGATACACATCCACACTCCCCGGAAGCCCTGCGTATGTGGAAGAATTATCAGTCCATGCGGCAAAAGGCGGTCTCTTCCTACGTGCGGCAATTCGGACCCATTCAGCCTATGCAGGCAGAGGGAAACGGCTCATGGGACTGGGTGGATGGTCCCTGGCCCTGGGAAAAGGAGGCGAACTGAATGTGGGTCTATGAAAAGAAGCTGCAATATCCCGTAAAGATCAAAACCCCTAACGCCAGAACGGCGAAGTATATCGTGTCACAACTTGGCGGCCCCGACGGTGAACTCGCTGCCTCTCTCCGTTATATGAACCAGCGGTATGCGATGCGACAGGATAAAGTGAAAGGTCTTTTAACGGATATTGCAACAGAAGAACTTGCACATGTGGAAATAATTTCCGCCATCCTGTACCAGCTGACGCAAAATCTCACGCCGGAACAGATCAAGGAGGCTGGATTTGACACGTACTTCGTGGATCACACGCTGGGAATCTATCCCCAGGGTGCCTCAGGCGCACCGTTCACTGCGGCATATTTCCAGTCCAAGGGTGATCCCATTACCGACCTCACCGAAGATCTGGCGGCAGAGCAAAAAGCACGCAGCACCTATGACAATATCCTACGTCTCTGCGATGATCCGGATGTGCGGGATCCCATCAAATTCCTGCGGCAGCGTGAGATCGTGCATTTTCAAAGGTTTGGCGAAGCGCTACGGCATGTTCAGGATGATCTGGACGCAAAGAATTTCTACTGCTGTAATCCATCTTTTGATTCCAGCTGTGGGAAAAAGGCGAACCGCGTGAGAAAAATGCGATAATATAACAAAAAACGGCTCGTGTCGATCTGATACGAACCGTTTTCATATTTTCATAATTCTTTTAGCTGAGATCAACGGAGAAATTCCCGTCAGCATCCACTTTTAATTTCAATGTTTTGATATACTTCTCATAGAAATTCATGATCTCTTTTTCGTCCGCTTCGATTCTCGCTTGCTCAAATAAAGTATGTGCCAGTTCCTTTCCATTGTACTCCAGAATGTGGGGGAGGCAATTCCGCAGTTCGTTGATCAGCACCGCTCGTTTTAATTCATCAATATAACCGGAACAAAAATCATCCAAAGAACAGTAAAAGATTCCATGTTCCTCCAAGGCATCCTTGATGGCATTGCCGCATTTTGCGTATTCGATCATAACCAAAAAATCCGCTTCCGGCAGCGAAGAGATCAGTCCCCAATAATCCGAGTCACTAGAGAGCAGAATGAAAGAAGAAACATCATCCCGGTAAAATTCCCGGCAGATCCCGGCAGTTACGCGGATATCCACCAGCGATTTCCGGTCAGTAACACGTTCCACCTCAATATGTTCCACAGGGATGCTGACAAATTTGTCCAGATAATCCCACCCATTTGTGGTATGGGTATCGTCATATAGAATAATTTTATGTATTTTTTGAATTTCTGTCTGATTTAAGCTTTTGAGTGCACCATATAATTTATAGACATCAGAATTTTCGCAGTCCACCACTAATACAGTTTTGTAACTTTTTTCAATGAAATCATAGATATTGTCTTTGACATCGTTGACAACGCCCTTATACTTGCTGGAATCTCCGAAGTAATCGCCATTCATTTCGTATAGCATTTCCAGGAATTTGCCGTCTGTATAAAGAATATTGCCCAGGTCTTTTGGTTTCCAATGGAGATACATCTGATAGGGATACCAGTCAATATGCTCCATATATTTTTCAAATTCGTATTTTTGATTTTCTCCTTTTGTATACTTGGGAATCAGAAAAAGGTCTTTGATATATTCCCAGGCGATCCAATCGGGAAAGAGCGGCCGACATTTTTCCACATTGGCGCTGATAAGCTGATTGAAGTGCAGGGAATAATCCGAGGCACGTTTGTTTGCCAGAATGATTTGAAAGCCCCATCGTTCCAGCTGACGGATATTTTCAGTATCAAACCATTCGATGCGGTCAATATTGGTCAGATCATAACGCAGAAAATTGTCCGTTTTTGTAAAATGGCGCATGAGCATGGTGCGCAGTTTGCAGAGATAACGCAGTGTTTTTGCATCCTGACTTTGCTCCAATTCACTCAGCAGATCAGGACAGTCTTCCATATAGGACAAGACCCACTGATTTTTTCGTACGCCAATGAGGTAAGCGATCGTTGCAACGATTGTTTTAGTATCTGTTCTCATTTTGTATCTCCTTTTGTGTCAGAATAAAGGCAGTACCGCACAAAGATTGTATTTCAGATGAACTCTACGAGCATAAACTTTGTCAGATTTTTCGTCAGATGAAACAAAAAGCGCAGTGAATACTTTGTGTATTCACGAGCATTTTTGTGAAATATGACAGAAAAAATGCAAGCATATGACGTGCAAAACCGTCAGGCGTTCTTTGTGCAGTGTTGCCTAAGGTCAATTACAGCATTTTCAGTGACAGAATGACAGTATATCCATGTATCTAGTATACACAAAACTACCCGATTCGTCAACCGCATTTTTTCGTAAAAAAACACATATTTTGTTTGAAATGCTCATATTTTCGTATTTTGTCCCATTGTTTGGAGCATTAACGCACTGGCTATTGGGCTGCATCGCATGGCATTATTTCCATTGCATCATTTGCTGATATTAGAAAAGCCTCACAGACTCGGAAAAATCCGAAACCGCAAGGCTTTTTCAAAAAATTAATTGGCGGAGAGTGTGGGATTCGAACCCACGTGCCCTTTCGGACAACTGCATTTCGAGTGCAGCTCGTTATGACCACTTCGATAACTCTCCATTGGATTTCAGCATCATCATGCCGTATATTTTTGTCACTTCTGGGAAACCACAAAAGCACAGCTATTATTATAGCATATTCAATTTCAAATTGCAAGTCTTTTTTTGAAATTGTTGACTCGCACAAAATATGACAGAATTTCCAACTTGGATTTGTTCTATTTGTGGTTCTTTTTCAAATTCCATGCAGATTGCTTGACTTATTTGTCGAAAAGGATTATAATAAAGTGTATTTTTCTATTCCGACAGAAAACCGCATACTGTTTTCTGTTCTGAGGAGAAAGGATTTTGAGAATGAAAAAGTTTTTTGCGAGTTTGTCCCACAATGCAAAGATCACATTGATCACTTGCGGCTGTTTTGTGATGCTGACCATGCTGATCCTGATTTTCTTGATGCTTTGTCCTATCCAGGAAAGCAGTTCTGCCAATTATGTCAATGATTCTCTTGTGGTGACAACTTCCGTAACGGAAAACACGCTTGCTGCAACAGAAGAGGCCACGGAAACCACAAAGTTTGCACGAAAAACTACCGATGCCCATCGCAAAACGACTGCTGCTTCTCATACAAGAAGAACAGAAGCAGTTGAAAATAACGATACCGAAGATCCCAATGCATATCAGACTCCCGCATATAATGAACCAGATACGCCTGCATATATTCCTGCAACAACGACAAAATCACACTGGACTTCCACAGCCCCGACAGTGACTCAGCCTGTTACAGAAGCACCCGTTCCTGTTGTGACGGAATCCCCGGCGCAGACAATTCCTCCGGCACAGGTACCGGACGAAACGCTTCCCATTCCGGATGATGCAGCTTCTTACGATTGATACAAATCTAATTGACCGGATCTGCGTCGGCAGGTCCGGTTTTTTGCACGCTAAGGCAACACCGCACAAAGAGCGCCTATCGGCTCAGCACGTCAGATGTACAATCTTTGTGCGATATTGCCCTAAGAAATGGGGTTATGTTACATGAATACACAATCGATATGGTTCCGGGCAGTGCGGCTTGTGTTCCTGCTGACTGCCGGAAACTGTACTGCGCTGTTTGCTCTTTGGCAGGATGCACTTGCCTGGAAGATTCTGCTGGGCATTATGAGCGGCATCGCATTCCTGTTCTTCTGCTTTGCCCATCCGCATACACTGGCAGGAGAGAAAAAACTGGCGTCTCTGGCGCATGGATGCAGTCTCCTTCGGACAGGTGCCGCTTGGTTCTGCCTGGAGATTCTTGCGATCATCACTCTTGCACTGTGGTCGCCGTGCAGTCTGGTTATCCAGCTCTGCAATGTAGGTGTTTTTCTGGCACTCTGCTGGCTATGGCTGTTTATGGGTCTGCTCCACGTGGCGCTGCGCTCCGCACAGGTAAAGCTTCCCTGGCATGTGGCGTTATTTTTCTGCTGGTGGGTGCCGGTGCTCAATCTGTTTCTGGTAGTATATATTTACCGCACTGCCCAAAGAGAACTGCACTTCGAATGCGCAAAGGCGGAGCTGAACCAGGTACGGAAAGAATCCGAAATATGCAAGACACGCTACCCGATCCTCATGGTGCACGGCATCTTTTTCCGGGATTGGCAGTTTTTCAATTACTGGGGACGTATTCCGGCGGAGCTGATTCGCAATGGCGCAACCGTTTTCTATGGTAAGCAGCAATCCGCCCAGTCTATTTCCGGAAGCGCCCGGGAGCTTGCTATTCAGATCCAAACAATCTGTGAAACGACTGGTGCGGAAAAGCTGAATATCATTGCCCATTCCAAAGGCGGATTGGACTGCCGCTGTGCCATGCAGGAATACGGTGCGGCGAAATACGTGGCATCCCTGACCACCATCAACACACCCCACCACGGCTGTGGCTTTGTGGATGATCTGCTGAAGAAAGTCCCGTCTGGTGCTGCACAGTGGATCGCCCGGCGGTATAATGCCATTTTCACAAAGCTAGGGGATACCAGCCCGGATTTTCTAGGCGGCGTACAGGAACTGACAGAGGAAAGCTGTCTGACATTCCATAAAAGCCATCCCTGCCAGCCGGGCGTTGCCTATCTTGCAGTGATGTCTAAAATGAAAAGCGCCCGTTCTGCACCGTTTCCTCTCTGGCTGGGGTATCTGCTGAATAAACGCAGGGGCGGCGAGAATGACGGGCTTGTGCCAGTGGAATCTGCACGGCTGGAAGGAGTTCCTTTTGCCATGATACCGGAAACAAAAAAGCGTGGCATTTCTCACGGTGACATGATCGACCTCATGCGGGAAAATATTCCCGGTTTTGATGTGCGGGAATGGTACAGCCAGCTGGTACAACAGCTGAAACGGAATGGATTTTAACCGAAGGGAACGTCAGAAATGAGAAAGCGCATTTTACAATACCGCAAACGAATCGACGCATTATTACAGGAGCTGCCGGAGGGAACAGACTGGGCAGATGTTCTCAGAGAGCATTTACAGCAGATCGCTTTTTTCCAGCACGAACGGCTGGTGCATCTGATCGTCACCATGACAGTTGCCCTACTGACCCTGCTGTCCATGGGTATTGCCCTTGTGACCCAGATCATGACCCTGCTTCTGCTGACAGCAGTGCTGGCTGTTCTATTGATCCCGTACATTCTTCACTACTATCTGCTGGAAAACGAGGTGCAGAAAATGTATATGCAGTACGACCGTTTGTTGGAACTGGCGCGGGAATGTTCAGGAGAATCCTGTGTTATGAAAGACGGATATATTACCGAGACGTAGGGACACGGCGTGCCGTGTCCGTTCATCTCCGGACAAAAGCAGCAGGGACGAACATGTACCGTTCGCCCCTGTTTTTTCTTATTTGAAATCACAATAGCTTATCCGACAACATCCACCGTACCCTCCAGCATGGAATCATCCAGCTGCACTTCCGGTTCTTCTGTCTCATTCTCTGTCTCCATCTCCGGAACCGATTCATCCTCTACAGATTCCGCAGCAGGTTCGACCGGCTTTGCAGAGGGTACGATCTGCTCTGCCACACGTGCCGTCAGTCCGTTGATCTCCACTGCCGGGTCATCCAGGTCAATGAGGAGATACCGTCTGCCGTTGACACACTGGGTACGCACCTTGTCCGTAGCGTCCTTGCCGATGGAAATGGTAATACCGTCCATACTGATAGTGGTTTTGCTCTCCACCAGGTTGTTGACGGTAATGGGCTTGTCTTGAGTTGCCTCCCGGTATGCCATCTGCATTTCCTCTGCTTTTTCCTGGCTGACACCGGAATCCAGCAGAATATCCCGCACATGGATATCATCCACAATGGGCAGATCTGGTTCGTTGGCATATTCCGCCGCAATATCCCGGAGCTTTTCGTTGACGCCGGTAATCACAGAATAACTCAGTTCATCCGCCACGATTTCCTGCATCATACTCTGGAATGTCTCTTTCTGTTCCTGTGCAGTCTGAGTGAAATTACAGCCCAGCACACGCTCCACAATGCTGATGTTCACATCCTTGGGCTTATGGGCGGAATACAGCACATGGTTCACATCAGGACCTCTGCCGGTGAAGGTAGGATACAAAAAGCCGTCTGTGGGAATTTCTGCCACAATGCGGTCATAGACATTTTTCTTTTCTATGGCATTCTCGTCCTCGTTATAGATCAGCCCGTCCACACGCACTTCCACCGGACAGATAGCCGTAACCAGGAAGTGATATTCGTGGCTCTGGTAGGGGTCGATCTCGTCGCTCTTGGACTTCTGGAATACGGTATATGTACAGTGTCCCACCAGAACGGCATAGGTGGAGATATAATCCATATTGCGAACGACCTGCTCCATAAGCTGGGTAACAGCATTTTCGTCCTCCAGCTTGGTATTCAGCGCCTCATAGAGAATTGCCTGGCTGCCGCCTTCTTCATAGGCTTCGTTGGGAAATTCGTATTCCAGCAGTCCCTTTCCCAGTGTACCGGCGAGGACACGCTTGAGGGTCGCCATAAGGCATTCGCTTTCCTCGGAGGGTATATTGTGATAGGCACGGCTGTTCTGGCAGCGGATATTCTTTTCCGAATCCACAAACGCCGTTGCCACGTGATTCAGCACAAACAGATCGCTTGTCTCGGAAAAATTCTTGCGGATTTCGGCTAGTTCTTTTTTGTTCATGTTCTTTCTCCTTGTCATTGCGTTTGAATGAACTTCCTGTCTGTATGACATTAAGGCATGGATTCCCCTAGATGAAACGCCTCACCCAACGCCGGATTTCCCTCAATTGCCCCCATTTCCCGGACACCCCTGACCAGAACTGTTCCGGCATTTTCCAGGTGAAAAAAATCCAACACAAGCTGATACTGCGTGAGGATGGCATCAAATACCGCCGGAAGTTCCGCCCCGGCTACCGCCAACAGCGCCAGCTTTTTCACCCGGAATGTATTGCGCATGGGCGTATGCAGACGGTCAATGACTGCTTTCAGCTGGGCACTGACACCGTAAAAATAGACTGGCGTTGCAAGGACGATGACATCCGCCGCAGCCAGTTTCGGATAAAGCTTCTGCATATCATCCTGCTGCACACAGGTATTTCCCTCTCGCTGAAAACAGGCGTTGCAGCCTGTGCAGGGATGCACATGATAATCAGCAACAGACAAAGTTTCCACATGATGATGCAGCTTTGCTCCGTCTGCAAATGCTTTTGCCAGCAGGTCAGTGTTGCTATTTCTGCGGACACTGCCGGTGAGAATGATGATGTTGCTCATGCGTTACCTCTGTTTGTGACTTTCAAATTGCTCCAAAAGTCTCGCCGTCGGCGCAACCGGCAATCCCACCACGCCGTAATAATCCCCCTCGATCTTTTCCACCAGAAGCGCACCATAGCCCTGTATGCCATAGCCGCCAGCCTTGTCCAGTGGTTCACCAGTGGCAGCATACTCCCGGATCTGCGCATCTGTCAGGGAATAAAAGGTCACCTTTGTCTCCGTCTGAAAGGAACTGACTCTGTCTCCCTGCGCCAGTGCCACACCGGTAATAACTTCATGGGTTTTCCCGGACAGTAGCCCCAACATCTCCACAGCACGCTCCGGTGTCCCCGGTTTTCCCAGGATCATGTCTCCCAAAATCACCGTAGTATCCGACCCCAGCACCACTGCATCCGGATGTTCCGCTGCCACTGCCATTGCCTTTTTCCGTGCCAGATATTGTGCCGCTTCCCGTACAGACAACGCTGGCGGCAGGGATTCGTCCACAGCTGCCGGACAGACCGTAAAGTCCGACCGGATCAGCCGCAGCAATTCCTGCCGCCGCGGCGAAGCTGACGCTAAGATCAGCCCCATCAGAGCACGTCCTTCGGGTCGTAGTGGGGTTCCTTGAAGATATGTTCACTCTCGGTGACTTCCTCCCGGAATACGTCCTGCCACTCCTGAGGTGTGAAATCCTCCACCGCTACAGAAATGTGGTCTCCATTACAGCCGATGGCATCCACCAAAGCTGCTGCCACTTTCTCAGCAGCCAGTTGTTTCTGTTCGTTGGTTCTTCCTTTTAACATTTTTATGGTAATATGCGGCATATTCCATTCCTCCTGTAATTTTTTCGGTGCACACACCGTTTCTCCTATCATACCATATTTTCATCAAAAAAGCAAGGGCTGGTTTTTTAAGGAAACACCGCACAAAGAGTGCCTGACAGCTTTGCACGTCATATGCTTGCATCTTTTCCGTCATATTTCACAAAA
>NZ_CALDMP010000104.1 GCF_937915125.1 uncultured Ruminococcus sp. | reverse complement strand
AGTTTATGCTCGTAGAGTACATCTGACGCACAATCTTTGTGCGGTATTGCCTAAACCATCCATTGACACCAAATGTGGAGATGGTGTTTGAGAGCAGTTCCGAAACGATAGTTTCATGCCTATCAACTATTGAAGATGCCATTTTCTTAAAAGTGTTGTTTTAAGAACATGAACTGTAAAATCAATGTGATGCCTTTTCCATAGCTAACAGGTAGCTAACAAATCCGCCAAAAACGCCCGGAATACCAGCACTTTCACTTTTGCAAGAGATAATCTTATCCCTATTGGGAACTTTCAAAATTATCTGTTTGCGTTGTTTTTGTCGATTTGGATTTATCTGAAGCCGGGTAAAATTCAGACGGTCACTAACACATAACAAATGGGTAACTAACAAAGATTAAGGCATCCATCATCATGATGGATGCCTTCTTGTTTTACGAGATCTAGTTTGTCAATCCCCGAGCAAGCTAGATTTCGTCATTTTTTCATTCAACGGGCTGACTGCGCATCTGACGCACTGTACCACCTTAATTATAGCGCTCATCGATCACACGGGCGGTCTTTTTCATACTGCGCGGCAGCACGCCGATTTCTACAACTTTAACAATTGGTGTAAATCCAATACGGCTTTTGACCTTTTCAGCGATACGGCGGCTCAGGTCTGCAAAATCAACAGTACCATTTGACTCCACATAAATGCGCATGGTATCTTTTCCATCCAGATGAGAGATACGGATCTGATATTCGCTGGAGATCTCCTGAAATGTTCCAAGCACTTCTTCAATCTGGCTAGGGAATACATTGACGCCCTTAATTTTCATCATATCGTCTGTTCGTCCCATGATCATATCGATTCGTGGGAACTTGCTGCCGCAGGGACAGTCTCCCGGAATGATTCTGGACAGGTCATGGGTGCGATAGCGAATGAGAGGAGCACCCTCTTTTACCAAGGTGGTGATCACAATTTCACCGATCTCACCGTCCGGCAGATTTTCCCCGGTTACAGGATCAATGATCTCCAGATAAATGAAATCATCCCAATAATGCATGCCGCAGTTTTCCCGACAGCTGATGCCGATTCCAGGACCATAAATTTCTGTCAGTCCGTAAATATCGTACAGTTCAATGCCAAGCTCTCCAGAGATACGGTCGCGCATTTTCTGACTCCAACGTTCAGAGCCGATCACGCCTTTTTTCAGATGAATCTTATCCTTCATGCCGCGTTTCTGGATTTCCTCTGCCAGCAGCAGCGCATAGGATGATGTAGAACAAAGTACGGTGCTCTTCATATCCATCATCATTTGCAGCTGCTTGTCCGTA
The DNA here is from genome assembly GCF_937915125.1 of uncultured Ruminococcus sp. GTDB lineage: Bacteria > Bacillota > Clostridia > Oscillospirales > Ruminococcaceae > Ruminococcus_C. Next base: position 13,605 of record NZ_CALDMP010000104.1, on the reverse strand, counting down.
TTGCCCGGACCCATGGGGATTACCATAGCCCCCAGCTTTTCTGCACCATTCTGGAAACCGATACCGGCAGTCCAGAGACCATATCCAGGCGTGACCTGAATCCGATCCATTGGTGTGATACCTGCCATTTCGTAGCAGCGTTTGAACTGAATCGCCCAGTCATCCACATCTTTTGCAGTATAGGGAATGATCACGGGTGTTCCAGTGGTGCCGGAGGAAGAATGAATGCGGACGATTTTTTCTTCCGGTGCTGTCATAAGCCCCAGGGGATAGGCATCCCGCAGATCCTTCTTCTCTGAAAAGGGCAGTTTCGCAAACTCTTCCGGTGTATGTACTGCGGAAACACCGGCATCTTCCAGCTTTTTGCCATAAAAGCTGTTGGAATTGATCAATGCCTGGATGCGGCTGTTGACAAGTGCCAGCTGCTGTTCTGAAATTTTCATAGCTTCATATCCTTTCTGGTTTTAGAGGTAACCTTTAGGCAACACCACACAAAGAGCGCCTAGCGGCTTTGCACGTCATATGCTTGCATCTTTTCCGTCATATTTCACAAAAATGCTCGTGAATACACAAAGTATTCACTGCGCTTTTTGTTTCATCTGACGAAAAATCTGACTACGCATCTAACGTGCAATCTTTGTGCGGTATTGCCTTTACTTTTTTGAAAATGCAAGCGCTTTCTGGTTCATCGCATGAAACTGCGGTTTTACGGAGCGCTGCATGGCTTCTACGACTTCTTCCAGCGTCAGCGGCAGAACGCCCTGCTGCAGCACTGCCCCCAGCATCACCATGTTCAATACCTTGGGTGAACCGATCTCCATGCAAGCCGCTTCGCCGTCCAGCAATGTCAGCCGTGAGACCTGGCGCTGCAAATAAGCCGCCATTGCATCGCTGTCGTATGACACACCATTCAGAGTGGCTGTCACCGGCTGAATGGGATGTGTATTCAGAATCACACATCCATCCGGTTTCAGATATGGCAGCATCCGCACAGTCTCCGCCGGTTCAAATCCGATGATGAGATCCGCAGAATGTTTCGGGAACATAGGACAATACAGTCCCTCTCCCATACGCAGAAAGCTAAACACGCTGCCGCCTTTCTGCGCCATGCCGATGGTTTCAGCACTCATGACCGGAATTCCCTTTGCCATTGCAGCGGAGGCAATGAGCTTTGATGTCAGAACGATTCCCTGACCGCCCACACCGCAGAGCAGAATATTTTTATGCATGACAGCCACCTCCAATTGCATGTACCGGACATATCTGACTGCAAACACCGCAGCCGGTACAGAGCGAACGCTCGATCTGTACCTTGCCGTCCCGAAGAATGATACCCGGACAGCCCAGTGTACGAATACATTTTTTACACTGTATACACTTTTCTTCCTCCACTGCCGCCGGTACACCGGATCGCATAAGCGCAACACAGGGAGACTTGAAAATGATCGCCTTTACGCCGTCCTGCAGGGCAACATTCTTGACACAGTCTATGGCTTCCTGCAAATGCAGCGGATCCACAGTTTCCACCGTTTTCAGCCCGATTCCACGTAAAACAGCCTCTATGCTGACTTTTTCCACCACTTCACCCATCATGGTTTTTCCGGTGCCGGGGTGCGGCTGATGTCCTGTCATGGCAGTGGTGGAATTGTCCAGTACGATCAGTGTCATATTTGCCTGATTATACACCGCATTGACCACACCGGTAATGGCAGATGCAAAGAAGGTGGAATCTCCCACAAAGGCAAAGCACACGGTGTCCGGTTCAACCTTGCCGATTCCCTGGGTCATATTGACGCCTGCCCCCATGCAAAGGCAGGTATCCACCATATCCAGCGGCATGGCGTTTCCCAGAGTGTAACATCCGATATCTCCGCAAAATACACTTTTCCTGCCCTTCATTGCCTCTTTTACTGCATAAAAGGAAGCTCGGTGGGGACATCCGGCGCACAGCACCGGCGGACGAACCGGCAGCTCCGGCGGTGCTTCTACCGCAGGTTCTTCCGGCTTCTCCCATCCCAGAAATGCAGCTATGGCAGCACCAACGCTGTCACAGCTGTTTTCACCGGCAGCCCCAATATCGTGTGTCAGTTTTCCACGGATGCGAGTGGGGAGATGATACTTGCCGCAGAGATAGACCAGTTCCCGTTCTATGACAGGATCCAGCTCCTCAATACAGAGCACTTCATCCAGTCCCTCCAGAAATGCAAGGGCAGCTTTTTCCGGGAACGGAAAGGGTGTTGCCACTTTGAACAGGCGAGGTGCATTCTGATCACGCAAAGTCTCCATGGTATAGGCAAAGTTGATCCCATGGGTGGCGATACCTTTTTTACAGGAAGGATCTCCAGCGGGAAAGATCTGATTCCGGGCATACTGGGAAAAAACATGGGAGAGTGTCTCGTTCCGGGCTTCGATCTGCATATGGCTGCAATAAGAAAGCTTCGGAAATATGACCCATTTGGAGGAATCCTTTACGAATCCCTCCGGCTTGTTTTCTGTATATTCTTCTGGATCCTTTACTGTGATGGAGGCGTAGCCATGGCAGATACGTGTCGTAGGGCGAAACAGTACCGGTGTATGATACTGTTCTGAATAGGCGAAGGCCTCCTGGATCATATCATATGCTTCCTGAACACTGGAAGGGTCAAAACAGGGCAGCTTGGAAAACGCTGCAAAATGGCGTGTGTCCTGTTCTGTCTGAGAAGAGATCGGTCCCGGATCATCTGCGACCAGTACGACCATGCCGCCTTTTACACCGATATACGCCAGACTCATCAGCGGATCGGAGGCAACATTCAGCCCCACCTGCTTCATCGTCACCATAGTTCTGGCACCGCAATAGGCAGCACCGGCAGCCAACTCCATGGCTGCCTTTTCATTGACGGACCATTCTACATAAATGTCGCCGGAGTTATGTTTTGCAGTCGTCTCCAGCACTTCAGTGGATGGCGTTCCCGGATAGCCGGAAACCACATTCAGTCCGGCAGCAATTGCGCCCATTGCAATTGCCGCATTTCCCATTAAAAATTCTGTATGCATGTTATCAATCCAATCGTCTTTTGATTGTTTGGGGTTTCATTTCAAAAATAGCCCACACGGCTATTGAAACCCGTTCCTTTTCCATTATAGAAGAAATAAACTATAAAGTCAAGTGGTATGCTTGGATAAAATATGATTTGCTATGTATTTTTCCAAGGCAGGAATACGATTTTATCTGTCAAATTAGCGGTACGGAAATCAATTTTATAGGAAAGAACCCCTCAGTCACGGCTACGCCGTGCCAGCTCCCCTTTCAAGGGAGCCTTAGTTGCCTCCCCTGAAAGGGGAGGGGGACCATTGCGCAGCAATGGTGGAGGGGTGATTGGATTGAAACATAAAATTGATTTCCGTGAAATAGCGGTTAAATACCTTGAAAGAATTCTTGGGTTATGGTATAATAGAATCAAGCTTATAGCAAAGGTTTACAAAAATGCATCGTTGCCTTTGGAATATGATATGAGGTGAATGGTAAATGAAAAAACATCGTCTACTCGCCTGTGCAGCAGCATCTGCATGCTGTCTGTCCGGCGTATCTGCAATCCCGGCAGCCTCTGCGGAAACGGAATCAGCACTTCTGGATATTTCACATTTTTCTGTCATGGACGAAAATCTGGTATACCTGGGTGCGGACTATCTGCATGATGCTTCTGTGTTATTTGACGACCAGGACAAGGTGCCTTCGTCTGTCACACAGCTGGAGGTGGGAACGGAATTGTGGAATAAAACATCCCGCACCAACTGGAAACCCAATCTACAGGCAGAATACGGAGAGGATTCCTTTTATATCGACCTGGGGGCAAATTATGTCATAACAGGCATTTGTTTTCTGGACGCAAATGGCATTCAGGATTGGACAGTGGAATATGGCGAACCCTTTGCATGGCAGACCCTGACGCAGTTTACAACCGATCAGTATATGGCATGGCGGAGCGTCACACCCACAGAAACTCATACCACACGTTACCTGCGTTTTTCCACTTCTTGCGGAGACAGCGGTGTCAGTGAACTGGCATTGTACGGGTATCAAGTGTCGGAGCTGACGGAGGCACAAAAAGCAAAAACTGCCGCAAAGCCTTCCGGCGGCGAAAAAACATCTCTGACTGCCGGACAGAAAATCGGCTTCAATGCCTTTATTGATGACCCCATGACAGCCATCATGGCGGCAGGGAATGTCCGGGAATATCACAATTTCAGCTGGCTGTTGGATGAAACCGGCAAGGTCAAGTTCACCCAGGGCACCTGGGGCGATATGGACAGCTACTACGCATCCATGAAAGCACAGGACATCAGCATTATCCCCTGCTTTCAGGGTGGCAGTTCCGTTGTATCGGGCAGCGATGATCCGCCGGAAATCCCCACAGCACCTGGCGCAGATACTACAGACCCGAAAAGCTATGCCGTTCATGCCCAGGCAATGTATCAGGTTGCTGCAAGATACGGCAGCAACACAGAAATTGACCCTGCAACCTTAAATGTTGCGGATGGCAGTGAAGAAAAAATCGGACTGGGACTGCTGCATGCAGCGGAAAATTCTAACGAGCCCAATAAGACATGGGGCGGCAAAGCGGATTATTTCACGCCATATGAATTGGCTGCCATGTGCTCTGCCGACTATGACGGCCATGAGGGGACCATTCCCAATGCCGGTGTCAAAACAGCTGATCCTGATTTCAAGCTTGCGGTAGGCGGATTGCTGACAACGGAGTTTGTGCTGGATTATCTGTCAGAGATGAAGCTCTGGTTTGACTATAACCGTTCCGACGGAAAATTTGCAGTGGATATCATCAATGTCCACCTCAGCCCGAATGCCATAGACCCGGAAAATTCCGGTATGGTGAAAAAAATTCAGGAGATCCAGGCATGGATCGACGAAAATGCACCGGGAACAGAATTGTGGATCTCTGAATTTGAAGTACCTATGGGCGACTGTGCAATTGAGGGTGTGGACAACCACGAGAATGAAACATACCAGCTCCGCTACGCCCAGCGTGTGGCAAGAACCTATCTCACAGCAATCGGTGCAGGCGTGGATCGTATGACAAAATTCCAGCTGCGTGATGAGGGCGGCGGTGGTGTCTACGCCGATTCCGGCTTGGTCACTGAAAAGGGCAAGTGGGACAAAAAACTGGCATGGTATTACGTTTCCTGCATGACAACGGTTCTGGAGCATGCCGATCTCCTCGCCGCATCCGCAGAAAACGGAATCTGCTGCCAGACATTTACAGACCGCACCAATGGAAATACGATCTATTGCCTGTGGTCACCGACTTCCGACGGAACGACCATTCCGGGATATTCTATTTCCGTAGGCAATGCCGCCCATGCTTATCTGACCGTTCCCGGTACTTATGCCGAGGGCGTTACAACGGAACTGGAGATCAATAAGGAGAGCGTTTCTGTTGACATCTCTGAAACACCGGTATTTCTCACTGTTTCCGGACAAACACAAACGATCATCAACGGCAAGGGACAGTATATTACACCACAATCCCTCTGCCTCAGCAGTGATAACAGCACAGAAATATGCGATTTGTCTGCGGCTCCTTCTGATAGTACCCTGGATCAATTCTACCGGATGTTTGACGAACCGGATACCATGCCGCAGTTTTATTACGGCAACACTTCCGCTCTGGAAACGCCGGAGACGAATGTGACCGCTTCCGGCATCACCTGTTATGTGACATTGGATGCGCCGTATGTGCTGAATGGATTCGGTGTCTATGACACCTACGGAACAGGCAGTCTGGAAATCTACGATGCCAATACAGACACGCTTTTGTGGTCCAGCGACATGGGCGGCTATATGTACCGCAACATTGCCCTGACAGATGAAAGCCAGCCCACAGACAAGCTGAAAATCGTCAAGGGCGGCGGCGATCTGAATGAACTAGCCATATACGGCTATCCTGCACCGGAGCAATCCGAAGTCGCTGCGGATGTCAATGAGGACGGCGTTTTTAGCATTGCCGATGTGGTTCTGTTGCAGCAGTGGCTGTTGGCGAAATCAGTCACCTTGGCGAATCCAGAGGCAGCAGACGTCTATGCGGATGGCATTCTGAACGGCTTTGATCTTGCAACAATGCGTACCATGCTGTTGAAATCATAAAATAAATTCAAGGCAACACCGTACAAAGAGCGCCTGCCGGCTTTGCACGTCATATGCTTGCATCTTTTCCGTCATATTTCACAAAAATGCTCGTGAATACACAAAGTATTCACGAGCATTTTTGTTTCATCTGACGAAAAATCTGACGGCGCATCTGACGCACAATCTCTGTGCAGTGTTGCCCTAAACATGAAAATCCCCTTGCTCTGCAATTTGCAGGAACAAGGGGATTATATTATTCAGATAAATTGATCTTTCTCACAGCATCTCTTACTTTCAGAACAAAAGTGGGAGAAACGGAAAGCTCATCAATGCCCATTCGCAGGAACGTTTCTGTCAGCGTTGTATCTGCTGCCAGTTCGCCGCAGATACCGATCCATGCGCCGTGTTCGTGGGCGTTTTTGGCAGATAGTTCGATCAGCCGCAGAATGGCTTCGTGATGGGTGTCGCAGAACCGCTCGATGTGGGGATTCTGCCGGTCACATGCTAAAGTATACTGGGTCAAATCGTTTGTGCCTACACTGAAAAAGTCCACCATAGGTGCCAGTCTGTCACTGATCAGCGCAGCGGCAGGCGTTTCGATCATAATGCCCAGTTCAATGTTGTCGGAATATTCGATCTGATCTGCATCCAGTTCTCGCTTTACTTCATCGCAAAGTGCGAGGATCTCTTCCAGTTCAGAGGTGCTGGTGATCATGGGGAACATGATGCCAAGCTTGCCGTATACAGAGGCACGGTACAATGCCCGGAGCTGTACCCGGAAGATCTCCGGCCGTGACAGGCACAGACGGATGGCACGAAGTCCCAGCGCAGGGTTTTCCTCTTTTTCCAGATGGAAATACTCTGCCTGCTTGTCTGCACCGATGTCCAGGGTACGGATAATGACTTTTTTGGGTGCCATGCTCTCCAGGACACGCTTATAAATCTTGAACTGTTCCTCCTCGGTGGGGTAGTCCGTATTCTCCAGATACAGGAACTCACTGCGGAACAAGCCGATGCCTCCTGCATCGTTGACAAGCACGGCACCGATGTTGTCCACACTGCCGATATTGGCGAAGATATTGATCTTTCTGCCGTCCAGAGTGATGTTCTCTTTCCCTTTCAACTCCTGGAGCAGCTTTTTCTTTTCTTCCTCTGCCTGCTGTTTTTGCCGGTATGCGGACAGGGTCGCCTCATCGGGGTCTACGATAAATGAGCCAGTAAATCCGTCTGCAATGGCAATTGTTCCATCTTGAATCTCTGTTAGAAATGCTTCTCCCAGTCCGATGATAGCAGGGATATTCATGTTTCTGGCGAGGATCGCCGTGTGAGAATTGGACGAGCCGTAGGAAGTCACAAAGGCAAGCACTTGTTCCTTGTCCAGGGATACGGTTTCACTGGGTGCCAGATCATCGGCACAAATGATCACCTTTTCTCCAGAGAGGGAATGCTCTGTTTCGCAGTCGTTCATACACGCAATGATGCGGTTGGAAATGTCACGTACATCTGCGGCTCTTGCCTGCATATAGCTGTCGTCCATGGAAGAAAACATCTCGGCAAAGTTGTCGGCGGTGACTGCCACTGCATACTCTGCATTCACGTTCTGACCCTGAATCATTTCCGTAATAGCTTCGTTATAGTCGTCATCTTCGATCATCATCATGTGGATCTCAAAGATCTGTGCGTTGGCTTCGCCCACTTCTTTCAGTGCCTTCTCGTAGATGCCCTGAAGCTGGGCAGTGGCTTTTTCCTTTGCCGCTTCGAGACGGGCAAGCTCGCCGGCGGTGTCGTCAATTTTCATGCGCTTGACCTGAACATCCTGCCGTTTGAAGACAGAAATTCTGCCAATGGCAATTGCGCCGTAAACGCCTTTTCCTTGATATTTCACCATAGGTCTCATCCCCTTTCTGTGCTGTCAGCGGTGCAGAATTTGTTCTTGTAGTTTTCCATTGCCTTTTCAATGACGGCAACAGCTTCAATGGGACCGCCGATTTCCCGGACGTCTGTTTTCTTGCTTTCCAGCTGTTTGTAAACGGAGAAAAAGTGTCTCAGTTCTTCAAAAATATGCTTTGGCAGCTCTTTTACATCGGTGTATGCCATGTATGTGGGATCACCGTAGGGAATGGCAATGATCTTTTCATCGCCCATTCCGCCGTCCTCCATATACATGACGCCGATGGGATAGCTCCGGACCAGCGTCAGGGGCTGGATGGGCTGGGAGCAGAGGAGGAGAACATCCAGCGGGTCGTTGTCGTCGCCGTAAGTGCGCGGAATAAAGCCGTAGTTCATGGGATAATACGTTGCTGTGAACAGGATTCTGTCCAGGGACAGCATCCCTGTTTTTTTGTCCAGCTCATATTTCATGTTGCTGCCTTTGGAAATTTCAATGACTGAAATAAAGTCTGTGGGAAAAATGCGATCTTCGTCAATGTCATGCCAGATATTCATTGTGATACCTCCTGCGTCCCCGCTGAATCAGATCAGAGATTTGCTTCCAGGAAGTTTCTGATCTCTTCCAGTGCAGCGTCTTCATTGCCGCCGTTTGCTGTAACAGTGATGGTGTCACCGCATTTTACGCCCAGCCCCATGAGTGCCATGAGCTTTGTGGCACCGACGGTCTTGTCCCCTTTGGTAATGGTGATCTCGCTGTCCAGTGCCTTTGCAGCCTTTGCCAGCATACCTGCGGGTCTTGCGTGGATTCCCAGTTCGTCCTTGATGGTGTAAGCAAATGTTTTCATTGTAATACTTCCTTTCATAAGTTCAGTTTATTTGATTTCGATCAGTTTATCGCCAGCGGATACCTGTTCCGTATGGATCGCTTCTACTGTGTTGTAATCATCTGTATTGCAGATGATCATGGGGGTTGTGGTCTGGTATCCGGCATTGCGGATGCCATCCAGGTCGAAGGAGATCAGCAGATCGCCCTTGTGGATCTCCTGCCCGTCTGTCACGTGCGTTTCGAAGAATTTGCCGTTCAGCTTTACGGTGTCAATGCCGATGTGGAGCAGGATCTCGCAGCCTTCATTGGACACCAGATTGATGGCGTGCTTGGTGTCAAATACCATGTCCACCTTGCCGTCGCAGGGTGCATAAAGCTTGCCCTCTGTGGGCGCAATGGCAGCACCTTCGCCCAGTACCTTGGAAGAAAAGGCTTCGTCCTGCACATCTTCCAGTGCGACAAACTTGCCGTTCATGTGGGCATACAAGGCAAGAGACTGTGTTTCCTGCTTCGCCGGCTTCTCCTGCGCTTCTGCCGGAACAGATTCCGGCGCAGTTTCGCCGCCCAGCAGTGCGTCTACATTGTCTGCGTCCGGAGTTTCCAGGAAATCCTCCAGATTGGACTTGACTACAGAAACCTGAGGTCCATAAATGACCTGTACGCCATTGCCCTTGTGGATCACACCGGATGCGCCGCTTTCTTTCAGCAGGCTGTCCTGTACCAGGTCAGGCTGGATCACAGTGACTCTCAGCCGTGTTGCACAGCAGTCTACATCGGAAAGATTGGATTTGCCGCCCAGACCTTTCAGGATGAGTGCGCTGACTCTGTCGAATCCGTCACAGCTCGTTGGAGCGCCTTCTTTTTTTGCATTCATGTCCTTGCGGGTATAGAGTTTGGTTTCTTCATCATCGGCTTCTCTGCCGGGTGTTTTCAGGTTGAACTTGGTGATCATAAAGTAGAATACAAAGTAGTACACAACAGCGTAGACCAGTCCCACAATAATGATCCAGATCCAGTTTGTCTTTTCGTTGCCCTGCAGGATACCGAACAGGGTCAGGTCAATGGCACCGCCGGAGAAGGTCATGCCTACGCCCACATTGAAAATGTGCATCAGCATGTAGGAAAGACCTGCGAGAACACAGTGTACCGCATACATAGCAGGTGCTACGAACAGGAACGTGAATTCCAGAGGTTCTGTGATACCGGTCAGCATAGATGTCAGTGCAGCAGAGAGGAGCAGACCGCCTACTACCTTTTTCTTTTCCGGCCGGGCAGCTCTGTACATGGCAAATGCAGCAGCAGGGAGACCGAAGATCATGAACGGGAACTTACCGGACATAAATCTGGTAGCAGATACAGAAAAATGCTCTGTGGATTTGGAAGCCAGCTCTGCAAAGAAGATGTTCTGGGCGCCCTGTACGGTGACACCGTCAATGATCATGGAGCCGCCAAGTTCAGTCTGCCAGAAGGGCATGTAGAATACATGGTGCAGACCAAAGGGAATCAGTGCACGCTCGATAATACCATAGATCCATGTGCCAGCATAGCCGGATGCCAGTACCAGCTGACCCAGATGGGCAATGCCGTTCTGAACCACAGGCCAGATGTAGAACATGGCGACACCCACAATCAGGTATACTACGCTGGTGATGATGGGCACAAATCTTGTGCCGCCGAAAAAGGATAACACCTGGGGCAGCTGGATTTTGTAGAACCGGTTGTGCAGTGCAGCAACACCAAGCCCCACGATAATACCGCCGAACACACCCATCTGGAGTGTCGTGATGCCAAGAGTCGTGGTGGTGGAGTTTGCAGCCATAGCCTCCACGCCGCCTTTGGCGGAGATCAGCGTACTGATAGCCGTGTTCATGATCAGGTAGCCGATGGCACCGGAAAGAGCGGCAACTTCTTTTTCTTTCTTTGCCATACCAATGGCAACACCCATGGCAAACAGCAATGCCAGATTGTCAAAGACAACGCTGCCTGTTTTGCTCATGATGTCCAGGATGGTGTACAGAACACCGCCCTCCCGGATGATCTCAGTTAATCCGTATGTTTCCAGTGTGGTGGGGTTTGTAAAGGAGCTTCCGATGCCAAGCAGCAGACCGGCAACGGGAAGGAGTGCAATGGGCAGCATGAAGGAGCGTCCCACTCGCTGCAAAACCCCGAAAATTTTGTCTTTCATAGATGATACCTCCGTATTTTAGGCAACACCGCACAAAGATTGCGCGTCAGATGCGCCGTCAGATTTTTCGTCAGATGAAACAAAAAGCGCAGTGAATACTTTGTGTATTCACGAGCATTTTTGTGAAATATGACGGAAAAGATGCAAGCATATGACGTGCAAAGCCGTCAGGCGCTCTTTGCGCGGTGTTGCCTTTATTTTTCCGTTATGCAGTTCACACAGCTGGTACCGGGCAGGGCAAACGGCATATCCTCAAAAATCAGTACAGGAACTGATCTTTTTCAGGTGAATGGTGAGGGATATCAACTCGTCATCGTTGATATCCTTTTTATAGGTTTTCAGGATATATTCCTGGATGCACTGGGCACATTTGAAATGTGTGTTGCATGTTTTCTTGATCATGGTGAAGAAAACAGCGTCATTGCTCAGTGTTTGGGGCAGCGGCTTGTTCTGGAACAGTCGCTGGGCGAGATGCTTCAGGTGCGCCTGAAAGCGTTCGAAGTACACCGTATCTCTGTTGAATTCTTTATTTCACGACGTTTGTCAATGGTTTTTGTGCATAACATCAGGTTTTCTACTTTTTTGACAATACGGTGATTGGGATTTTGTGAATGCTGAACAAATTGGCTGGCAAAAATGATCCTCAGCACATGGCACTATTGTATGTAGATCTGCTGCAGTTATGCTGATGGATGGGTCATGCAGATGCAGTAAAAATGAAAAAGGTACACTCGAAGCGCACCGTGAAGCAGAACTGTCCGGGGCAGAACACTGGCAGGATGCTCAAGAAAGATTGGATGCAGGACGTACAGACAGTATCCTTTGGCAAACGCTGAACCGGAAAAGTAACTCTCCTCTTTTTTATTTACAAAATATTTACAATAAAATTCGCAATTTCTTCCCCTAACTTCGTATAACAAAGTGAAGGCACTATCGTGCGAGGTCGTCAGATGTTTTTGGCGCGGTATTGCCTAAAGGACAAACGCCGTGGTTTCTCACGGCAGAATTGATGTATGAGACAAGAAGGAGGATTTTTATGAAACAAAAATGGATCGCAGCATTATCTGCAGTGGTATTGAGTGTCACCGATCTGCCTGTATGCAGTGCAGCTGCGGCAGGTGCCTCCGGGGATATCAGCCTGGACGGAAACCTGAGTGTTTCGGATGCTGTTCTGATGCAGCGGTATCTACTGAACACAAGACGGTTTACACAGGACGAATGGCTGGCGGCGGATATGAACAAGGACAAAACGGTCAATGCATTTGATCTGTCTCTGCTGAAACAGGCTCTGCTGGAAAAGGGTATTACGTTTGATGCACAGGATCTACTCGAAAATCTGGTATCACGGGATGTGGCAGGGGCAGAAGCTGACGAAGCTTTTGTTCTGGCGCAGACCGACTTTGCGCTGTCTTTGCTGCAAAATACAGCGGAAAATGACAAGAACACCCTGATCTCGCCCTATTCTGTGATGCAGGCGCTTGCTATGACGGCGAATGGTGCGAACGGCGAGACAAAGGCGGAAATGGAAACGGCTCTGGGCGGACTGCCGCTGGACGAGTTGAACGAGCATCTGTATACGCAGCGTACCTCTCAGCCGGACAGCGATTCCTGCAAGCTGCTGACTGCCAATTCCATCTGGTACCGGGATGATGCAGAGCGTCTCCAGGTCTCCCAGAATTTCCTGCAAACCAACGCTGACTATTATGGTGCGGCTGCATACAGCGCACCCTTTGACGATAGTACGGTCCGGGATATCAACAGCTGGATCGCCAAGAATACAGATTACATGATTCCGAGGATGATCAACGAGCTGGATCCCACTACCGTCATGTGTCTGATCAACGCAGTGACCTTTGACGCAAAATGGCAGAGCCCTTATTTTGCGGATCAGGTCGGCGACTGGACGTTTACCGCCTATGACGGCAGCACGCAGACGGTGGAAATGATGTATTCCGATGAGTATACCTATCTGGAGGATGAAAACGCCACCGGATTCTACAAATATTATGAGGGCGGACGGTATGCCTTTGCGGCATTGTTACCCAATGAGGGGATCACGGTCACGGAATATCTGGACGGACTGACGCCGGAATCCCTCCATGAGACTCTGGCAAATCCGGAGCAGATCTCTGTTATCACCGGACTGCCGAAGTTCAGCTGTGACTATGACAGCAGTCTGAAGGATACCCTTGCAGCAATGGGTATGCCCGGTGCATTTGAACCCACAGCGGATTTCTCCAACATGGCGGATACGGCAACCGGTTTGCTCTATATCGGCGATGTTTTGCACAAAACGCATATCGCTGTGGATGAAAACGGCACCAGAGCCGGTGCTGCAACAGTTGTTATGATGACTGATGAATGTGCACCCATGGGGCATGAAGTCGTTCTCGACCGACCGTTTGTCTACTGCATTGTGGATACGGAAACTTCACTGCCGGTGTTTATGGGTACGATGCTTTCTGTCAATGAATAAGGCAGAACCGTACAAAGTATCCTGGCATAGAATAGGCAAAAAAAGGTAAGGCAACACCGCACAAAGAGCGCTTGACGGCTTTGTACGTCATATGCTTGCATCTT
>NZ_CALDMP010000103.1 GCF_937915125.1 uncultured Ruminococcus sp. | reverse complement strand
ATTACACTTCTGGTTGCGTTGATGTTTTTTAGTGGTGAGTTTTACGGATTGAGGTTTTTCACAGAACAGGAACCGCTTCCCTTCCCTTCTGCATCAAGTTCCACTTGCAATGGAGCACTATTTTCATGCTGCGGAAGAAGATACCATTCCCCTTTCGTCTCGTCATATGACAGGACTTTTACATGAACCGCCTTAGGCAACAGTTCCGTTGGCGTTCCATCTTTGGTCTCAACTTGAAACTGCAAGTCGAATTTTCCAGGTGCGTATTGCAGGGTTACATCAATAACGACTTCATTTCCTGTTTTTGTGACCTGTACATTGGTCACATCATACTCCGACTTGTTTGCCTCAACTGTAAAGCTGCACGAACCATCCAGGTCAGAAAAGGCAGCCGCCTGGGCAGTGTAAATACTGCTGTCTGCCACAGTATCATAACTGTACGCATACAGCTCCGGATCTGTTTCTTCTCCTGTCAGAGACATATTTCCGACTTTTTCATAATCCGTGCTGTCCTCGTTCTTTGACCACAATGAAAAGCTCACATTTTCCCTGTTCTCTGTCTGGTCACAATCATCACCTGCTCTATGGTTTACGGTAACATTGACCTTCACATCCACAGCTTCTGCCCACTGTGCCGTCAGAGTATGCTCTTCGCCGATGCAATCCGTAAGCGTATCTCCCGGCTGGAATACCTTGTCATCTTCTTTCCATCCTTTGAACAGAAAGCCCTCCTTTTCCGGCTGCTGTACAGATACTGTTACAGCACTGGAATTTTCGTAGTATGCAGTATCCGGTCCTCCCGAACCGCCGTCTGCATCATAAGTCACGCTGCTGAAAAACAGATACTGTGTCCGGCTGCTGCCGTTCACGATCATCTGCTGATTCTTCAGCATGGTAAAGGTTTCTCCGTCTGAAGAGATGCAGAACTGATAAGTTCCGGCAGGAAGATCCGCTGTATACATGCCGGTGCTTTCTCCGGTCTGAAGCACAATATGATCGCCGCCGCTGACGTTCTGCACATAGAGTCCCGTTCCTTTTCCCATCATGGCATCCATGGAAACAGGCTCACCGGAAGCAGTATCCGTTTCGGAATCATAGCTGCCGTTCAGAAGCACCTGTACCGCAGCCGGATAGGTCCGCGGCGTTTTTGTGAACACCGCCCGATAAGTGACGTTGCCCTTTACAGCGCTGACCTCCGGTTCCCAGCCCTGAAACGTATAAGTGTACGCACTATCTGCCGGTCTGGTTGGTTCTGCACCTTCATAGCCAGGTGTTTCGCCGTATGCCGCCTCATCTTCTTCCAGGATCGTGTCATCCCAGTTCACCCAGGTCACTGTATAACGATTTGTCACCTGTTGATATACCGCAGTGTAGGTGATATTTTTCTTCACTGGCTGCAATTCCGGAGACCAGCCGCTGAACACATAATTGTACTGCGGCGTTCCATCTTTGGTGGGACAGCCCTCTGCTGCGGTATCATATACCGGCATCGCTTCATAGGCAACATTCGTATCGGTTTTCAGAACACTTCCATCCTCATTTTTCCACGTTACGGTGTAGTTTCTGTTACGGGTATAATAACACTTCAGCACCAGCTGATCCGACGCTGTCACCGTACCAGAAACCACATTTTTCGGATTATCCGCATCAAAAGTAAAGCCATCCATAGAAAGGCTTTCCGCCGTTACGTTCTTTCCCAGCTGTACCGATTTTGTTGTGGTATCCGCAAGGGTATATCCCGTACCGTCCAGATTTTCAACATAATGTTCTGTCGCATATGAAGCAGTGAGATCATCAATATCCGCTGTACCGTCCAGATGCCATGTGGGATCCAACTTTGCCTCGGGATAATCCGTTGCACCATAGCACACCAGGAGCTTTACCTCTTTCGCTGTCCAGTCCAGACGGTCTATGGCAATTGCATGGTTGCAGGTATGCCGTTCTATGGCATGCACCAGCTGATTGTTTTTGTCCAGAAAATACTTTTTCAGATTATTCCACTTGTTTCCGCTACCGATCCAGTAGCCAAAGCTCCCGGGTTTCGGCAGACCGCTGACAGATGAGATTTTGCCGATGGTAAAATACCCGTGCTGATTGATCTGGAGACCAGCTTTCCGAAGCTGCGCCAGCTGTTGGTAGGACAGCTGTTCTCCATCATCGGTTATCATGACATAGACATAGACCGGCGGTGCACACGCCGCAGAGACTGCCACTGGCAGCATTCCGAACCACATGACAAGTGCAGTAAAGACAGCCGCAATCCGGCTGACTATTTTACGAATCAAATATCATTCCTCCTTTGGAAACAGCCGCAGATTGTTGAGGCAACACCGCACAAAGAGCGCCTGACGGCTTTGCACGTCATATGCTTGCTTTTTTTCGTCATATTTCACAAAAATGCTCGTGAATACACAAAGTATTCACTGCGCTTTTTGTTTCATCTGACGAAAAATCTGACGGCGTATCTGACGCACAATCTTTGTGCGGTATTGCCTTGATATCCTGCGGCACATACACATACAGGTTCCATGCATCTTTTCGGAAATTATTTCTGATTCCTACATTACTGCCAGCCGGGCTGCTTTCCTTTTCCGAAGTGAAAGCAGCCCTTTGTTTTTTTCCATTCCAACTCCCCCTTTCTCTGTCTTTGTTGCCTGAAATGAAAGACACCGAAACTGTCCGACATAAGGAAAAAGATCCTTGTATCAAACAGATCCTATTATGCTTCTGTGAAACGTCCTCCTAAGATCCCTTATCTGTGTCGATCCGGAGAACATTTCGTACAGAAACATTTCACATCTTATGAGCGCAGCAAAACAGACAGAACCATTGAAACGACAAAATTTTGCAATATCTTTTATCACAATGAAAGAAAAATTTTGTCTATTCTAACAGTATTTTGATTTTCAGAGGGGGATTCTGGATGCTTATTCATAGAGGAGGTTGTACCAAAAAGATGAAATAGCAGAAATATGGTGTTCATTTCCATACGTCTCGTGCTATTTTTTTCATTTCACCTGTTATTTTTGACATTTTGGCAGAATGGAGGGAAAAATATGTTATTATAAAAGGGAGAACAGGTTTTATTTCTGTTCCCTTTATGATAATTTACCTTTTATAAAATTCATACCTATATTGTCGTCTAATAGGATCAACAAAGGAGCGAGGAAAATGAAAATGAAAAAAGCTATCATTGCTATCAGTGCACTGCTGCTTTCTGTTTCCATGCTTGGCGGAACAGTTCAGGCGGCAGGTGATTCTGTACTTGTTGCGACTTCAGTTACACAGCTAACGACCTACTCTGGCACATGTGGTGCAGAGGGAGACAATATTACATGGACATACGACCCGGATACACAAACACTGACTTTCTCCGGCACCGGAGCAATGGCGTCCTATTATGACCCTAATCCCCCTGCCGGCAGCACGGGATGGAAAAGACCGGAATGGAATTATGGAAATTCCATACGACACGTTGTATACGAGGAAGGTATCACAGATATTGACTATGTATTGTCCGATTTCTTTGATTGTGACAGTACATATCCGGCTGATTCGTGCACTATTACATTGCCGGAAAGTGTAACCGAATGGAAAGGCTCGCTTCCCACAAGATTTCTCATTTATGCGCCCTATGGATCCGCCATCTACTATCGTTATGCAAACGATAGCAACTATCGATTTATTGGAAAAGGCGTTGCTCAACATCCCCTGTATGAAACGACTGGTACTTCTAAATTGGGCGGTTCCTGGTGCTTTGAATATGTAACCGGTGTTTTGAACATCCAGGGTCCAGGATTTGTTGACTACGCAGAAATTCCAAATTATCCGTTTGATTGTGTTGTAATTGCATCTGATATAACGATTCCAGACAATCCGTCTGATTCTGAACAGGAATTCAATTCCTACGTGTTTAAATGGGCGAACGCAACATGTGAAATGGATATGGGAACATATTTCAGAGCAGCACGTCCGATTTATTACGAAGAAGGCAGCGAATTTGAATCAGCCTACACAGAAGTACCGGAATCTTTCCTCGCCGGTGAAAAAACCGGAATCTGCTTTAACGAATCCGAAACACCTCTCATAGGCGATGCAAACCTGGACGGCAAAGTTGACGTAACTGACGCTGTTCTGCTGAACAAGGCTGCAAACGGCAGTGTCATGCTGAACGATCTCCAGAGAAATAATATGGACTGCAACGGTGACGGTACAATTTCTGTAGATGACGTTCTTGCACTCCTGCGCTATCTGGTGCATCTGGAAGAATCCTTGCCGATTGCCTGAACATCTTATACGTTTCTATCATTTTTACGTTCGTCTTTCCTACAGAAAAACACCCTCTTTCCAGATCAGCTGTTATGCTGTTCCGGAAAGAGGGTGTTTTTCTACATTCTATAAGAGGAAATTGATGAAGAGAAAAGCTTGTTTATGCTTCGCTGGGCAGAGTCGAAACCAGATGTACCAGGAATTTCAGCAGTGTCACTGCATCATTGGTACTCAGCACATCGTCTCCGTCACAGTCTGCATTCTTCGCCGCACTGTCTCCCAGTTTCACTGCGCCGGCAGTTGCCTTGTTCAGCAGTACGGCGTCTGTGATGTCCACTCTGCCGTCCAGGTTGACGTCACCATACAAAACCTGGGCAGGATCAACACTGGAAGAAGCGGTGGATTCCGTCTCTGTTGCAGTGGTGCTCACTGTTATGGTGGTCTCCGTATCAGAAACAGTAGTCTCGCTGGAAGTTTCTGTGGTTGTTTCGGAAGAAGATACTGTCGTATCTGTAGAAGCAGAAGTTTCAGCGGAAGACGATTCCGAAGAAGACTCTGTGGTAGTTTCCATAGTGGTTGTAGTAGTGGTTTCAGTTACCGTGGTTTCTGTGGATTCTGTTGTCACAATCGGTGTGCTGTCACTGTACAGTCCGATATCATCGAAATACCAAACGCCTGTACCCGGATTGCCGTTCTGCCCGGTGTAGATGGAAAATTCCACTACGCCGCTCAGTGTCGGCTCGCTTGCGGCAGTGCCCCACTGTTGTACATGGAAGTCCGAGAAGGGAATCTTCACTTCTGTCCAGCCCTCTTCGGCGGTAACTTTCTGAATGCTTTCCCAATATGCACCTGCACCGTCTACAAACTGGAAGGTGGTCTCCCGATTGCTGCCGTCCGACAGGATCCAGAAGCGGATGCCATCGAAGCCTGTCCAGTCTGCGCCGCCCAGAGTCTTGGTCGCACCGCAATAGCCCGGACCGCCGTCTGCAACACTGTAGTCATATTTCAGCGCAGCCTTGCCGTTTTTCACGTGCTCGGTATCCAGTGTCAAGGTCAGGCTGTCGCCGTTGGAGTTGCGCTTGTATGCCATGGCAATGGCATCGTCATTGTCGTAGGATTCATAGTCATCAATGATGCTGCGTGCAGCTTCTTCAGATGCCTTGCTGTAAACCTGTACCTTCACCATGGGCTGGTTGCCGTCTGTGGTCAGGAGTCGCACAATATGCGTGCCGATAGAGGCACTTTCAAAGATATGCTTTTTCAGGGTAATGGTGCCGTCTGCCATTTCATAATCCGTTCCGGCAGTCAGATCTGCATCATCCAGCTGGAGGCCGGATGCCTCGCCCACCATCATCTGATAGCTCAGAGTCAGATCCTCCGGCGCATCCACATTGATGCGGAGATTCTTGCCGGAAAGTCCATTCTTGGGAGACTGATTCTGCATTTTTTCAGAATGTTCTTTGAAATAGGTCAGAATCGGGTCGCCGTTCATGACAGTGAATTCGCTGAGTTTCCGGTCATTGAATTCCCAGAACAGTCCACCGCCGGCATCCTGTTCCTCAATGGTATCGAATACTGCACGCCAGTATGCTTTGTATTCTTCGTCAGACAACGAGGAATGTACGTTGAATTCTGTCACGGCAAAGGGCTTTCCTACAACCTCATGGGAATCGGAGATCCACTGGAGCATAGTCGTCTTGGTATCCTCCGGTGTCATATTTGCCCAGTGCTCATCCGGATAGGGGTGTGCAGAGCAGAAGTCGATATACGGAGACTCCTGGATGTAAACGAAGGGGTTACCCTCATCGCCGCCGAAGCCGTACTTCAGACCGTGTCCCTCCAGACCGGCATAGACCATATGGTTCGGGTCAACGCTCTTGATGTATGCACCCATCTCGTCCACCCATGCGCGGAGCGTCAGACCAGTGCTGTCCTCTCCGGCATCCTGATAGCGGGGTTCGTTCATGAGATCCCATGCAAAAATGGTGGGGTCATCCTTGTACTGAACACCAGTGAAATAGTTGGTACGCTCTGCAAAGTGCTTTGCATAGTCCTTGTACCACTGTTTGCAGATCTCATTGGTAAAATATTGAGCACGGTTTGTGTGGCTTCCGCCGGTCAGTCCTGCCCAGCTGAGCTTCTTGTCAATACCGCCGTATGCTTCCCAGTAGTTTTCCAGGGTGATGATCACACGGATATTGTGCTGCTGGGCGGAATACATGATATAATCGAACAACATGAACTCAGCTTCGTTATATTCCCCCGGTGAAAGCTCAAAGCCATGCCAGGTCTCATTGGAAAAGCCCCATGTCCGCAGTACTGTCACGCCGTTGTCCTGCATCTCCTGCATCCGCGTGTCGATCTGATCCTTATACATGTATTTGGTCTCAATGTCTGATATGGAACTTGCGCTGGAACCATCGCCCAGGGTAAACATATCATAGGAATTGCACCCCGCAAAATAGAACGGCTCACCATCACACATAAAATGGGTCCCCTCTGCATAAACAAATCCCTCAGGTACGGATGCCTTTGTTTCTGCTGCTGATACGGCAGATGCCGAAGAATAACCGCCCATAATTCCGCATGTGCCAAGCACTGCGCTCATGCACAATGCAGCGAGTTTCTTTAACAATTTCATCTTAAACTTCCTTTCCTGGTATCCACATTATTCAGCGTATGGCAGGGACGAAACCAGATGCACCAGGAATTTCAGCAGAGTCACTGCATCATTGGTGCTCAGCACGCCATCTCCGTCACAATCTGCAT
Organism: uncultured Ruminococcus sp.; assembly: GCF_937915125.1. Lineage (GTDB taxonomy): Bacteria > Bacillota > Clostridia > Oscillospirales > Ruminococcaceae > Ruminococcus_C. The sequence continues at coordinate 14,643 of NZ_CALDMP010000103.1, read as the reverse complement.
TTTCAGCAGCGTTGTCTCCCAGCTTTACAGCACCGGCAGTTGCCTTGTTCAGCAGTACAGCGTCTGTGATGTCCACTCTGCCGTCCAGGTTGATGTCGCCATACAGTGCCTGAGAAGGATCCACCTTGGAAGAAGCGGTGGTTTCTGTCTGAGAAGAAGCAGTAGTTGCAGAAGATGCTTCTGTAGATTCCGTGGATACTGTTTCCGAAGAAGCAGTGGTTTCTGTTGAAAGGGACTCAGTGGTCTCAGTAGTTTCAGTAGTTTCTGTGCTTTCTGAAACAGTCTCGGAAGTGGTTTCAGAGGAAGCGGTCGTCTCCGTCACAACAGTAGTTTCTGTGGTTGCTGCACCCTTGACTTCTACTGTCAGAACAATGTCCGGGCAAGTTTCAAAAGATACATGCAGCGTATGAGTACCTGCAGAAAGTGTTTCCAGATAAGACTGGTTCAGCCGGAACTGGCTGCCGTTGACAGCAAAGTCAACACCCTGCTGAAGTGCGGTCTCTCCTTCGGACATGCCTTTCAGAACATGGCCATTTGTGATGATGGTAAAGATGATATCGGAGGGATTCTCCGGATCAAAGCTTGCCTTGGTTTCCGTCGCCTCTGCGTCCGGAATGGTGACCGTACCGTCACTGTACAATCCGATATCATCGAAATACCAAACACCTGTGCCCGGATTCCCATTTTGTCCGGTATAGATGGAAAATTCCTTGATGCCGTCCAGAGTCGGCTCATCTGCGGCAGTACCCCACTGCTGTACATGGAAGTCCGAGAAGGGAATCTTCACCTCTGTCCAGCCCTGTTCAGCGGTAACTTTCTGAATGCTCTCCCAGTATGCACCTGCGCCGTCAATGAACTGGAAGGTGGTCTCCCGGTTGCTGCCGTCCGACAGAATCCAGAAGCGAATGCCATCGAAGCCTGTCCAGTCTGCGCCGCCCAGAGTCTTTGTTGCACCGCAATAGCCCGGACCGCCGTCTGCTACGCTGTATTCATATTTCAATGCAGCCTTGCCATTTTTCACATTTTCTGTATCCAGAGAAAGTGTCAGGCTGTCACCGTTGGAGTTGCGGTTGTAAGCAGCACTTACTTCTGTGCTGTTCGCATAGGACTCAAAGTCATCGATCACGCTGCGGGACAGTACTTCTGCATTGGAATCATACACCCGTACCATTGCAGTGGGTTGATTGCCTGCTGTGGTCAGCAGCTTCAGCTTGTAGCTGCCCAGTTCCAGAGACTGGAATACCGATGCAGAAACTGTGATAGTCGTGCCGCTGATGGTATAATCTGTTCCCTCTGTCAGTGCCTTGCCATCCAGCTCCAGACCGGAAATTTCACCCATTTTCATGGTAGGCTGGAACGTAATGTCCGCAGGATTCACAACGTCAAAGTCCGCTTTTTTCGGAGTGAGATTGTTCTCCGCATTTTTGGCATTCATGCGCTCTGCATGTGCCATGATGACATCACATGCCTCCTGGGTGGGATTGCCGTCTGTATCGCCTCTGTAATAAACGGTGTAGCCGTCATAGTCCGGATACAGTGCGCTGCCATCCATGGAAGCGATCATCCAGTAGTTAGTGCCGGCGAATTCCACACCGTCATAGGTATTACCTTCAAAAATGTTGCACCAGTCGGTATAGACAGAAGCACGCTCGCTCCGGTCTTTCCATCCAAATTCCTCTGCGATGACTGGCTTGTTCAGCGCAGCTGCATCCTCGCCGTGCTTCTTGAACCAGAATTCACCCTGTTCCTTTGTGAGTCCCCACTGGTCACAGTAAATGTGCAGCGTTCCGAAGTCGATATCCGGAATTGCTGTCAGTCCCAGCCAGTCGATACCGGAACTGCCGTGATATACATATTTATGATCTCCCTCGGGGAAATCGTTATAGCCGTAATTATAGAAGCCCTCATCGCCCACGGCAAGCATATGGTTGCTGTCAATAGACTTCACATAGGCACTCATTTCAGTTGCCCATTTTACCACAACATTGTTTTCACATCCGGCATCCGACTCACAGCGAGGCTCATTTGCCAGTTCCCAGGAGAAAATGGTGGGATCGTCCTTATATTTCACGCCGGTATAGACATTTTCGTGATTCAAAAGGGTTTTCACATAGTCCTTATACCAGCCCTTTATGGTCTCATTGGTATAGAAATCATCATGGCCGCTGACATTTTCTCCAGCCAGCTTTGCCCATTTTACATACTGGTTCATACCGCCGAAGGCATCCCAGTTATTAGTGAATGTGATCAGCAGACGGATGCCCTCCTGTTCTGCTTTGTACAGAACATAGTCCAGCTTTTCCAGACCGGTCTCACTCTCGTTGACGACAGGACGTCCAAGGTCTGCATCAAAATACTGGTAATAAACGCCTTCCTTTTCACCGGAACCGTCAACACTGTCCGTAAAGATCGCATAGCCATCTGCAGATACCTGATCGGTCAGGACACCTGCATCCAGATTGCCCCAGGTACGGACAACCTTCAAGCCCATATCTGCGGCATCCTCCAATGCAGCATCCACAGATGCCTTCGGCTTAAAATTCAAATAATAGTTGTTGGTACCGGCATAGTAGAATGTGGAACCATCCAGCATAAACTGTGTACCATTTGTGGTGACAAATCCTGTCCGGGAATCTGCTGCGTACACTGTGCCTGCTGCCGAAAACGGCACTGCTAGTGCACTGTATCCCAGTACGATACTGCTCAAAACTGCGACCCATTTCTTCATAGTCAACAAACCTTTCCTGTGTCAGTGATTCTTCTGCTGACGCATAAATTTCAAATTCTGGTCAATGAGGTCACACCGCTGGCGTACACAATCTGCACTGCGGAGTGGATCCTGGGGCGTATGAAATGCATAGTCCAGAAGCCGGTTCAGATCCGTGGTGGCGACATGCAGTCTCGTATCCGAGGATGCATAGTAAATATAGACCGTGCCGTCCGGCCGGACAATGGCACCATTGGTAAATACAACATTGGATACATCTCCCACCCGTTCTTCACCCATGGGAGCGAGGAAATAGCCGGATGGTTCTGCAATGACACGCCACGGCTCTTTCAGATCTGTCACAAAAACGTAGAGTACATACCGCAGTCCTGCAGCGGTATTTCGCACGCCGTGTGCCAGGTGCAGCCAGCCCTTTTCCGTTTCAATGGGAACAGCGCCGCTGCCGTTTTTGGCTTCTGTAATGGTATGATACCGGCGCAAGCTTGTCATACGTTCCTCTTCGATCACCGCATGGGTAATATCCTCTGCCAGTCCGAAGCCGATGCCGCCGCCGGAGCCGGTCTCAATGAATCCATCCATGGGTCTGGTATAGAACGCATACTTTCCGTCCACAAACTTCGGCAGCAGGCAGACATTGCGCTGCTGGGGACTTTGCTTTGTCACCAGATTGGGCAGGCGTTCCCACGTGTTCAGATCCTTTGTCCGGACAATGCCGGCAGATGCCACTGCCGCTGACAGATCATTGGGATCCTTTGCACTGGATTCGGAACAGAACACCCCATAGATCCAGCCGTCCTCATGCTGGGTCAGACGCATATCATAGACATTCGTCTCATCCGGGTAGAGATCCGGCAATACGATGGGCTTATCCCGGAAACGGAATCCGTCAATGCCGTTTCTGCTCTCAGCTACGGCGAAAAAGCTCTTTCGGTCGTTTCCTTCTACACGGACTACCAGGCAATATTTCCCGTTCCGGTAAATGGCACCGGCATTGAATACGGCATTGACGCCCAGGCGTTCCAGAAAATAGGGATTGGTTTCCGGATTCAGGTCATACCGCCAGTGCAACGGCACATGTTCTCTTGTGAGAACCGGATTTTTCCAGCGGATATAGATTCCGTTGTAAAATTCCGACTTTTCATTTTTCCGGCAGAGCAGCTCCTCCTGCTTTTCCTTCTGCCGCAGATATTCAACATGATACATCCGGATTCCTCCTTATCATTTCCAAACACATTCTTCCATTGTGATAGGGGCATTTCCAAGGGTCAACAATGGTCAGCTTTCCCACAGGCTTTCCTGCCTTGTCCACCTGCCAGAACCACTCACTGTTCTCTCTGGGATCCACCAGCTCCCGGAGAATATACCGCCAGATCTGCGCCGCTGCGTCCCCGAATCGTTTCTGTTCCGGGTGCTTTTCCAACATATGCACAAAGCCCACAATTGCCTCTGACTGTACCCACCACACACGGGTGGTATCCGTCACGCCCTTTTCCCGTTCGTTACAGACCGCCTCGCTGTCAAAGCCCTTTTCCAGAACGGAGACAGCGAGAATATCCGTCATTCCGTGGATTTTCCCGGAAAGGGCTTCATCTTGGAGCATGTCACAGCCCCAGTCCAGAAGCCATGCGGTTTCAATGTCATGACCATAGCTTTGCAGATCAATGAGACTGTGATATTCCCGGTCGAAAAAGACCTCCTGCCGCTGCTGTTCCGCCTGGAACACATGCTCTGACCAGATCTGGAGAATGGCACGCATTTCCTCTGCCGCACGGGCAGAACCGGATGCCAGATAAAAACCGCTGTATCCCTCAAACACATGGAGCAGCGTATTCATGGTACGCTGTGCCACAACGCCGTTTTCGGAGAGCTTTTCATTGGACACCGGCTGCCAGAACCGATCGAATGCCTCCAGATAACCGCCGGCATCCCGGCAATGGGTCTCCATACAATCAAACAACTGCTGTGCCGTCTCCAGCACCTCCGGCTTTTTCGTGAGCCGATAATATGCAGAAAGGGCATACAAGGCAAATGCCTGATTGTAGGTATGCTTTGTGGTGTCCAGAGGATTTCCGTCATAGGTCACTGACCAATAGACGCCTCCAGCCTCACGATCCAGGCAATGTGCCATCAGAAAATCATAGGCGTGATCTGCCGCCTCCCGCAGTTCCTTCCAGCCGAGTTCCATGGCTGCTTCAGAGAAGAACCAGAGGATACGGCTGTTGAGAATGCAGCCCTTTTCTGCCCGGGGATCCCGGCGCAGTTCCAGATCCACATAGCTGAGATAGCCGCCATATTTTGTATCCCGGAGGGAAAGCCAGAACGGAATCAGCTTTTTCTCCAGCATATTGCGCACTTCCGTGACCAGTGTCATGTCCCCATCGCCTTTCTCTATGGATTCTTATCGTTTTCCGTCGCAGCGGTCATCGTCGCTGGCGGCATCGTGTGTACGGATATACTCCACTGCAATCTCCGCCGTGGTAAATGCCAGCCCTACATAGCTGTCCGCACAACCGTAATAAATCGCGATCCGTCCGGTATCCGCATCCTGAAGTGTGGCACAGGGGAAGCAGACGTTGGGCACAAACCCTCGTTCCTCATACCACATTTCCGGTGTCAGCAAGAAGCTACCGCAGCGGTATTTCACCTTTGACGGCTCGTCCAGATCCAGAATGGCACCGCCGATGCTGTATACAAAGCCGTTGCAGGTATTGGTCACGCCGTGATAGAACAGGAGCCAGCCCTCGCTTGTCTCAATGGGTGCTGCGCCGCCGCCAATCTTGACATTTTCCCACCAGCGGCTGCTCTTTCCCATAACATGCCGGTGATGCCCCCAGTACTCCATATCTTTGCTCTCACTGAGGAAAATATCCCCGAAAGGCGTATGACCGCTGTCACTGGGACGGGAAAGCATCATATACTTGCCGTTGATCTTCCGCGGGAACAGGACAGCATTCCGGTTGAAGGGCAAAAAAGGATTTTCCAGGCGGACAAAAGTTTCGAAGTCCTTTGTCTTTGCCATGCCAATGGCTGCACCATAGGCATCCTGACACCAGATCACATAATATGTATCCTCCACCTGAACCAGTCTCGGATCGTAAGCATACAGAGGCATGGCTGGATTCCCGGCTTCGTCCACAAAACGAATCTTTTCGGGAGAAAATTCCCAGTGAATGCCGTCCTGACTCTTACCGAAGTAAATAAAGGGCACGCCGTCTGTCTGCTCACCCCGGAATACACCGGCAAACGCACCCTGGTACGGGATCACTGCACTGTTGAAAATACGTGCTACTCCCGGAATAGGATTTCTGGAAATAATGGGATTGTCCTGATAGCGCCACAAAGGTGCGGTACAATCCTTCGGCCGATCCTGCCACGGAATCTGCGGCAGGCTGCCGGTGTGCATTGTAATGGATTTCATAGAATCTTGCCTCCAGAATTATTCTTTTACAGCGCCCATTGCCATGCCGCTGTAGATCTGTTTTTGACATAATAAGAAAATAATCAGAATGGGAATCATGGTGATCAATACGCCGGCACAAATGTACTGGTACTGGCTCCCCATAGGTCCGGTAAAGGTGTACAGGGAGGTAGAGACCACCTGGTACAGACTTTTGTCCTGCAAATACAGATTTGCCATGTAATATTCGTTGTATGTGCTGACGCCTTTCAGAATCGCACTGGTGACAATTGCCGGTTTCAAAAGCGGAAGCAAAATCCGGAAAAATACGCCGAAATAACTGCATCCATCCAGAATCGCCGCTTCATCCAGGGTCTTTGGCAAATTCTCAAAGAACTGCAAAAAGATGTAGATGGATATGACATCTGTACCCAGCATCAAGAAAATATAGCCATAAAGGGTATTGACCAGATGCAGGGACGTCATGATCTGATAGACCGTGACCTGTGTGGCAATTCCGGGGATCAGTGCCGCTACCATAAAGAGATTGCGGATGAGATGATTGCCGCGGAATTGAAAGCGGTTCAGCACATATGCCAACATCGCGGAAATCAGCGTACTGCCCACCAGTACAAAAACCAGGATCAGAAAGCTGTTGAAAAACGCCTTTCCCATGCCCGCCTTTTCCCAGGCGACTCTAAAATTCTCAAAGTTCAGCCAGTTTTCCGGCAGGGTCATAACACTTGTGGTGCGATACTCTTCCTCCGTCTTGAATGCCGTTGTAATACAGCTGACAATGGGGACAAGGGCACAGAATGCCCCCAGAAGAAGCACTGCATATTGCAGCAGCTGCATGGGCAGCCGTTTGAGTCGGGCTGTTGTTCCTTTCATTTTCTGCGCCTCCGTTTCCCGATCTGAAATCCGGTATCCATTCGCTTTTCTGCCCATTTCTGCACAGCACTCACCAGCAGGATCAATACCAACAGCACCACTGCCATAGCTGAAGCCAGACCAACTTTCTGGTTGGCATGAGCAAGCTTATCCATCAGAACAAAATAGGTGGATGTTCCGAAACCGCCGTCTGTGATGACATAAGGGATTTCAAAAACGGACAGCGAACCGGAAATCGCCAGAATCATATTCAGCACCACAATGGTTCGGATGGAAGGTAAAATAATGTACCGGAACCGGTGCCAAGCATTTGCACCGTCGATTGCCGCCGCTTCATACTGGGTCTTGTCCACGCTGGCAATAGCACCGATGAAAAGTACCATATTCTGTCCCATATATCGCCAGATGGAGGACGCCACCAGCACCCAGTTATTGATGCGTGTATCCTTGAGCCAGTATGGGAGCATCTCCTCCGGGATACCCAGGACGCCCAGGATGGAATCCAACACAAAACCGTGGGTGTAGAAGTATTTGAAGATGAACCCCACGGCAATGCCGCAGACCAGGCTCGGAAAATACAGAGCACCCCGGAAGAAGTTTCCGCCCTTTGGCTGAAAGCTCAGGATCGATGCAAACAACAGTGCAAGCGCCAGCTGTACCACAGAACCAACCATATAATACAGACTCAGCTTCAGAGCATTGAAGCAGTCATCCCGTGTGAATACGTCAATATAATTTTGCAGTCCGACCCATTCCCGGTCGCCGATATATTTCATATCATAAAAGCTGAACTGCACCATTTTGAAAAACGGCAGATATGTAAACAAGATCAGCAGGAACAACGGTACAAACAGGAATGTCAATGCCACAACTGTTTTCTGCACATTTGCATTAGACCATTGCAGCCGCCGTTTCCGTTTTGTCAGACTGCCTTCTGCATGTTGCTTTCCCATGTGGGTTCACGCCCTTTCTGCGCTTACTGGGGTGTTACACCGTTGCTTTCCTGCGCACTGGCCCACGCAGCATTCCATTCGTCTGCAATCTCTTCCATGGTTTTTGTTCCGCCAATGGCAGCTTCTACAATGGCAGCAACATGGGTCGGGTCAGCATCCAGGGAAATTTCAGAGCCGTTGTTGATGTTGTTGAACAGATCTTCCTCACCGCTGGGTGCCGGATTGTCTGTAATCAATGTTGTATCTGCAAAGCTTTCCAGAGATTCCGGATACGCATCGCCCTTTACAATTGGAATACCGCCCTGGCTGCCGGCAAAACCGGAGGATTCTGTGAGCCACTTGATATACAGCATAGCCGCTGTCTTTTCATCGGCGCTGCTGTTCACATTTACACCGTAGCAATAGTCAGCGCTGGCAGAAGCATACTGCTGACCGTCAACCGTGATGGGAAACGGCATATAGGCGATATCATCCGCATTCGGACCGCCTGCCTGCATCTGGGGCACTGCCCAGCTGCCCAGAACCATACAGCCGATGTTGCCCTCGTTGATCTGTACCTTGCAGCCTTCCCAGTCAGTGGTGGTGGGATCATCCTCTGTCAGTCCACGAGCCACTGCCTCATACAGCACATCGTATACAGCATAGGGTCCTGTCATATCATCCCGCTTTGCAAAAGGATCTTTCGCGTGTGCCAGACCATTGTTTTTAAAGTCTGCATCTCCAGTCGCACCGCCGGAAATATATGCATCCCACGCTGTCAGCGTCCAGCCTGCAGCATAGTTCGTATACAGCGGAATGGCATCCGTCTTGTCAGCGATCAGCTGCAGATCATCCAGAAAGGCATCCGGTGTCTTCGGCAGTTCTATAATGCCGGCTTCTTCGAACACAGCCTTGTTGTATACAATTCCGCTGACGTTGCCCATGCTTGGGATGCCATACACAGTGTTGTCATACATCTTCTTGTCTGTGAACTCGTACACTTCTTTGAACTGATCATAGCTGCCAAATGCTTCAAAGTAATTGCTCAACTCACTCAGATCCACAGTAGCAGGAATACAGCAGATATCGCCCCAATCACCGGAAGTCAGACGCGTTGTGGCATCGTTGTCATAGTCTGTGATGCCCTCATATGTAATTGTGACATTGGGATACATTGCTGTGAATTCCGACACATAATCCGCAAACTCTACTTCGATCAGATCGGTACGGTTTGTCAGAATCTTCAGGTCAGCCTTGATGTCTGTTGCAGTTTCGCCGACTTTCATATCCATATAGGATACGGACGGACTCTCTTTTTTTGCACTTCCTGCATCAGAGCCGCATGCGGTCATTGCCGCTGCTGTGAGTCCTGCCAGTACGAATGCCATCCATCTTTGTTTCATAGTCCATTCCTCCATTTGATTATTTGTACACATCGCCGCTGTCCGGGCTTGTGTACTGGTTACGAACCTCGTGGGTGTTTTTTCCTGTTGAATATATCTTACTCTATTTTTACTTAAAAGTCAAGTTAAAATTGAGCTTAAAATCATTTTTCTGCGTTTTACACAATTTAAAGGTATCTATATTATCCATATTCCACAAACAGTTTCACAGAAATATTGGTCAGTATTATCAATTTTATACTTTAGCACTTTTCCATTCTCGTTTTTTACCTAAAAAATAAAACCGCCTACAGGAAATCCTCCCCACAGACGGTTTAAAAGCATTTAAAATGATCCCAAAGCACGATAAAAATCACACATAACGAAAAGCGCTAGACTTCGCAAATTAAACGCCCAGTCGTCGCACACTTTCCCGCACCACAAGCTTTCCGCTTACCACAATGCGCCGCACATCGGCATCCGGCTTCTGGATACGGCGGATCAGCTGCTGAGCGCTTATTTTTGCCATATGATCCAGATCGACAGCATAAGTGGTCAGAGGCGGCTGTGCAAACTCAGCCAGTACATAGTTGTCAAACCCTACCACAGATACATCCTCCGGCACCCGAATTCCTTTTTGCTTGAGCTGATTGATCAACATATGCGCTGTGATATCGCAGTTGCAAGCAAATGCAGTTGGCATCTTTTTCATCCGTTCCAGTGATACCACGACTTTTCCCTCTGCATCACGATCCGGCAGTATGCTGGACTCCGTCACAGGAATTCCCGCTTCCCGCATGGCACGGCAATAGCCATAATATCGATCTGTAATGCTGCTTGTCTCATTGACAGAGCCCACAAATACAATATCCCGATGACCCATTTGCAGCAAATAATCCACCATGGTATACATTCCATAATAGCCATCAGAAATGACAGCATCCTGATGAAACCGAGCATCAAAAGCATCCAGGACTACCATGGGAATACCAGCTGCTACCAGTGCATTCCGGTATGCCGACGTAAAATTGCCCATGACAATGACGCCGTCTACCCGTTCCTCCTGCACCAACCGCGGGATCTGCTGTTCCTGTTCCGCCTCATCTGTGACCACTTCCAGGATTCCTAGATGTCCATTCTGCGTCAGATGATACAGGACTCTTTCATACAGATTCCAATAAAATGACTGTCCCTGTTCAATATAACGATAAGACGTGACAATTCCAAGGGTATAGGCAGCAGACGGTGTCGTCCTGTTTTTCTTTCCCTGATACCCCATTTCCTGTGCAAGCTGTTGGATTTCCTGGCGCATCTCTTCACTGACGCCATCTTTTCCAGCAAGCGCTTTGGATACTGTCACAATGCTGACATGCAAACGTTCTGCAATATCTGACATGCGTACCGCTTTTGCCATTCTTTTTGCCCCCACTTCTTTTTAGCTAATTATACTGCAATTTAGCTAATTTGTCAAGTGGAAAGTCAGCAAAACTATCCTCTTCCTACGTAAACAAATTGTAAAAAACCAGAAAATGAGACGTGATACTAATCCCTTATCGTTCTGTTGAAGAAGTTGCCAGATAGCATTTTGTGGGTCATGGCGCCCAACCGCAGGCAGGCTGTCGCCTGCCAAGGGCGGGCAACGCAGAGTGACGAAATGATAGCGGCAAATTCTTCAACAGGTTAATATGGGATTAGTATGACATACAGATTCATCAAGCGCTCTTCATATGATGCTACCTTTATTTTTTCTGTCGGAGAAGTGCAAGGTCAAAGCCGTTCACTGCACCATCCTGGTTCAGATCGGCGATCTGTGCCTGCTCTTTCGACAATTTTTTCTCGTTCAGCAAATATTTCTGAAGAAGCTGTATGTCCTTTTTGTCCAGTTTGCCGTCTTGGCTGATATCACCGATGATCGGCTCATCCGGTTCTGTGGGTGTTACAGGCGGATCTGTTTTTCCATCAGATAGTCTTCCATAAACAATACCCATGCCGACTGTGCTCATATACACTGTACCGAATTCATTCATGTCGCCTACAATAAAATTGCCGTTGCCTGTTCCGCCATAATGCTTTGTGGTATTGATAGCGACCCATGTTTCGCCGCCGTCCTGAGAACGATAGATTCCCTCCCGATCGTTTTCTTGCGGTTTGCCCCACATGTAAAGCGTGTTCAGGTCGCCTTCTTTTTCCGGTGCGCCATAGCCAATGGATTTACAGTAATAGACATCATTTTTCTCGATGGTCTGTCCGCCGTTGGTAATATGATACATACCGTACCAACCCGCACCCACCATAAGATTGTCTTCACTAAGGTAAGCGATTCGTCCTGCCTGGTCACATTCGTCATAACGTGCAATGTCAGAACCAGTAAACGTCTTTCCATAATCCGTGCTGATATAGAAAGAATAGTGTGCATCCTCAAAGGTCGGCTCTGTCTTTGTCTTATCTGCTGCCCACCAGGAGTTATACTGCGTGGTATAGGCGTAGATCACAGCAGGATTTTTTGGTTCTACCAGCATATAAGTGGTTTTCGAACCTTTGATGCCCTCTGTCTGGTTCCAGGTTTTCCCGAAGTCATCTGTATAGGAAACCCCGGCACCTTCCTGTTCACTTTTAAAAATACGATAGGTGCTGTCCTCCAGCTGCGTAATGGCAGCCTTTCCGCCGCCGCCCGGCAGACTCATCTCTGTCCATGTGTCGCCGCCGTCCATCGTGTAATAGCCCTGTCCTGTTTTATCCGCACAGCGAACTAGTACATCCGGATTCTGGGGACAATAAGCAATTGCTAAAGTAGAACCCATATTGGGCTGAAACTGCTCCCCCTGCTGGTCGACTGCCCTATGACGGAATCCGTCATAGTCATAAATAACAGAGTAATTGTCTCCGCCCGGAATGCTGACAAAATCATGGGCAACTACTTCCTCAATGCCCTTTGCATGGAAGGTTGCCACCGGATAATCCGACCAGATATCATTCCACTGGAACACGCCGTTTCCGGAAGAAACCATGATCTGTTCCGGATTCTGAGGATTCAGTACCAGTGCACCGGACCAGTGGATCGCCTTGCCGTATACCCAACTGCATCCGTCATCGTGGAGATAATCATACAGCTGCGTGGGATGAACATCGCCTGTTTCCGGATCCCACACATAGTCCCCCTGCTTGCCCGGATAAATAGAAGTCCAGGTTTTTCCGCCATCCTCAGAACGATAGAGCCACTCACCGTATTGGTCATGTTCTCCAGTGTCATCCCATCGCTGAATGCTCCATACACCGCAGGTGGTTGCAATCAGCTCATTGGCATTATCCGGTGCACTCATGCAGGCGCCGAAGCTGTTTTTCTCCGGCGAAATATCCTCCACTGCACCAGTATCCGGATCGTAGCGATAAATACCGCCGTTTCCTGCGCCGAATGTAATGGTTGCTACATAGGTAATGAGGAAATCGCCGTTGGCATCTTTGCTGATGCGCGCCGGGAAACAATCGTCAGGCAGATCATCACTCAGAGGCTGGAAATTGTCAGAGCCCACATCTGCCACCACAATGCTGCCCTTGCCCTGTTCGGTGATAAAGTTCATGAGCTGTTCCCAGCGTTTTGTTTCGAAGTTGTACTTGTATGCACCGCCTACGTCCGTGCGGGCATACATGACCTCCTGACCAGTGACAATACCGGAAACAAAACCGCCTCCTGTGATCTGGAGCGTGCCCCATTCCATATTGTTTTCAATTGAAGCTGTTTCAGCTGCATAGACATGTTCATATCTCTGATGCACCTGGATCAACAACGCATTTGTGAGTATCAGACTGCTTGCTGTCAGAGCTGCTATGGTTTGCTTCAGCATACGCATGTGTCATACCTCCTCATGATTTTTTATTGCGTATCCCGTTTTCTTTACCATTATCATACCACAGCAGGCAGTTGTACACAAGCGAAGTATTTTATAGCGAATTCTACTATTTGTTTAGGGCAATACCGCACAAAGATTGTGCGTCATATGCGCCATCAGATTTTTCGTCAGATGAAACAAAAAGCGCAGTGAATACTTTGTGTATTCACGAGCATTTTTGTGAAATATGACGGAAAAGATGCAAGCATATGACGTGCAAAGCCGTCAGGCGCTCTTTGTGCGGTGTTGCCATAAAAATAATGGTATGGTTTTACCGGAGAGAAAGGACTGTGACAGAAATGCGAATGGATGAGATCGGCTATCACCACAAACATGATGCAACCTTTATGATCGACCGTCCCAACGGTGCAGGAGACTGGCTGCTGCTTCTCACAAAGACGCCTGGGATTTTTCGGATTGACGGCAAAGATATCCATGCACAGGCAAACTCCTTTCTCCTCTATACACCGGAATACCCGGAACATTACACTACAAATGGCGAAGAATACATTGACGACTGGATGCATTTTGGACCAGATGAGGAAGAACAGCAGCTGATATACCAATTGCATATTCCTCTAAATCAGATCGTACATCTGGGAGATATCTCCAACATCTCCTCTATTCTGCGCAACATGTGCTATGAATACTATTCAGCACATCTCCACCGAATCGAAATTGTGAATCTCTATTTCCGCATGCTGCTGTACAAACTCCATGAACAGATCGAAATCGCACATCCCACTGCAGTACTGTCTGAAACCATCTATGGCGAACGCCTGATCTGGATACGGGAATGCATTTATCGCTGGCCAGAACGGGACTGGAACATAGATGCGCTGGCAAAGGAACTATCCCTCAGCCGTTCCCGGTTTCAGCACCTATATGCCGATACATTCGGATACAGTGTGACACAGGATCTCATTCAGAGCAGAGTTCAGAAAGCATGTGAGCTGTTAAAACAAGATGTGCTTTCCCTGGAGGAAATTGCACAATGTTGCGGCTACAGCAGCACCTCTTATTTTATCCGGCAGTTTAAACAAACCATCGGGAAAACACCATCACAGTTCCGGCACACAAGCTAAAATCACTGATAAAAGTGACATTATCATAAAAGCAGTCTTTTCGTGAAGGCAATACTGCATGCGTCAGACAGCAGCCAGATTTCTCGTCAGATAAAATATAAATGCTCGTGGATACTTTACGTATTCACGAGCATTTTTTGAAATAGATGAAAACCTGCAAGCAAATAATGTGCAAAGCCGCTAGGCGCTCTTTATGCGGTGTTGCCTAAAGTGTATTTGTCCGAATTTTCCACATTTGCCCGTATCTGACCGTTGTTGTTTTCCTGGAAATCGGTATAATGATACTTTAGTGCCTCCTCAACAACCAGTCATTTCTAAAACATCCCTATTTTGAACACCAA
>NZ_CALDMP010000102.1 GCF_937915125.1 uncultured Ruminococcus sp. | reverse complement strand
GTGAATACACAAAGTATTCACTGCGCTTTTTGTTTCATCTGATGAAAAATCTGACAGCGCATCTGACGCACAATCTTTGTGCGGTATTGCCTCAAATCCGTGAGCGCAGAAAACACCATTATCCCTCATTTCAACTTCCACCGCCGCCATTGTGTTTCCTACTTTAAATGTGTTTAAACTTTCTGTTAAAACAGAAAAAATCTATTTCACATTTGGATGGAAATATGGTATAATAAACGGTAGATGATATTATCGTTCCAAATCGTTCCAGAGAGTGGAAGAAAGGAAGGAAAATTTCCGGTTATGGCAGAAAAAATCATTTCCATCCAGGATAACAATCAATTTCAGGCACTGTGCGGCAGCTTTGATGAAAATCTGAAGCTGCTGGAACAACGCTATCATGTCACCATCGTCTGCCGGGGTGAGGGCATCCGGGTGCAGGGTTCCTCTGCGGAAGTCGATCTGGCTGCCGGAGCGCTGGAATCCCTGCTGCAAATGGTCGCCCGGGGACAGGCAGTCACACCCCAGTCCATCCACTATGTGGCAGAAATGGTAGAGGACGGCGCTGCCGGTCAATTGTCTCAGCTGGCGGATGATGATACCGTATGCCTGACTGCAACCGGAAAGCCTGTGCACACCCGGACAGTGGGACAGCGGAATTATATCCGTGCCATTGCCGATCACACCATTGTGTTCGGACTGGGGCCTGCCGGCACCGGAAAGACCTACCTTGCCGTTGCCATGGCAGTACGTGCATTCCGGCGCCACGAGGTCACACGAATTATCCTCACCCGCCCGGCGGTGGAAGCCGGCGAAAAGCTGGGATTTCTCCCCGGCGATTTGCAGGACAAGGTGGATCCCTATCTGCGACCCTTATATGACGGACTCTTTGAAATGCTGGGCGCCGAGGCGTTTCAGCGGCATCTGGAACGAGGTTCCATTGAGGTGGCACCTCTCGCCTATATGCGCGGCAGAACGCTGGACAATGCCTTTATCATTCTGGACGAAGCACAGAACACCACCGGCGAACAGATGAAAATGTTCCTGACCCGTCTGGGCGAAGGCAGCCGCATGGTTATTACCGGCGACACCACCCAGATCGACCTGCCGGACAAACAGAAAAGCGGTCTTGTCATTGCATCACGCATCCTGCGGAATGTGGATGATATCGCCGTCTGCGAGTTCACAAACCGGGATGTGGTGCGGCATAAGCTGGTGCAGGATATCATCCGTGCCTATGAAGCGGCAGAACACAGACACAATTCCGGGAAACCAGAGAAAAATAAATGATGAAACCACGAAAGGAGATCTTCTATTATGCCAAAAGTCAAAGTCATGGTAAAAAACAATCAAACCGAAGTGCGGGTACCTGTGGGGATCCGTCTGCTGATCCGGCGCTGCTGTCAGGCAGTTCTGGTGTCAGAACATTTCGAACAAGATGCAGAAGTCAGCGTCTCCTTCGTCAGCAATGCGGAGATCCGGCGGCTGAACCGGATCTATCGCCAGAAAGACCGCACTACTGATGTGCTTTCTTTCCCTCTGGGACAAGACGGTCACTATGATACCAACAAGGAAACCGGCTGTGCATTGCTGGGGGATGTCGTGATTTCTCTGGAAACCGCCATGAAACAGGCGAATATATATGGCCACTCTCTGGAACGGGAGATCGGCTTTCTGACAGTACATTCCATGCTCCACCTGCTGGGCTATGACCACGAGACAAGTCCCTTGGAAGAACGCAAAATGCGGGAAAAAGAAGAGGAAGTTCTGGGCGAGCTGGGCATTTCCAGGGAGGCCACCTTCACCAATCCGGAGGAAAACGATCTATGACAAAATCTGTTTTTGTGACCCTCGCCGGACACACCAACGCCGGAAAATCCTCGCTGCTCAACGCCATTATCGGCGAAAAAATTGCCTCCGTCAGCCCGAAACCCCAGACCACCCGCACTCGTATCACCGGTATCAAGACCGTTGGCGAAACGCAGATGGTCTTTATGGACACGCCGGGTCTGCACAAGCCTACCACAAAGCTCAGCACCCACATGCTCCAGGCGGTGAAGGACGCTGTGGCAGATATTGATGCAGTACTCTTTGTTCAGGACTGCACAAAGCCTCTGTCCTCACAAGAGGAAGAGCTGCTGCAATCGCTGGAGCGCACCAAGACCCCGACCATTCTGGTGCTGAACAAGATCGACCTGTGCAGTGACAAGACCAAGCTTATGGGCACCATTGCAAGGCTCAATGCAGCCCATTCCTTTGCGGCAACCGTCCCGGTGAGCGTGACAGAAAATGACGGCGTGGATCTGGTAGAAGAGGAAGTCATGGCACTGGCACAGCCGGCACCCCACTACTTCCCCGATGAAAAATTCACCGACCAGCCGGAACGTGTTCTTGCGGCGGAAATGATCCGGGAAAAGATTCTGAATCTGCTCCGGGATGAAGTTCCTCACGGCATTGCTGTCTCCATCGAGCGGATGAGAGAACGGGATGACAAGGATCTGCTGGATATTGACGCCACCATCTACTGCGAACGGGAATCCCACAAGGGCATTCTCATCGGCAAAAACGGCGCTATGCTGCGGAGAATCGCCACGCTGGCACGGAAAGATCTGGAACGGTTTTTCTATATCCAGGTGAATTTGCAATGCTGGGTCAAGGTCAAGGAGGATTGGCGTAACAAAGAAGGGCTCATACACAATTTTGGGTTAGACGGCGGAGAGTAAGGCAGCAGTCGTTGTAAACGTCCCACCGGGACGTTTACAACAAAATATCCCCAAATAATTCTACTACGTGGTTCCACCTAAAACTATGTTTTGCGTTGATGTGACCGCATTCTGAAAGCTTTAGTCAAAGTAGATCAAAAAAAGTCAACCTACCGTGCCCAGCAAAAGTGCGGAAAGGGGGTGAGGGGTGAAGGGAAAGAGAGTG
>NZ_CALDMP010000101.1 GCF_937915125.1 uncultured Ruminococcus sp. | reverse complement strand
TGCAAGCATATGACGTGCAAAGCCGTCAGGCGCTCTTTGTGCGGTGTTGCCGTAACACTGCCCTGACCACAAAAAACGATGCAGCTGTACTTGTGCACAGTCTGCATCGTTTCTCATTTTTCGAAGATTCGCAAATCCTTATTTTTTCTTGGTTTCGACTTCTTCTGTCAGTCTTGCCACCAGGTCAGCGACACTCATGCTGCCGCAGTCCTCACCGGTGCGCATACGAACAGCAACGGTCTTTTCCTCACATTCCTTATCACCAATGGTCAGCATATACGGTACCTTCTCCAGCGTTGCCTGGCGGATCTTATAGCCAACCTTTTCCGCACGGCTGTCCACTTCCACACGCAGACCAGCTGCCTCCAGCTGTGCCTTGACTTCATAGGCGAAGTCCAGATGACGGTCTGCAATGGGCACCAGACGAACCTGTTCCGGTGACAGCCACAGAGGCAATGCACCGCCAAAATGTTCGATCATATATGCCAGTGTGCGCTCATAGCAGCCCAGGGATGTACGGTGGATGATGTACGGCAATTTCTTCTGACCATCCTTGTCCTTATAGTACATGCCGAAGCGCTCTGCCAGGAGCATATCGATCTGGATGGTAACAATGGTATCCTCCTTGCCGAATACATTCTTATACTGAATATCCAGCTTCGGGCCATAGAATGCAGCTTCGTCAATACCAATGGTATAATCCACGCCCAGGTGATCCAGGATCTGACCCATGATTCGCTGTGCCTCTTCCCACTGTTCCGCAGTACCCTCATACTTGTTGTTGGGGTTTGCCGGATCCCACTGGGAGAAACGGAATGTGCAGTCCTCCAGCATACCAACGGTATCCAGCATATACTTTGCCAGTTCCAGACAGCCCTTGAATTCCTCCTCCAGCTGATCCGGACGGAGTACCAGATGTCCCTCGGAAATAGTGAACTGACGCACACGAATCAGACCGTGCATCTCGCCGGAGTCCTCTTTCCGGAACAGGGTGGAAGTTTCACCCAGACGCATAGGCAGGTCACGATAGGAGCGCTGACGGTTCAGGAATACCTGATACTGGAAAGGACATGTCATAGGACGCAAAGCGAAGCATTCCTTTGTCTCGTCATAGGGATCGCCCAGAATGAACATGCCGTCCAGATAGTGATCCCAGTGACCGGAGATCTTATAGAATTCCCGCTTTGCGAACAGGGGTGTCTTGGTCAGCAGATAGCCGTGCTTCTGTTCTGTATCCTCAACCCAGCGCTGGAGCAGCTGAATCACTCTTGCGCCCTTTGGCAGCAGGACAGGCAGACCCTGACCGATGGTATCAACGGTGGTGAAATATTCCAGTTCCCGTCCCAGCTTGTTGTGGTCACGCTTCTTTGCCTCTTCCAGCTTATTCAGATGTTCTTCCAGCATGGCAGCCTTGGGGAATGCAACGGCATACACACGGGACAGCATCTTGTTCCTTTCGGAGCCTCTCCAGTATGCACCGGTGCAGGACAGCAGTTTGAATGCCTTGATGGTACCTGTAGACATCAGGTGCGGGCCGGCGCACAGGTCTGTGAAATCGCCCTGCTTGTAGAAGGAGATCGGCTCGCCCTTTTCGGCGTGCTCTTCGCACAGTTCCACCTTGTACGGCTCGTTCATTTCTTTCAGCTTTGCAATTGCCTCCTCCGGGGACAGGTAGAACTGCTCCAGGGATTCATTTGCCTTGATGATCTTCTTCATTTCCGCTTCGATCTTTGTCAACTCATCCTGGGTGAACGGGTGTTCCAGATCGAAGTCATAGTAAAATCCCTCATCGATTGCCGGACCGATGGCAAGCTTCGCCTCAGGATATAGGTGCTTTACTGCCTGTGCCAGCACGTGAGAAGCCGTATGCCAGAAGGTCTTTTTACCCGCTTCGCTGTCGAAGGTCATTACCTCAAAAGTACAGTCGTGATCGATAACCGTACGCAGATCGCATACCTCGCCGTCGATCTTGACGCAGCAGGATGCCTTATACAGCCCCATGCCGATGCCCTTGATGACCTCTGCCGCAGCCTGCGGTGCTTCCAGCTCCCGGATGCTGCCGTCTTTCAGTGTCAGTTGAATCATGTGAATCTTCCTTTCATCAAAAAAATACGAAGTCCCTCACACAGCGGAAGGACTGTGCAAGGGACGATGAAAATCTATTTCTCGTGGTTCCACCCTTGTTCATGCGCATTGCGAAAATGCACACCTCGTGGTGTCGGATAACGGGGACAAACCGCTGCGGATTGGGCAGGCTCAGAGAATGGTATGCACACGCCGTTCCCTTTGCCGCTGTTCTCAGCCGATGACAGCGGTTCTCTGGAAAAAGGATGTCGTTGGAATGTGCGGTTCTCGTCAACGCTTTTGTAAACATTAGTATAGCACACAATCCTGGCTGTGTCAACAGACAATTTTCACGAAAATTCGCTCCAGGATTTGTGCGGCGTGCGATGTGTGCTCTGCTGGACAAGCAGACCGAGTTCAGTAGATAATCACGTTGACCTTGATTACACCGATTTCAGTCTTTTGAAATCATTTCGCTATTCTGCTTGCTATACACACAGCCGCAGAAATTCTGGCGGTACAGGTCATATTCCCGTGACAGCACAATCGACCGCTGATAGCCGCCTTTTTTCTTGAAATCCGAAAACAGCCATGGTACCCCATACTGCTCCGCCAATACCCTGCCAGTTTCGTTAATAAATGGTGCATCCTTATGGGGGCTGATGGTCAATGTCGTACACACAAAATCCGGCGTATTCTCCAGTTCTGCCGCCGCCCGAAACGTCTCCTCCAGCCGATGCCGGATGCACCTCTGACAGCGAAAACCACGTTCCGGTTCCCGTTCCAGCCCTTTCGCCAGCCCATAAAACCGTTCCGGGAAATAATCCCCATCCACGATTTTCACCGGATGCCCCAAAGGCATCTCCTGCACCAACCGTTTCAGTTCTGCTTTCCGGTGGAGATACTCTTCCTCCGGCGCAATATTCGGATTATAGAAGAACAGGGTAATGGCAAAATACCGGCTCAGATATTCCAGCACATAGCTACTGCACGGCGCACAGCAGGCGTGGAGAAACAGCACAGGCACACGTCCCTCCGGCAACTGCGCCAGAATCCGATCAGTTTCCAGCTGATAATTGATCTTGGATGGCATTCTGGGAAACCGTTGTTGTAGCAGCCATAGCTGCGTCACCGCCCACAGCAGATGTACCGCCGACAGCACTGCCTGTCGGTGTCACCTGAAGATAATTGCAGATACCTGTAGCAATGGCGTTGGCAATGTTGTCCTCATTGTCCAGAATCCACTGTGCCACGTTGGGACCGTCATGGAATTCCACTTCGATGAGACAACACGGACTCTTGTTTGCGCCGATCTCGTACTGATAGGAATCGGAACCGTTCTGAGAGCCGTCCATCAGACCACGGTCAGACGTAGGTGTCAGGGCAGCCACCGGATCATACACTGCCTGTGCCAGTGCCTTGCTTGCTTCGGAAGCGCTGTTGTAATAGCAGTCTGTGCCCACACCGGTGCCTGCGTTGGTGTGGATCGCCACATAAGCGGCAAGACCATTGTCACCCATAGCAGTCTTGCTCTCCAGGCTGTCGTTCTCCCCGGCAACAATGACCGTCAGACCGGACTGCTGCAGGATCGCCGCCGTTTTCTGTGCAATGTTGCGGCATTCTGCGGCTTCATTGGTATCACCAACTGTAAACGCATTATCTGCCTGGTTGGACGGACTGAGGTATACCACATTGGAATAATTCTGTTCCTCTGTGGTAGGTTCTGTAGCCGCTGTTGTGGTCGTCACCTGGTCTTTTTTCTTTTCCTTACTGCTGGAACAGCTGGAACAGCATTTCACAAGCAGCACGATCAGCAAGATCAGGACGAGCAGCACAGCAAGAATCCGGTCATACCGGACACGGCGTGCATTTTTTCGGGATGTGGGCTGTCTGTCGGATTGCATGATAATTACCTCCAATTCATAAGATAGAATCGTATTTTATTGATCTTCCAAGGCTTTGAGCGCTTTGCGTTCCGCCTGATTCACCTTGATTTTTCCGTCCCGGAGCACCGTGATATCCTTGCGGTTGACCTTTACGGGCACATCTGACTTATCCGGCATGACCTTCAGGTCACCGGTAAGGGGATTAATCTCACAGACCTTTGCATGGGTGCCGTCTGCCATTGCCACAAGTGCACCCACCTTCGGGGTAATGCGCAGAAGCTCTTCATAGACATTCTGCTCATATTTCAGACAGCACATGAGTCTGCCGCAGCAGCCGGAGATCTTCGACGGATTCAGAGACAAGCCCTGTTCCTTTGCCATACGGATAGAAACCGGCTGGAAATCCTGCAAATGCCCCTTACAGCAGAATTCTCTGCCGCAGATACCCATGCCGCCCAGGATCTTCGCTTTGTCCCGGACGCCGATCTGCCGCAATTCGATACGTGTGCGAAAAACAGCCGCCAGATCCTTGACCAGTTCTCGGAAATCCACCCGGTTGTCTGCGGTAAAATAGAAGAGCAGCTTGCTGTTGTCAAAGGTACACTCCACATCCACCAGATTCATTTTCAGCCCACGAAGAGCGATCTTCTGCTGACAGACCTGAAACGCCTTTGCTTCCCGTTTGCGGTTCAGCTCCAATATCCGCCGGTCATCCCGGTTCGCCACCCGGATGATGGGCTTTAGGGGAGATGTCACTTCTGTTTTGGGTATTTTCTTATTGGGAATGGCGACCTCGCCGCATTCCGTACCACGTGCCGTTTCGGTAATAACCAGATCCCCTGCCTTCACCTGATTGCCGTCAGGTGAAAAATAATAGATCTTGCCGTTATCTTTGAAACGAACACCGATAATTTCAATCATAGATTGTCCTTTCTATTGCATATTGCTGAATCAATGTTATCAATCCAGGGCAATTGAAACGTGTGCTTGTGGGGGGCGTTGCCCCTGATTACAGCCGTTCTATTCACATGTTTTCCTTCGCCTTTCAACCGGCATCCATACAGGACGCACAGAGTGCCGCCAGTGCCAGAGGAAGATTCACATTTGCCTCCAGTGCCGCATATGCCTTGTCCACCGCCAGATGCATTGTCTGGGCGGCGGCAGTGGAAAGCCGTTCCGAAAGCTTTGCCGCACCGGCGGCATCGCAGCCGATACAAGCCCCACCGGCATCATATTTCAGCGCCATAGCATCCCGGAGGGTGCGGTCAAACAGCATCAGAAACAGCATCGCCTGTTCCCGTTCTTTTCCCAGAGTTCCCACCGCCTGGAGCAGCGCATATTCGTTCCTATTTATTATACTATTGATTGCGGATTTTGTCAATCCAACGATGCTGCGAATTTCCTCTTTTTCCAGAAAATTCAGACATTGTCCGATATTGCCGTGAAACGCCGCAATTGCTTCCTGGCATTCTTCCGGTGCATATCCACGCTCCGTCAGTGCCTGAAGACACTGCTGTTCCGTCACTGGCGTCACAGCCAGGGAGATGATCCGGGAGCGCACCGTCGGCAGGAGCACAGTGGGTGCAGCTGCCGTGAAGATGAAATACACATATTCCGGCGGTTCCTCCACTGCTTTCAGCAGCAGATTCTGGGAGCGCGCATCCATATTATCGCAGTCACAGAAGAGATAAAATTTTGCCTTGCCCTCATTTGGCGGCGAAACCAGATCCATGCCGATCTCCCGCACGGTATCCACTGAAAATCCGCCCCGTTTTCCCGTATGTTCCGCATAGCGGACATCGGGGTGCACTCCGTCTGCCAGCATCCGGCAAGACTTGCACTGACCGCAGGGCTTTTCCGTCCCGGTGCAGAGCATTTCCGCCATAAACCGCTTTGCAAGGGTCTTTTTCCCCAAACCGGCTTCTCCATAAAAGAGAAAACCATGGGCGGCACGATCCCGCCGCAGCATTCCGTGCAGGGTCTCCAGCACAGGTTCATTTCCATAAAACATGATCTCTATTTTCTCCCAATTATTTCAAATCCATCGCCCCAGGCGATACCGACATTCCTAATTTTTATTGTACCACATTTATTTCAGAAATGCCATACCCTTTGCACACAGAAATGCAATTCTGGTCGATCCGTTCGCCGCTGAGCACGATGGGCACCGCCGGCGGACAGGGTACCTTTACCGCTGCGCAAATTCTGCCGAAGCTTTCCACCATGGGAATGGTCTCCTGCGGTGCCAGCGCAGCCTCCCGGATACCACAGACAGTTTCCGGACGAGGCAGGGCATATTTTTCCGTTACAGGCGGCTGTTCCGGCGTAAACTGTTCCAGTGCCTGTTGGAGCCGGCAGAAATCTTCCTTTGTACTTCCAGCCGAACAGAGAAGTACCACGTTGTACAAATCCGCATATTCCGGAATAACGCCGTTTTCCTCCAGATACGCCGCCAGTTCCGTTCCGGCACATCCGCTTGCCGCTGCATCAATGGTCAGGTGCAAGGGATCGCCGTCCACGAACACATAGCGGGACGAAAAATGGCATTTCAGCGCCTGGACATACTCTATGACCTCCCACAGCTGTTCCCGGAACAAGGGCGAAGCCAGTTCCCGGTTGCACCAGTCCAGAGATGCCAGCATAAGGTAGGACGGGCTGGTGGAAGCAAACATTGCCATAGCATCACGTACCCGCTGGGCATCGGTGTCAATATCACTGCGCACGTGGAGATATGCCGTCCCCGTCAGCCCCGACAGCATTTTATGCGCCGAATCGCAGCAATAGTCTGCACCCAGCTGAATGGGATGCCCCTGCCACGGCAGAAATGCCAGATGGGCACCGTGGGCATTGTCCACCAGAAGCTTGGCATGATATTTCCGGCAGATCTCCGCCAGCGCCCCGATATCCGCCACACGCCCCAGATAGTCCGGCGAAGTTACATAAATACACGCCGGACGGTGGAGCTGTTCCAGCACTGCCTCGAAATCCTCCGGGGCATATGTACCCGACAGAATGCCGTCGCTCTCTCTGGGATAGACCCACTGTACCGTCAGATCCAGCAGCACACAGGCATTCAAAAATGCCCGGTGTACATTCCGTGCCGCAATGACAGCCCTGCCCTCCTGCTTCATGAGGAGCAGCATAGTCTGGATGCAGAGGGTAGAACCGGCGCAGGAATAGAACGTATACGCTGTCCCGTAGAGAGACGCTGCATTTGCTTCGCTCTCCGCCAGGATCCCGGACGCTTCAAAAAGGCTGTCTGCACCGGGGATCTCCGTCAGATCCAACTCTGCCGCCTGTTGGAGTGCCGGTGCGCCCAGCCGACCCTTGTGTCCGGGCATGTGCATCCGTACCGGATCCTGTGCTGCATATTGTAATAAAAAGTCGTAGACTGGTGTTTTCATCAGTGGTTTTTCCTCCGAATGTCTTAGAATAACCGGAATAAGTGCATAAGCTTCGGGGATACATATTTCTTATTTTTGTGTTCGCACCCTTAACATGCGAACACCGCCCTAACGCCTCATTCCTCATTCTTTCCCATGCCTAAAACAGATCATACGCTCTGAGCCGGCTGCGGATGGAATCACAGGCACGGCGATGGGTGCGGGAAACTGTAGAAACATTCACACCCAGAGCATGTGCGATCTCCGGCATGGTTTTCTTCTCCTTATAGTATAACACAAGAATCTGCTTTTGTCTCGCAGAAAGTTCATTTTCGATGATATTTTTTGCAATATGACAGGCGACCCGTTTTTTCTCCCTGCGTTCCACTTGGGAATCCATTGAAAACAACAGTGAATCCCACACATCTTTCGTCATGCGCAAAAGCTGTCACCTGCCTGTTCCACCGCAGCTTCAGCATCCGAATAGGGCAGAATTGTCTCCATGACCTGTTCGATCTCATGGACTTCTTCGCTGAGCAGACGCCGTCTTGCCTCCAGCGACTGGGTCTCCAGAGGCGAAAGCCGGGAATCTTTCATCTGCTGCCGCAATTCCTCGATCCTGCTTTTCAAAAGATGCAGACTGATACCATACTGATACAACATAGCATTCATAAAATAGACTTCTCCTTTCCGGCATGTACGAGTTCATGTGCTCTTCAAACCGGATTGTACCAGGGAGTTTTGGAAAAGTCAAGTGCTTGTTCTGAAAAACAAAACTTCTCAAAAAATTCAAACAAAGATTGTCGGTGTTCTCTTCAACAAAACAGCTGCTGCAAGAAGCAGAAAAATCTTGCAGCAGCCTTATGAAACACGGAATGCACGCCCGATCAGAACGGCAGAACCGGATCAGGCGCCGGTTCCATATCTGCTCTGGGAATCTCAAAAGTATACGCTTCTGTCCAGTCCAGCACACCGGCACCAGGGAAATACATCAGCGTTGCCACCTGAAAATCTGCCGGCACTTCCAGACAGATATAGCCCTGGCGTGTTTCGCCAGCCTCGATGGGATCCGCAAAATCCTCTGCATCCTCACCAAACTGTCTGTAAATGAACCGGCTACAGCGTACTGTTACGCCGGGAAAAGCCTCTCCATCCGTTTCAATGGCATAGGAACGGGACAGCATATTGGCAGAAATAGACCGATCCGTCTCATTCTGGATGGTGATCTGGAAGAAGATCAGACCGAGCTCCTGGTCATCATCCATAAACGTATAGGAAGGCAGATATGCCTTGTCCACCGTGACATGTACATCCTGCACGCTGACCTCTTCGCCTACTTCGCCGGTCTTTACTTCCACTTTGCGGGGTTCTTTGGTGGTCTCTGTCACTGCGGCAGATTCGCCGTCCAGATCACGCACACGCCCTTCTTCTTTTTTTCCGCAGCCTGCCGCCGTGAGCAGCAGTACGCCGCCCATAAAAAGACTGAGCATCTTTCCAAATGTTTTGTTCATGTGGTTTTGACATTCCTTTCCTCTGTCCGGACAGCCACGCCCGGTTTATTTCGGGATCATATAGGGCAATACCGCACAAAGCTTGTGCGGTGTTGCCATAAAAAAACTGCCCCGTGTCCGACTCAATGCCGGAGCGGGACAGCCTTTGAATCTTAGTCTGCTTCAATTGCACTTACCGGACATTCCGAAGCACAGGAACCGCAGGAGATGCAGGTATCTTCTGCGATCTCATACTTGTCAGCGCCCTCAGAAATCGCGTCTACCGGACATGCGCCCTGGCAGGTACCGCAGCTGATACATGCGTCTGTAATTTTATATGCCATTTGGAATTCACCTCCGTGTTCGAATCAGCAGGACATTCTGTTCTGCTACACCCCATTATAACAGATTTCCAAAAAAAAAGCAAGTGGTTTTCCCTGGTTTCTCAAAAAGTTTTTGACAGCAGGAGTTATTCCTGAATATGTTCCAGCGCCTGTCCGAAAATGGAGGAAATATGTGAATCCGCCAGGGAATAAAAAATCGTTTTTCCTTCCCGCCGGCTGGTGACAAGCCGGGACTGCTTCAGGATCCGGAGCTGGTGAGAGATGGCAGACTGGGTCATGTCCAGCTTCTGTGCAATATCACGGACGCATTCTTCGTGGCGGAACAGCACGAAAATGATCCGCACCCGTGTGAGATCGCCGAAGATCTTAAACAGCTCTGCCACATCTGACAGAACCGATTCCGGCGGCATCTGCTCCGGCAGCTCTGCCGGCTTATGTTCTGTGTGTTCGGTATACATAAATCCTCCCTTGCTAAGGCAATACCGCACAAAGATTGTGCGTCAGATGCGCCGTCAGATTTTTCGTCAGATGAAACAAAAAGCGCAGTGAATACTTTGTGTATTCACGAGCATTTTTGTAAAATATGACGAAAATACGCAAGCATATGACGTGCAAAGCCGATAGGCGCTCTTTGTGCGGTGTTGCCCTAAGTGTATGCATAATGTTTAATGTTATCATACGACATTTTCTTAGATTTGTCAAGACAAACACAGATTCATCCACGGAAATCATTTTTCATAGGAAAGAACCCCTCAGTTATGGCTACGCCGTGCCAGCTCCCCCTTTCAGGGGAGGGGGATCATTGCGCAGCAATGGTGGAGGGGTGATTGGATCGAAACATAAGGCAACACTGCATACAAAAGCCGTACCCGGCAGAGTACCGGATACGGCTTTTCATCTATGGGAGATTTTCAAAACAGCGGATTAATACATGCCGCCCATGCCGCCTGCCGGAGCAGCAGCTGCCGGCTCTTCCTTCGGAATGTTTGCCACTGCACTCTCTGTGGTCAGTACCATAGCTGCAATGGAGGCTGCATTCTGCAGTGCACTTCTGGTAACCTTTGTGGGGTCAACAATGCCGCTGCTCATCATATCGCAGTAAACCTCGTTGTATGCGTCGAAGCCATAGCCAACCTTGCGGCTGCGTCTGATCTTGTCAACAATAATGCTGCCTTCCAGACCAGCATTTGCAGCAATCTGACGGAGCGGTGCTTCCAGTGCACGGAGTACGATCTTTGCACCGGTCTTTTCGTCACCATCCAGAGACGGAAGCAGCTTCTCAACTGCCGGGATCGCATTGATCAGTGCAGTGCCACCGCCAGCAACCATGCCCTCTTCTACAGCTGCCTTTGTTGCGGACAGAGCGTCCTCAATGCGCAGCTTCTTTTCCTTCATCTCAACTTCTGTCGCAGCGCCGACCTTGATCACAGCAACACCGCCGGACAGCTTGCCGATGCGCTCCTGCATCTTCTCACGATCGAAGTCAGAAGTAGAAGCTTCGATCTGGTGCTTGATCTCGGTGATTCTCTCCTGGATTGCCTCAGAAGTACCTGCACCGCCTACCAGAATGGTGTTTTCCTTGTCGATAACGACCTGGCCAACCTGACCCAGCATATCCATGCTTGCATCGCTCAGTTCCATGCCCAGATCAGAGGACAGAACCGTACCGCCAGTCAGAATTGCGATATCCTGGAGCATTTCCTTTCTTCTGTCGCCAAAGCCCGGAGCCTTCACAGCAGCACACTTGAAGGTGCCGCGGATGTTGTTCAGGATAATGGTGGTCAGAGCCTCGCCCTCAATGTCCTCAGCAATGATCAGGAGCTTCTTGCCCATCTTTACGATCTGCTCCAGCAGCGGCAGAATATCCTGGATGTTGTTGATGGTCTTGTCGGTGATAAATACCAGCGCATCATCATAAACGACCTTCATCTTCTCACGGTCTGTTACCATATACGGAGACATATAGCCCCGGTCGAACTGCATACCTTCTACTACTTCGCTGTAGGTCTCAGCGGTCTTGCCCTCTTCAATGGTAATTACACCGTCAGTAGAAACCTTCTCCATTGCCTCAGCGATCAGCTTGCCTACGGTCTCATCTGCGGAAGAAATGGTAGCGATACGCTCAATATCTGCAGTACCCTCGATCTGCTTGGAATTTGCCTTGATGCTGTCTACTGCAGCGTCAACAGCCTTTGCAATACCCTTGCGCAGTACCATGGGATTTGCACCGGCAGCAATGTTCTTCACGCCCTCATGGATAATGGACTGTGCCAGAACCGTAGCGGTTGTGGTACCATCGCCGGCAGCATCGTTTGTCTTGGTTGCAACTTCACGAACCAGCTGTGCACCCATGTTCTCAAAGGGATCTTCCAGCTCGATGTCCTTTGCAATGGTAACGCCGTCATTGGTTACCAGCGGTGCACCGAATTCACGATCCAGAACCACATTGCGACCCTTCGGACCCAGGGTGATCTTTACAGTGTCTGCCAGCTTGTCGATACCGGTGATCAGACCTTCTCTTGCGTCTGCATTATACTTAATATCCTTTGCCATGGTCAAAAACTCCTTTTCTCATTATAATGTAGGACAATTATTCTGCAATACCCAGAATTTCGCTCTCATAAACCAAAACCAGCTCTTCGCCGTCCAGCTTGATCTTCTGACCGGCACCCTGACTGATCAGAACGGTGTCGCCCACCTTTACCTGCATGGGAACGCGAGTGCCGTTCGGCGCATACTTGCCCTCGCCGCACGCTACGACCTTACCCTTTGCCGGAACACCAGCCGGTGTCTTGGTTGCCAGGACCAGACCGCCTGCGGTCTTTTCCTCCTGATCTTTTTCCACCTTTATCAGTACTCTGTCTGCCAACGGTTTCATTGTCATGATTCATTCCTCCTGCATACAAAATTATCACTTGTTTCTTGAACCTGTTAGCACTCGTTGTTCCTGAGTGCTAATATCTATTTTACCAACTTTTCAGAAAAAATCAAGGGCTTTTGTGCAATTTCCGAGAAATTCAGATATATGCACAAATCACGCACATCAGAAAAGGCAATAATATAACAACTTCCACAAATATTTTACTTTGTAGATCGCAAAGTCAGACTATCCCCACGTGATTCGGCAAAAAATAAACTAACTAATACACGCCGTCATTTTACATTCTTCACATTTTACATTTAGAACATAAAATATACATGATATATACACTTATCAAACACATACTTATAGTATAATGGGAATTACAAGGAAACCGGCGTGTTTCGACAGCTGTTGTACTGCAAAACTGCCGGAGGGAATTGAGAACCCGGCTCCTTTGGGGCGGTTCGGAAAAGACATGTATAACGTTATAAAACGAGGAAGGCGTGAAAATTATGGCACTGGAAAAAGTTCTTGTTGTGGATGATGACCCGAATATCTGTGACGTACTGCGAATGTATCTGGAAAATGAGGGATACAGCGTAATCCTGTCCTATGACGGCGAAGAGGCGCTGGTAAAATTCAACGCACTGAAGCCGGATATTATTCTCCTGGATGTGATGCTGCCCACCGTTGACGGCTGGCAGGTATGTCGTGAAGTACGCAAAAAGTCCAGCGTGCCGATCATCATGATCACCGCAAAGGGCGATACGTTTGATAAGGTACTGGGCCTGGAACTGGGTGCAGATGACTATGTGGTAAAGCCCTTCGATACCAAGGAAGTCATTGCACGTATCAAGGCAATTGCAAGAAGAATCGGCAATTCTCCGGAAGAATCCGAGGTCAAGGAAGTTCGTTATGACAAGCTGTCCGTTAACATGACCCGCTATGAGCTGCGTGTAGACGGCAAGGTCGTTGACACACCACCAAAAGAACTGGAACTGCTGTTCTATCTGGCATCCAACCCGAACCGTGTATACACTCGTGACCAGCTTCTGGACGAGGTATGGGGCTTTGAGTACTACGGCGACTCCCGTACCATTGACGTACACATCAAGCGTCTGCGTGAAAAGCTAGAAGGTGTTTCTGACAAGTGGTCTCTGAAAACCGTTTGGGGCGTGGGCTATAAGTTCGAGTCCGAAGAGGACGAATAAGCCCCGTGGAAGCACCAGAAACCACTCAAGTCCAGCGGGCACGCCGGAGACGGATCCAACGAACGTTTTTCATCCGTATGCTGCTGGTGACAGTCCTGCTGGTCGTAACGGTCTCGGTGACCCTGGGCTATGCCATCAGCCGCTATAAACGGGATTATTACAACAATGCACTGCGTGGCTGTGATATCCTGACCAGCGATATTATGACCCATAACCGGGAATTCCCCAACGAAAATATGCTCCAGTACTATATTCCCACTCAGGTCAATAAGATCGCCGGACAGCTGAACTTCTTCGTCTATCTCTTCGACGTAGAAGGACAGTGCATCCTTTGCAGCCAGAATACCGGACAACAGGCAGATGATCTAACGCTCAATACCGAGATGCGGCGTGTTATGGAAAAAGAAGGCTCCTACCTGACGGACCATGCCGCAGGAAAGTTTGACCGTTCCATTGCAGAGCCTATGCTCTGCCGGGGCACGACTCTGACACTGACAGAAGACGGGGAAACAAACACCTACTATATGTTTTCCAGTTCATACACTCGCCCGCTGAATGCCTATACTTCCGATGTATTGGTTCTGGCGGTCTGTCTGGTACTGGGACTGCTTCTCGTTTCGGCAGTGGTGTTTTTATACTCCATCCGCAGCAAATCCAGACATCTGGATCGGCTGGCAGCATCGATGAAACTGTATGTTCAGGGCGACTACAGCCAGCCCCTTTCGCCGGAACAATATGCGGGGACAGAGTTTGAGGAAGTTGCCATACTGGCGGAGACACTCAGCAGTCAGGCACAGCGTGCAGAAGAATCCAGCCGCCAGTTTGTGTCCAATGTCTCCCACGAGCTGCGGACGCCTATGACCATTATCAGCGGCTTTGTGGAGGGCATACTGGACGGCACAGTTGCCAAGAACAAGCGGATGGAATATCTTTCCATTATCTCTCAGGAAGTCCAGCGGCTGAAAATGCTGGTCACTTCCATGCTGAATCTGACGAAATTCGACGCCGGCACCATCCAGCTGAATTACCGGATGTTCACACTGAATGATACGGCATTCCGGACGGTGCTCATGTTCGAGAACCGCCTGGAAAAGCGGAACATCACCATCGAGGGTCTTGACAGTCCGCCGGTGCGTGCCTGTGCCGACCCGGATCTCATGAGTCAGGTGATTTATAACCTGGTGGAAAATGCCGTGAAATTCGTCAACGATGGGGGTACGATCACCTTTACCTTTGCCGACACGGACAGCGAGTGGGTGTTTGCCATTCGCAATACCGGAAACGGCATCTCCAAGGAAGAACTGCCGAAAATTTTCGAGCGATTCTATAAATCCGACTTTTCCCGCAGCCAGGACAAAACCGGGCTGGGACTGGGGCTGGACATCACCCGGCGTATCATCCATCTTCACCATGCCCAGATCCTGGTGCGCAGTGAAGAGCATGCGTACACGGAATTTGAAGTACGTCTGCCCCATGTGGAACTGCCGGAAGAGGATGAGACCGATAGTCAAGGATAAAACAGTATAGTATATCTTCAAAAGCGGACGGTATTCCGGCAGAAAGGTGCCGGCTCTGTCCGTTTTTCCATTTCCAACCGAAAGGAGCGTCTGCCAGATGCAGGAAGAAGAACAGAAACCATTGACCCAGCCAGAGCCGCCCCAGACCGCCGTGCCGCCGGAAGTACCGCCCCAGCGCAAGTGGTCGACAGATACACTGCCGAATTCTGGGGCAACCCCTGCGGCAGTAACGCCCCCACAGGGGACTGCACCCAGTCATATCATCCCCCAGCAGACCCCACCGGCAGCCCAGCCGCCGACAGCTGGATATATACCGCCGCAAAAGCCAGCGGCACCCCAGGTGCAGCAGCCGATTCCAGGCTATGTTCCGCCCCGGAATCCGGTACCGCCGCAGTTTCAACAGCCGAATCCGGGTTTTGTTCCACCCCATACTCCTGTGCCGCCGCAGTTTCAGCAGCCGAATCCGGGTTTTGTTCCACCCCATACTCCTGTGCCACCGCAGTTTCAACAACCGGCGCAGGGGGGTGTTCCGCCACAGAATCCCATACCGTCCCAGCCCAATATGGAGCAGCCTGTACATGGCTGGGGGGCTCAACCCCAGGGGTCTATGAACTGGTATCAGAACCAGCAGCCCCACTACAGAAACTGGCAGATACCCCCCCAGGTGCCTCCTCAGGCACCAGTAAAGCCGCCTATGACAGCAGAACAAAAGGACAAACGTGCCGCATTCTGGCTGAAGATCGTTGCCGGACTCATCGCAGCACTGCTGCTATACTGCATCGGCAGTGACGTCGTGGCATTCCGCCGGGGCGACACCAACGCTGTACAGACCACCAGCCAGACGGAGACAACGGACACGGAATCCGGCGCAAAGGTCGTGATCCAGCAGCAGGAAAAGCCTGATCTGGATACTTCCGCAGAAAATGTGGATGAAAACGGCGCTTATACGGTAGAAGGCGTAGCAGCTGCCGTCCGGCCTTCCATTGTGGAGATCTACACCTACGGCGACGCCAATCGTACACTGCTCAGCGGCACAGGCTCCGGGATCATTCTCTCCGAGGACGGATATATCATCACCAATGCCCATGTACTGACAAACGGAAAATCTTTCCGTGTCGTTACTTCGGACGAAAAGGAATATGCCGCAAAGGTCGTTGGCAGTGATGCCAAGACAGACCTTGCTGTCATTCAAATTAAAGCAGCTGGTCTCCCGGCAGCAACCATGGGCAATTCCGATGAGGTGGTTCTGGGCGAAGCCGTTGTCGCTATCGGCAATCCGGCAGGGCTCGCCGGCTCTGTGACAAACGGCATTGTCTCCGGTCTGAACCGCCAGATTCGTTCCGATGCAACCGGCTTTGACATGAACTGCATCCAGACCAATGCTGCCATCAGCCCGGGCAATTCCGGCGGTGCACTGGTGAACATGTATGGTCAGGTCATCGGCATCACCTCCTCCAAATATGTCAGCTCCAGCTATGAAGGACTGGGCTTTGCCATTACCATCAACGAGGTACTCCCCATTGTAGAAGATCTCATTAAAAACGGGTACGTCTCCGACCGTGTCCGTGTAGGCATCACCTTCATTTCCCTGGAAATCGAACAGGTACAGCTTGGTTTTGCAAAGGAAATCGGCATGGAAGACATCCCCGATGATCTCAGCGGCATCTGGGTCACGGAAATCGCTTCGGACTGTGACATTGCCAACACAGAATTGCAGCCCAACGATGTCATTCTCTCTGTACAGGGAGAAGCCGTCAGCGATTACGATGGACTGTGCGCCGCCATTGCTGACCTGAAAGCCGGAGATGAAATGGAAGCACGCTGCCGCCGCTATCATGCGGACGGCACCTATGAAGAATTCACCATCCGGTGCAAGCTGATGGAGGATACTTCCGGGAATTATTGATACATAGGAAACAAAAAATACAAGGCAACACTGCACAATCTTTGTACAGTGTTGCCTTAACTGTTCTTATAAGCAATGAAGTTTTTTGATCCAGCAATTTTTCAAAAATGCTGGCGAGGTCCAGGGCGAGGAGCCCTGGCAGAGTCCAGGGACAGCATCCCTGGTCGCCGCCCACAGGCGGCGAAACACCCCGGCGCATTCTTTTGCGCCACAGAGAAAAGGGGTGAGAAAAGCGACAGCTTTTCGAGGGGGAAGCGAACAAGACCGCTTCCCCCTTTGTATCCCTTTTCAGTAACTGAAATTTTGTAAACGTCCCAGTGGGACGTTTACAATGCAATCAGCTTTGGGATATTTCTAACTCAGAAGAAATTAACCCATTGTAGGCTTCTCATTGACCTCATCAATATAGTTCTGCATCTGGTCATAGATCGCATTGACAGACTCATTCCACGGCACGCCTCTGGAAGCGGCACGTACACCATGCTCACTGCTGTCCAGAACATCGGTGACATCGGAAGAAATACCGTTATAGAAATCGAACACGGGATTTTCCAGCGCCATTTCGTTCATGGTGTTCTTCATCTCGATCATTTCGTCTGTCCACTCATAGTCGCTGACAAACTGTTCGTCGCTGATCTCCTGTGCACCGTCGCTGACCTTGCTGAACCGGAAGCAATCCAGGAATTTGCCGACACCCTCCGGATTGTGACCGCCCTTTACAAAGCAGTACGCATTGACACTGGTGGGGATGTAATACTCGTCCGCCTTTTCATATTTCGGCACAGGCACAAAGAATACGTCCTCGCCGAATGTCTTGGACCACTGCGACTTTTCTGTGCCTAGCGTCCACAGACCGCAGGGATAGAACAGCAGCTTGCCCTCACCGATGTAATAATCACGGGACGTCCAACCATAGTCGCCGACACCCAGGGCAATATAATCCGCCTGCCACAGTCCGTACATCCAGTTCTGATAATCCTCAATGGCTTCATTGCGCAGGTTATTCACCAGCTTGCCGTCCTCCATGCCGATATACGGCACACCAGTAGAAGCAGACAGACCGGATTCGAAATACCAGCTGTCGATGCCATAGCGCTCTTCGGAAGTATCTACGAATTCCTCCAGCATATCCTCAAAGGCATCCCATGTCCACTCGCCTTTTTCAAACAGTTCTGCCGGATCGTCCAGACCGTTTTCATCCATGGTCTTGCGGTTATAGATGACAGCACAGTTATCACCGGTAACTTCAACGATAGCCATGTAGTGATTGCCATCCCAGATCATAGCATCGTTGGCGTCCTTGACATCTGCCCACAGTTCAGAATCCAGGTCAATATAATCGTCATAGGGCACAAACATACCACGGACAGCACCCTTAGGGAATGCGTCCCAGTTTCCGCCGTAGAAGAAATCCACACCCTCGTCACTATTGATGGAATTTGCCAGGTTATCATAGCGTGCGCCATAGGTGGTCTGATACCACTCGATCTCACCGCCGTAGCGTTCCTGGAAAACCGCCAATTCAATGGGCGTCGTTTTTCCCGAGTCGTCAGAATTGATATCCCAGTCGGACATCCACTTGATGGTTTTATTTTCCAGTTCGCCTGTCAGACGTTCGTCTGACTTCGCCAGTTCTGCCAGTTCCTCACGAGTGGTAGCGGACATGTCCTTTTTCGGGGTTTTATCCGCTTCTTTTCCCGAACCGCAAGCAGCCAGAGGCGCAGACAGTACAACGGCGAGCAAACAACTCAGCGCAATTCTTGCATATTTTTTCATGAATCACACCAACTCCTTTCTGCAAACGTACACAATTATTATAGCATATTTTCAAGTGTCAGTGCAAGTCACAAATTGCACGAGATTTCAAGACAGTTTCCGTGAATATTCACAAGGAAACAGGAATTCTCAAGGAGATAACGTATAAATCCATACCGCCGCAGGTGGCGAAGCCCCTTGCCCCACCATGGCTCTTCGCCTGGATCTCGCCAGCATTTTTGAAAATTTACCGGCTCAAAAAACTTCATTGCCAAGCTGCCTTTTAGAAAATGGATGGAGAATATTCTTCGATGCTACGTTTTTTATCCTAAGCCTTCCGCTTGCGCAAAGGTCATGCCTGGATGCAATGCCATATTCAGCGAGCACGCCAGCAGATCCCCGGCATGATCAATGAGCCTGTCCACATCCCTGGGCGTCACCATCATATTGGGACGATTTTTGGGCACGCTCTTGCCGTAGATCCCCTGCACTGCCGTGTGCAGATCCACCACTGTCGGCACACCCAGTGCCACTACCGGCACGCCCAATGTGCGCTTCGACAATTCCGCACGATGATTTGCCACACCGCTGCCCGGAGAAATACCGCTGTCGCTCATCTGAATGGTCGTCCCCAGCCGGGACAACTCCGCACATGCCAGTGCATCCACTGCCACAACTGCTGCCGGCTGTACCTGATGGCAAACCGCCTCCAGAAGTTCCGCCGATTCCATACCAGTCTGCCCCAAAACGCCCCCGGCAAGGACGCATACCGGACGCAGTTCCGGCAGATACTCCAATTCTTCCTTGCTGAGTGCCGTGCGCAAATGACGTGTTGCCAACACTTTTGATGCCACACGGGGTCCCAGTGCATCCGGCGTAATGGCACGATTTCCCAACCCAGCGACGAAAACGCATCCCTCTTTCGGCAAAAAGCGCTCCAGTTCAGCGGCAAGCTCCTCCGCCATTTCCTCATACTGGGCACTGTTCCGTGAGAGTGCCTCTGCCTCTAATGTCACATAGCGGCCTGCTGGCTTTCCGATGGGTGCGCCGCAGGTGTCGTTCTTGATGCAGATCTCTGTGACGGAAAAGGCTTTTCCACGTGTTTCTTGTGTCACGCCAGGCAACTCCGGTGCAGCGGCGGTGCGCTCTACGGCAAGGTCAGTACGAATTGAATCCATGTGTATTCCTCCTGGTTTTTGTGCAATCTGCTGGCTTTTCACGCCAAAATATTGTCGGCTTCCTCGAAAATACCTATTGCATTTCGGCGTGTTCTGTGGTATAATAAAGCTTAGTCACGGTGTTCTCCCGGAGAGCACCAGCATTTGGTCGTTCCATTTGCAAGGGAATTTTTCCAGCTAAAAACGGTACCGTGTCAATGCTGTTTTTAGTGTATGACGACAACTTTCCGGTTATTCGAGGAAATTCCGACCATACTATTTGAAAAGGAGATTTTAACTATGCCGAATATTCGTTCTGCAAAGAAGCGTGTAAAGGTAAGCGCTACAAAGACTGCTGCTAACAAGGCTCGCAAGTCCAACCTGAAGACCATGATTAAGAAGGCTGACGCTGCATGTGCAGCAAACGCTGCTGACAAAGAAGCTGCAGTACGCGCAGCAATCAAGCGTGTAGACCAGGCTTGCGCAAAGGGTCTGATGCACAAGAACGCTGCTGCCCGAAAGAAGTCTCAGCTGGCGAAGAAGCTGAACGCAGCTGGCTAAGTTTTACTGCCAAAGCCATAACAACAAATCAGAGCGCATACCATCTGGTGTGCGCTCTTTTTGTGCAATAAAAATGTAGGGGCGGATATTATCCGCCCGATTTTGCATGGATTTGTTTACAACGGCAAGCCGAAGCTCACCTGCAAGGCGTGATCTACCCTTGTCATAGACGGTTCATCCAGTTCGCCCATACGATCTTTCAGCCGCCGTTTATCCAGGGTGCGGATCTGTTCCAGCAGCACCACGCTGTCCTTTGTCAGACCGCAGGTCGCCGCCTGGACGTCGATATGGGTGGGCAGCTTCGCTTTATCCTTCCGGCTAGTGATCGCCGCTGCGATGACAGTGGGACTGTGCCGGTTTCCGATGTCATTCTGCACAATAAGTACCGGTCGGACGCCGCCCTGTTCCGAGCCCACAACCGGGCTTAAATCTGCATAATAAATTTCGCCACGCTTGACCAGCATGGGAATCCCTCCTTATCCATGATGGTATCCGTAATTCAACGCCGGCTGTACCACGGTTTGCCGGTTCGCTGTTAGTATGCCCGTTCCCGGACATTTTAAACGCATCCGGCCTTTGTTCCATCATATTCCTGGAGGGAAAAGTGCGTTCCTGTATGCAAAAGCATATAAAAGTGATTTCCATTGGAAACATTCCACCGGAATGTTTGCAAGGTTTTACTTGTTGAAAAGGTTTCACAAAGCGGGACGGGCTCGTGGAGCCCTCGCCCTGGACCTCGCCAGCATTTTTGAAAAATTGCTGGATCAAAAAAATTCATTGCCTACCGCCGATAAGACGGCAGCAAAAATTCCATACCCGGCAGATTACGCACCACACCGAACACCAGAAGCACCACAATACTGCCCCAGAGCAGTATTTTTTCCCCACAGCTGTTTTTTTGCAGCCACCTGGGATGCCATATCACCCGGATGAGAAGCGCTCCCATCCAGATCGGCAGCAGCACTGCCAGCACCAAATTTTCTCTTGCTGCACCGGAAAAATCCAGCTGTAACAAGCGCATACAGAAATGGGTCACCCCACAGCCGGGACAAGCAAGCCCTGTGATCTTCTGAAACACACATGGAATCCGGAATGGCGTCAGCCGAGTCAGAATATAATACCCCAGCCCCAGCGCAGCCACGATCCCGGCAGTTTTCAGCTGCTTCCGATACTGCCGGAAATATGAAGCAAAGCGGCTTTTTTCCATAGTTCCTCCCAATTATCACAAAAGGGACTGTACCAATCGTACAGCCCCTTTTTCATTACAAATACCCAAAAGACTTATGCCAGATTATTCAGTTCATTCTGAATGAGCGCATAGGAAACGATTCCCAGTCCAACAATGGAAAGAATCAGATAGAGGATTCCCGAATTGCTGGAAGGAATGCCCCGTGCGGTTTTCGCCTGATCCAGATATTCGCCTTCCTTATACATCCAGTACCACATGTAGATGCCGCATGTCACGATTCCCAGCAGGATGACAATGCCGCCGGAAGTTGCATTGGGATTACCGGTCACACGGTTGGTATCCTCTGTAATGGTGTAGATCCAGTACAGACCGTAGATACCGCAGGTGACAATGGAAAGAATGATGCACAGTGCAAGATTCCGCTGCTGAATGCCGCTGCCGCCGGGCGGAATGGGTGTTCCGGTGAACTGAGGCGGTGTCTGGGGCGGTACTGCATTTCCCGCTGCAGCATTGTTTGCTGTATTGTTCTGTGCTGTTGCACCGCAGTTGGGGCAGAAAGCCGCATCATCTGGATTGTTGCTTCCGCAATTTGGACAAATCATAAGTATTCTCCTTATTTTTCGAATTTGGCCGAATTCAGCCACAATATGTTGTATGCTTATTATAGCATATCTGCTTGTTTCTGTCAATAGAAACGCACAATTTCATAAGAAAATATTTGATTTTTCGTCACTCTGATACAGGAATGATCCAAATCAGGCGCACCAGAAATTTCAGAAGTGTCAGAGCGTCATCCACATTCACTTCACCATCCTGACAGCAATCTGCCACCTGAAGCTGGAGATCGTTGAACTGTACTGCACCGGCGATCTTATGATTCAACAAAATGACATCCGTCAGGGAAATTCTGCCGTCCAGGTCTACATCGCCGCAGGAACTATCGCCTGCGATCTGGATCGAACCGCTGATCAGAGAAAGAAGCAGCTCATTTCCGGCAATATTATTTGCTTCGGCAATAGTTTTTCCATCTTTTCCCACGTATTCCATTGTCAGCGGGAAAACATCTCCCGGTTTTGCATCCTCTGTCACATGAACCGTCAGCAGGCAAAAATCAGAACCCGTATAATCCAGAATACCGGCAGACAGTTCTGTTTCCTGGCTGATAGAAGAAATCCAAGCGAATCCTTCTGTGATGGCAGGCGCCATGAACAGCGAAGGAGATCGGTTCGCGCATTTTGTTAGCGCCAGTCTGTCCGGATCATAGGATATCCCAAAACTCAGATCTGAAAAGCCGTTGTTCTTATTCAGGAATATCGGTATCTGTACCTCATAGTCCACCGCCTTCAGCTCGTCCAGCGTGAGAGAAATTGTACCGATCTCTGCAATGATATCATAGGAAGAATCATCTGTGGTGGTGGTCGTAACAGAAGTTGTCGCTGTCGTTGTCGTTACAGATGTCATCGCAGTTGTAGTGCTGATTTCTGTTGCAGTCGGTTCTTCCAGCACTTCTATGACAATCTCTTCTATACTACCTAATCCACCATACACAGCGCCAATCGTAACAGTAGCATAACCCGGTGCAATTCCTCTCACTTTACCTGTGGAGTAATCAACCTCCAGTACACTTTCATCATCCGAGGTGAATGTCAGCCATAACAATTCAGTAGGACAGTATTCGCCATCATACAATACGTATGGAGTAATCTGCCCGGTTTCTCCTACATAAAGAGAAGACGGATAGTAGATCTCTTCAAATTCCGGATATATTTCATTATAAGTAGTGGTGGTAGTGGTTGTCGTGGTTGTTATCATGGGTGTAGTAGTGGTTTCTTTTGGCAGCTCGAGTACTTCAATATAAACCGATCGACTATCCCCTGGACCACAAGCGTCTATCCATGCTGCTCCTGGTGCAACCGCGGTCAATTCTCCTGTCATAAAATCAACTTCCAAAACGCTTTCATTCGACGAATAAAAGATGCAAGACTGCCAGCCGCTATATCCTCCGCCAGTCCAATGGGCTGATATGTAATCTGTTTCCCCGACATAAAGATAAGACGGATAGTAGTCAACCTCGACCTGCACAGGTTCTGTCGTGGTAGTTGTTGCCGGCATGGTCGGCGCCGTTGTGGTCATGGATGTTGTTGTATCGCGCCAAGTGGTTGAAAGCTTTGTCGTTGTAGTGGTAGTGGTCGTAGTTGTCGTTGTGGTAGTCGTTGTTATCGCTGTCGTTGTTGTCACTGCGGTATCCTGATACTCCGGCATATATTTCCCGGTGACATTGCTATCCCCCACAAAAAGCTGGGTCCAGTTGAGTACACCGCCATCGTTTGCAACGCCCACACCGATGCAGTCATAACTGTCGTCCAGAATATTTGCCCGGTGTCCGTCTGAATTCATCCAGCCATTCACCACTTTTTCCGGAGACGTATATCCCTGGGCAATATTTTCCCCGGCACTCATATAGGATACGCCGTATTCCCCCAGAACGGTGAAGCACCGTGATCCATCCGGTCGGGTGTGATCGAACAGTTCCGTGCACTCCTCTGCCCGGACAGCAGCCGCCTCATTCAGAACTGGTACGGCATAGAGCGGATCCAGCCCCTCTGCAGCACGTTCCATATTGACCAGAGCAACCACCTGATCGGCATAGAATTGCAGGTCTTCATCGGTCTGACTGGTAGACATTGCCGCAGCCGGCATAGCGCACGGCGGAATATGGATGCAAATACAGAATGCCATGAGAGCAGCTGTCATACAAGCGGCAATTTTTGTCATAAAATGTTTCATGAGATACTCCTTTCGATGAGAGATATCATTTCCTTTCAAACAGTATACCATATTTTCCCTCGTAAAGCAATTGCCATTTTGCACAAATTTCGCCCAAAAATGACTGAAAGACGATTTTTTGAACCGTTCCGCACAGAGTGTTTCCGTGCATTGCATGATCCTCTCAGAAAATATTTTCCATCTGCAAAAATAAAGGCAATACCGCACAAAGATTGTGCGTCAGATGCGCCGTCAGATTTTTCGTCA
>NZ_CALDMP010000100.1 GCF_937915125.1 uncultured Ruminococcus sp. | reverse complement strand
TCTGACGAAAAATCTGACGGCGCATCTGACGCACAATCTTTGTGCAGTATTGCCTTTATTGCTTTTTTGTAAATTATCCCAAAAGATACGATCAATCCTTACAGACGCTTGACAAAACATTAAAATTAGTGTACTATATAACTAGTAAGCCAGGGTTACACTGTACAAAGAACGTCTGACGGCTTTGTGCGGTTTTGCCCTAAAGAAAGGACGTATACATATGACGCAAAAACAATCTGCACTGTCTCTGCGGGATCCGCTGATGGTGCGCAATGCGCGACTGGAAAGCCGTGGGCATAAACTGTGGATGGAAATCCTGATTTTTCTGCTGGTTTTCCTGGTCGTGATGATCGCCGAAAATATCATCACCATGGTGCCGACAATCGTAGGCATGATACAAACGCCGGCATATCAGGAATTGCTGGAATCTGCACAAAATGGCACATTCACCATGGAATCATACGTAGAATCCGTCATGGAGATCACAAAGCAGATGCCCAGCTGGGTCACAGTAGCGAGCCTCTTTGCCACTGCCGGCTGTATCGCAGTCACCCTGATCTATTGCACGAAAATGGAAAAGCGAAAGCTTTCCACCCTGGGAATGACCCGAAAAAAAGGATTCTCGGAATACTGCATCGGTCTGGGCGTGGGATTGCTGATGTTCGTGCTTGTGGTGGGGCTGAATCTGCTGTTCGGCGGCGTAAAACTGGAAGGCATTGCATTTCAGCCCAAGATGCTGCCCATTCTGATTTTATCATTCCTGGGCTATCTGATCCAGGGGGCATCGGAGGAGATTCTGTGCCGCGGTTATTTCTGTGTTTCCGTTTCCCGATGGATGCCCCTTTGGGTGGGCATGGTAGTGAATTCCATTGCCTTTGCGCTTCTGCATCTGGCGAATCCGGGCTTATCTCCTCTGGCACTGCTGAACCTGTTCCTTTTCGGTATCTTTATGACCGTGTACATGGTACGCCGGGGCAATCTCT
Source organism: uncultured Ruminococcus sp. (assembly GCF_937915125.1). Lineage (GTDB taxonomy): Bacteria > Bacillota > Clostridia > Oscillospirales > Ruminococcaceae > Ruminococcus_C. Next base: position 15,856 of record NZ_CALDMP010000100.1, on the reverse strand, counting down.
GGGGCGTGTGTGCCATTCATTCCATCTGGAATTTCGCCCAGGGCAATATCTTCGGACTCCAGGTCAGCGGCATGGCATCTGAAAATACCATTCTCCGCACCGCGCAGAAAGATAACATGACACTCTGGAACGGCGGTGCATTCGGTCCCGAAGGCGGTCTTTGCGTGACATTCGTCCTGATCGCAGTAATTCTCATTGTCTGGCTCTTCTGCAAAAACCGGGATCTGGGACAGACGGCGGATCCCATACCGCAGAATTCTCCGGTTCAGGAAGCTCTGCCGCAGCAAGCATAAATTCACGCTTCTACATATTGCAAAAAAAGACGCAGTTGAAACCTAGCTGCGTCTTTTTTGCAGTTTTTTTATCCGAACCTCACTGAAGATACCATTTACCTACATTTAACCTTTCCGAGCATTTTAGATTAACCAGAATATGATATAATTCAAATGTGGAAAACACAATTGCACTTTGCTAAGAAAGGACAATGTATATGAAAAAGCAGAAAAAACAATGGCTCGCTGGAATCCTTGCGGGACTGCTCTGCCTGGGAAATCTGGCAGCACTGCCGGTATCGGCTGAAACGGCAGCAACAAGCGGTGAAAATGACACACTTGCCACCGCAGAAGCAATTGACTTGAACACACCGGTGACCGGCGATGTCGCAGGAGACGGCGACGTAGATTATTATAAGATTACACTGGAAGAAGACGGTATTCTGAGCCTGTCTTTTACCGCAGACTGGACCGCATCCTGGTTTGAAGCATATAATATCACATTCTACAGCGAAAATGGCACAGAACTCTGTAAATACACAGATGTCGACGAGAATATCATCACACGGGAACGTGGCTGGAAAGCAGGAACATACTATTATTGTGTCACAAAATGGGCAACAGCACCAGAGGGCACATATACCCTGGAAGCGGACTATACTGCTGCAAGTGCATTGACCTTCCCGGCACATGTGGAATATGAGGGGAATGACACCTTAGAAGCTGCAAACCCCATTCCCCTGAACACTAAAATTACGGGTTATCTTTCTTCGAAAGGTGATATGGATTATTATCAGTTCACCACAACAGAAGATGGTCAGATTTCTCTGCAATTGACATTCGACTATGTAGACAGCATCTATGGATGGACAGTTTCCCTGGTAGACGCAAGCGGAACACCTCTGCAAAACTGGGAAGTATCTCGCGCAGACGGTTCCTTTACTTCTACCGTAATAGGAGTCACACCCGGCACATATTATTGTAAGGTTACAATTGGTGGTTTTAACGAACTGGTCAGCTCCGATTATCAAATCTCTGCCAACTTCACCCCTTCCAGTGCATTAGACACACTGAACGAAACCGAACCAAATGACAGCTTCGACACCGCTGATACCATTCCAATCGCTACACCCTGTGTAGGTTCACTGCATTCCAAAACAGATGTGGATTACTATTCTTTCACCCTGGAAGAAGATTCCGCATTCAGCATTTCTTTCAATCATGAGAAAACGGATGAAACAGATAATAAATGGAAACTGTCTGTATACAACAGCAATCGAGATCTCATAAACACCTGGAATGTTCCCGCTAATATTGCAACCACAACTACCCCTATTTTCGGCTATCCGGCAGGTACATACTATTTTACGGTGACAGGATATAGTGACTACCATTACAGCGAGATGCCATACACTGTGCAGGTCAACGCCACGCCGAAGAGCCAATGGACGACACCTTATGACTATGAAACAGAACCCAACGGCAACTTTGAAACAGCCAGCACTCTGGCAATCGCCACCCCCTGCACAGCCTTGACCGACAACGACAGCAGTGATGTGGATTACTATACCTTTGAATTGACCGAACCGGGAACCATGTCCGTGACATTTGCACATGACATCATAGATGGAAATTATAATCTGTGGGAAGTGACACTCTTTGATACAGACCGCAAGAAAATTTCTTCTGTCACATCACCTGGAAACACGGCTTCTGTCACCATTCCAGAACAAGGATATAATCCTGGTATATATTACGTACAAGTGAATCCACAAGATTTTAGCGGTAACTATGCGTCGGGCGTGCAATATACCCTGACGGTCAACTTCGAAGCCAGAGACAACACAACCGAAAGTGAACCCAATGATACCATGAGCGGTGCAGATGAAATCCCTGTAAATACTGCCGTTTCCGGTCAGCTGTACAGTTCTTCTGATATCGACTACTACAAGACCACTCTGGAAAAGACATCGGAGATTTCCCTGCAATTTGAACACGCTCTGCCGGACAATATCTCCGACAGCAGTTCTGTTTACTGGCGTATCTCCCTGTACAGCTATGATGAAGATACAAACAGCATCAGCACCAAACCGGTTCAGACACTGGATGCACTCCTTTCCACTGGCAAAACAACAGCAGAGACGATCAAAGCCAATGCCGGTACGTACTATATCAAGGTTGAACCTCGTTCATCGTACACGTACAGCACCGTTGCATACACCCTCACCCTGAATGCAGAAGAAGTCACCTACGTCAGAGGTGATGTGAACGAGGATGGCAATGTCAATGCCGATGATGCCTACCTGGTATTGAAAGCCTACGCCTCCTATTCCGTCAGCGGTGACCTGGGACTGGAAGGCAATCCGCTTCTGGCTGCGGATGTGGACGAAAACGGTAACGTCAATGCCGATGATGCCTACTACATCCTGAAATATTACGCCACTGCATCTGTCAGCGGCTCGGCAGACTGGGATGCGATCCTCTGACGATAGCTTACAAATTTTTTAAAAAAACCGATGAATTTCCTCTGGAGATTTGTCGGTTTTTTTAGATATTCTGCCAGATTTTCCGGTTTTTCTTGCAATTTACGACAAAATATAGTATACTGGAAAAAGCACATACAAAGATATGCCATAAACGAAAGGGGTTATTCCATATGAAACGACACAAAAAATGCTGGCTTTCCCTGCTGACCGCCGGGCTGCTGTGCTTGAGCAGCTTCGGCGCAATGCCGGTTTCTGCAGAAACAGATGGCGAATCCTACGAAAACGACACCATTGCAACGGCAGAGACAGCTGAAGTAAATGCACCCATAACCGGCACACTCTCCAACAGCAGCGATGTAGACTATTACGCAGTAACGTTGGAAGGAGACGGCACGCTTTCTATTTCCTTTGACCATGCGGAGCAATTCTACACCAACTCTACCTACTGGAAAATTACACTGCATGACGACATCGGAACTACACTGCGTACATGGGAGAGCAAAGGCGGAGAAACTTCGCTCCAGACAGAAGCATTGGGATTCCATGCTGGAACCTATTATATAAGGATCTCCAGCCTCAGTCACAGTGCAGACCCCTACACCATGCAACTCAATTACACAACAGCAAGCGAATCTGACCAGCTTTACGAATTCGAATACAATAAAACGGCTGAGACCGCAAATCCCCTCCCTGTGAACACCTCCTGTATCGGCTGCACTTATTCTACCAGCGACGTTGACTATTACGCAGTCACACTGGAAGAATCCGGTTCCATCTCCGTTCTCTTTGAGCATCCGGAGCAATACTTTGCTAACTCCGATTACTGGAAATTTTCAATTCTCAAACCAGATGGCACTACTCTGCAAAAATGGGAAAGTACAGGCGGTACGACCAGATTCCAGACAAATGAGCTTGGTTATAGCGCCGGAACTTACTTCTTGAAAGTAGAAAGCGCCGGCAGTTTCAGCACAGATAATTATACGGTAAAGGTCAATTACACCGCCGCTTCTGCATCAGAAAAGTTTTACGAATCCGAATCCAACGACACCTTTGATGATGCCAGTCGACTTCCTGTAAACACCTCCTGCGTTGGCAGCATCGGCAATGAAACAGATGTGGATTGCTACGCAGTAACCCTGGAAGAAGACGGTATGCTCCAGATTACATTCCAGAACCCAGAGCAAAATTACATCAATTCAAAATACTGGACTTATTCGTTGATCGATTCCAATCAAAGCACCATGTGCAGCTGGGACAGCATTGGAAACGCCACAGTTAAACAAACCGAAAAACTGGGACTGCGTGCCGGAACATATTACATCAAAGTGGCATCCAGTACCTATTTCAGCACAGATAACTACACAATTCAAGCCGCATACACTCCCACCCAAGGCTCTGACACGCAATTTGAAGCCGAGTACAACGATACCATCAGCGATGCCAATGCGCTCCTCGTCAACACCCCCTGCATCGGCAATCTCTATCAAGACGCCGACGTGGATTATTACGCAGTAGCACTGGAAGAAGACAGCCTCATCCAGATCACATTCCAGCACCCGGAGCAGAATTACAATGCTTCAAACTACTGGAGCTACACACTCATCGATGCAAGCGGCAAGGAACTATGCAGCTGGACCAGCCAGGGCGGCACAGCGCTTCAGCAGACAGAAAAACTCGGATTCCGTCCGGGAACATATTATATCAAAGTTGTTTCCTCTTCGTACCACAGCGCAGACAATTATACCATTACAGTCAATTCCACAACTGAAGGCGTATACGAAACTGAATATAACGATACTGCTGCCACAGCCAATGCTGTTCCTGTTGCGACTGCCTGCACAGGAAATCTCTATTCCGAAACAGACAAGGATTATTACAGTTTTACCCTGGACGAAACCAGCAATGTTTCGCTTCAATTCAACCATGCAAACCAGAACTATCCCGCCTCCACCTACTGGAAGCTCCAGCTGCTTGATGCAAAGGGAAAAGTGCTGGAAAACTGGGATAGCACAGGCAGCGCAACCAGTATGCTGACGGAAGAGACGATGCTGTCCGCTGGGACTTATTCCCTGGCAATCACAAATGGCTCCTACCATTCTGTGGATAACTACACCATCCAGATCAACGCCGCAGAGATCCCCTATCTCAGAGGCGATGTAGATGAAGACGGCGATGTGGACGCAGACGATGCCTACCTGGTACTGAAAGCCTATGCCTCCTATTCCGTCAGCGGCGATCTGGGACTGGAAGGCAATCCCCTTCTGGCAGCAGATGTGGACGAAAACGGTAACGTCAATGCCGACGACGCCTACTACATCCTGAAATATTACGCCACCGCATCTGTCAGCGGCTCGGCAGATTGGGATGCACTGATCTGACTTATCAGAAAATAGAAAAGCCAAAAGCTGTTGTCCAAAACAAACTCTAAGAAGTTTGTCATTGCGGCAACAGCTTTTTGGGTTAAGGCAATTCGTTTTAATCTCCAAATACAGGCAGTTTATCCACCATCCGAATTAAGAATTTTAAAAGTAAAATACTATCATCTGCATTCACTTCACTATCTTGATTACAATCACCGTTTTCTTGTGCTGTGGGATTCAGTGAAACGGCTCCGGAACAATACTGATTCAGCAAAACAGTATCACAAAGATTGATTCTGCCATCCAGGTTGATGTCACCGAAGAATACTCCCACAAGATCTGGAGTTGTGCTGTTTGTTCCTGTGTCCTCCGTAGTGGTCTGAGAATTCAACCAATCCGGGGTCGTGGTGTTTGTACCCGTATCCTCCGTGGTAGTCTGAGAATTCAACCAATCCGGGGTTGTGCTGTTTGTTCCCGTATCCTCTGTGGTGGTCTGAGAATGCAACAAAGATTCTAACCAATCTGGTGTGGTCGTACCAAATGTTCCTGTATATACATAGGTATCCGGAGTGGTACTAACGGTTGTTTCAGTCGTTTTTGATTTTGTTGTTGCTGTAGTAGTTGTGGTCGATTCTGTGGCAGATGTAGAATGTGTCTCTGTCGATGGTTCCTCCGAATCAGCCGTTGCCATACTCGGATCAGTTGTAGTGGCATATGTCGTTGTGATACTGGGATTTTTCGCTCTGAAGGTGTAATCCATTTCATAGTCATTTGCTTCTGCATAAACACCCTCATTTTGCAGCTGATATCCTTCCGGCACAGATATTGCATAAATCGTATAAGATTTTCCATATTCCAACATAAAAGTAAAGTCACCACCGTCATACACGAATTGATAAATCACTTCCTCCGTCTCAACGGATGTCACCTGAAATTCAACCCCAGGAAGATACAATTCGTCATTGTCAGATTCATCCAAAACACGTATTGTCATGGGAATGCCCTCAGTCCTTGGATCGACTACTTCTTGTTCATTCGCCTCAGTTGTTGTTTCCAACGCTTCTGTTTGAAGCGTTCCGGAAGAGATCACCGCAGTAAATGCGAGTGTCAGGCTTGCGATTCCAGCCAACAATTTTTTCAGCATAAAAATCATCCTTTCTTAAAATCATTCACATTTTATCCCCTAGAAGTGAAATGTTCCAAAATTATTATATCAAATCATGAAGAAAAAGTCAATACAAATCATCAATATGCACAAAAAATATGTAAAACGAACAATGTAATCTTTCTAATTCAGCCACAAGGCATTTTATGTTTACATAATAAAAATCGTAATAGGTCAGATAAAAACCTTCACCACTTATAAATCCCCACAAATCATGTTAAATTTCCCAACCTCTTATTTGTGCAGTCCTACAAATCTCAGAAAAATCAGTTTTCCTCTTGACAAAGCAGATCAAAAGTTGTATACTATCTAATGGGTTAGGTTTTACTAACCCATTTCTTTCTACTATAGGTTAGTTGATTCTAACCAATTTTATTCCAGCGTGTCACGAGGAGGATGGTTATGATGCCACTGACATTTGCAAGTCCGGGGGAAGAAAACCTGATCAGAAAGATCGGCGAGAACCCGGAAACCAAAAAATTTCTGGAAAATCTGGGATTTGTCGTAGGCGGAACAATCACCGTGGTAAATGCCATCGGCGGAAATGTCATCGTCAACGTCAAGGAATCCCGTGTGGCAATCTCAAAGGAAATGGCAAACAAAATTATGGTATGAATACCTGTGCCGTTTCCGGTAACAGGTTTTGGAAAGGAGATTATTATGGCAACACTGCGAGAAGCAAAAATCGGTCAGACTGTCCGTGTCAAAAAGCTTACCGGCGAAGGTGCTGTGAAGCGCAGAATCATGGACATGGGCATTACCAAAGGGGTGGAGATCTATATCCGTAAGGTAGCACCTCTGGGCGACCCTGTGGAAATCACTGTCCGCGGCTACGAACTGTCTCTGCGCAAGGCAGACGCCGAAATGATCGAAATCGAATAAATGAATTGTGCGTACATTTGCCACTGCAAAAAAGCTGTGCGCCTATTTTTTCAAGTCGTTGGTTAGTTTTATCTAATTGAAAATGAAAGGATGAATACAATGGGTATCAAGATCGCATTAGCCGGCAACCCCAACGCCGGAAAAACCACGTTGTTCAATGCCCTGACCGGTTCCAACCAGTTTGTCGGCAACTGGCCGGGCGTTACCGTGGAAAAGAAAGAGGGTAGACTGAAAGGGCAGAAGGATGTCATTATCACCGATTTGCCGGGTATTTATTCCCTTTCTCCGTACACACTGGAGGAAGTCGTTGCCCGTAACTACCTGATCCAAGAGCGTCCGGATGCCATACTCAACATTGTTGATGGCACGAATCTGGAGCGAAACCTGTACCTGACCACGCAGCTGGTGGAGCTTGGCATTCCAGTAGTCGTTGCCATCAATATGATGGATGTTGTCCGAAAAAACGGCGACCAGATACGTAAGGAACAGCTGGCAAAGGAACTAGGCTGTCAGGTCGTGGAGATCTCCGCACTGAAAGGTACCGGCGTGGCAGAAGCCGCTGCAGCAGCGGTCAGTGCCGCACAGAGCAAGACGCCCATGGTTCCCCAGCACAAGTTTGGTGGGTGCGTAGAGCATGCCCTGGCGCATATTGAGGAGGCATTCCTGCACGATGTACCGGAGGAGCAGCAGAGATGGTATGCCATCAAGATTTTTGAGCGTGACGAAAAAGTCCTGGAACAGCTGCAAATCCCGGAACAGACAAAGGAACATTTGGAAAAGGACATTGCCGCAGCAGAACAGGAAATGGATGACGATGCAGAGAGTATCATCACCAACGAACGATATTTGTACATTGCATCTATCATCAAGGACTGCCTGAAAAAGAAACAGACAGGTATGACAACCTCGGATAAGATCGACCGGATCGTCACCAACCGCTGGCTGGCACTGCCGATCTTTGCCGTTGTCATGTTTATCGTATACTATGTATCTGTCACCACCGTGGGCACATGGGTAACAGACTTTATGAACGATACCCTCTTCGGCGGCTGGATCACCGATGGTGCAAACTATCTGCTGGAGAGCATCCACTGTGTTGACTGGCTGCAAAGCCTGATCGTAGACGGCATTATCGGCGGTGTCGGCGCTGTCCTGGGATTCGTCCCCCAGATGCTGGTATTGTTCCTCTTCCTGGCGTTCCTGGAATCCTGCGGCTATATGGCAAGAATCGCCTTTGTCATGGATCGTATTTTCCGGAAGTTCGGTCTTTCCGGCAAGTCCTTTATCCCCATGCTCATCGGCACTGGCTGCGGCGTACCGGGCATCATGGCAAGCCGTACCATTGAAAATGCGCGCGACCGCCGCATGACCATTATGACCACTACCTTCATTCCCTGCGGCGCAAAAGTGCCCATCATCGGACTGATTGCCGGCGCACTGTTTGGCAATGCTGGTTGGGTAGCAACATCCGCTTATTTCATCGGCGTTGGGGCAATTATCGTATCGGGCATAATGCTGAAGAAAACGAAGATGTTTTCCGGCGACCCGGCACCCTTTGTTATGGAGCTTCCGGCATATCATATGCCCACTGTAGGCAGCGTGCTCCGTTCCATGTGGGAACGGGGCTGGTCGTTTATCAAGAAAGCCGGCACCATCATTCTGCTTTCCACCGTCGTACTCTGGTTCCTCATGGGCTTTGGTTTTGAGAACGGCAGCTTCGGCATGGTGGAGGACATTGACAGCTCCATCCTGGCAGTGATCGGCAGTGCAATTGCATGGATCTTCGCACCTCTGGGCTGGGGCGACTGGAAGGCAGCCGTTGCCGCAGTTACCGGACTTATCGCAAAGGAAAACGTTGTTGCCACCTATGGTTCCCTCTACCACTTCGCCGGAGAAGTTTCTGAAAATGGCGATGAGATCTGGGGACAGTTTGCAGCCAGCTTCTCTGCACTAGCGGGCTACTCCTTCCTGGTATTCAACCTGCTGTGTGCACCGTGCTTCGCTGCAATGGGTGCCATTAAGCGGGAGATGAACAACGCGAAATGGACTGCTTTCGCCATTGGCTATCAGTGTGTATTTGCCTATGCCGTTTCCCTGTGCATCTACCAGATCGGTTCCATTTTCACCGGAGATGTCAATATGATCGGACTGATCGCAGCAATTGCCATCATTGCATTTATGATCTACATGCTGGTCAGACCCTATAAGGAAAGCAATAGACTCGGCGCAAAAGTAAAAGTATAAGCACACAATTTCCAAAGGAGGCAGTTTATGGACAGTATCGGTACATGGATCGTGATTCTCATTCTGGCGGCAATCATCACCCTTGTGGTTTGGAAGCTGGTAAAGGATAAGCGGAACGGCAAGTCCTCCTGCGGATGCAACTGCGGCTGCTGTCCCAATTCCCAGCTTTGCCACAGCAAAACTGAACCGAAATCAAAATAAATCATAGGCAATACCGCACAAAGATTGTGCGGTATTGCCCATAAGCAAAAACGCATCGGGAACCTGTTCAGTCAGGTATCCGATGCGTTTTTTCTACGGCAGCATTCCGTCAAACCATCGCAGCTTCGATTTCCATTCAAGCGTCATGTTGCCGTAAAATAATCATTTTTCAGATAAAAGTAAAGCGCTCATCTGAGGGAGCAGATGAGCGCTTTAGTAAGGGGATTTTTATGAAAAAAATTTTTAAGAAAGGATACTTATATTATACTCTGCAACCCCCTGGTTGTCAATAGAATCTTAGAACATTTACAAATGATTCATAAAATAAATACAATCAAATGCAACATTTCCGGGATTCCCAGTTTTTGCAGTTATTTTCCCTCAGATTTTCCTGCATTTTCCGAAAAATGCACATTCACCTGCGGATATGGGATGGAGATTCCCTTGCGGTCAAATGCCTTTTTCACATCCTCCAGCAAACGATAATGCAGCGGCCAGTAGTTTTCACTCTTCGTCCATACCTGCAAGCGTAGGGTCACTGCGCTTTCGTCATGGCTGCTGACAAACACCTCCGGTGCTGGGTCATGCAATGCCTCCGGCGCTGTCTTGACTACATCCATGATAACCGCCCGTGCTGTATCAATATCATTTTCATAACTGATACCGAAGAGCAGATCCACCCGGCGCAATTCCTTGTCCGTATAGTTGATGATCTTATCACTGGAAACCACACCATTGGGAATGAAAACCGTCTTATTGTCCGGCGTTACAATTCGTGTATACAAAATCGTAATTGCCTCGATCTTGCCGATGACACCGTCCACTTCCACAGTATCCCCCTCTTTCATAGGCTTGGAGAACAGGATGATAAATCCGCCGGCAAGGTTGGAGAGGCTGTCCTTTAACGCCAGACCCACTGCAACACCGGCAGATGCGATCACGGCGACAATGGAATCCATAGGCACATCCAGAATGGAAAGGGCAATCACAACAAGTAATACATAGAGGATGATCTTGATGACCGACCGCACAAAGCTTGCCATAATGCCGTCCATGTTGGAACGTTCAAAGGCACGCCGAAGAAAGCGCATGACTTGTTTTACCAGAAAGTATCCCACTGCCAGAAAAATCACTGCAAATATCAGTTCCGGCAGTTTGTCCAGAAAGGGCTGAAACAAATTGGAGAGAATGCTCGTTGTCTGTTCTACTTCATGGCTGACCGTATCCACCACTTCCTGCACGGATGCAAGTTCAGTTGTTCCTGTTGCAGCAGCGACCGTCTCCGCTGACAGCATACTGCTCATAGTCTCACCTCCTCCGCAGCGCATTTTCCCTATTATACCTTATTTCCCGAAAAAGGTCAAGGCGGTGTGCCCGCAAATTTCTGGAGACCACTATCGGGCGAACACAGTTTTCTTTTACCTAAAAGCAAAAAAATGCCCCTCAGTCAGACAACCGGAATATCCCGGGAAATCCAACAGAGGGAGCATTTTAAAACACTTTAACTGATATGTACAGAAAAGAATCTGCTTATTTCTGTGCCATTCCCAGTTCAATCGCCTTGAGATTGGAAGCAATCAGGTGTGCACGCTTCGGGGGAATGCACTTTTCCATTGCCTTCTGTACTGTCTCCATGGAGAACAGACCGGTTTCCGCCAGCATTCTGCCCAGCAGAACCATATTTGCCGCACCATTCAGTCCGGCATCTGTTGCCATATCTGTTGCCGGCAGAGAGATTACCTTCACATCACTGCGAGGGCATTCCTCGTCCACAATCGAATTGTCCAGCAATACCAGACCGCCCGGCTTTACCTCGTCAATAAACTTCTTGTAAGAGGGACCATTCATGGCAATCAGATAATCCGGATTCGCCACAACCGGCGAACCGATAGGCTCATCAGAGATGCAGACGGAGCAATTCGCCGTACCGCCGCGCATTTCCGGGCCATAGGACGGCAGCCATGAGATCTCACGGTTGTCGATCAGTGCACAATATGCCAGAACCTTTCCGGCAAACAGGATACCCTGTCCGCCAAAGCCGGCTAAAATAATTTCCGTTGTCATGCCTGTGCCGCCTCCTCTGCTGTAACATCCTTATATACACCCAGCGGATAATACGGGATCATCTTGTCCTTGACAAATTCCATAGATTCCGCCGGAGAAAGTCCCCAGTTGGTGGGACAGGTGGAGAGCACTTCGATAATGGAAAGACCACGCTTTGCCTTTTCGTTTTCGAATGCCTTGCGGATTGCCTTCTTGGCGTCCCGGATATGGGGTACGGTATCAATTGCCACACGCTGTGCCAGCGCAGTACCGCTGAGGGTTGCCATCATTTCGCAGATGCGGATGGGGAAGCCAGCAGTATCCGTATTCCGCCCGAAGGGTGTCGTCTGGGTCACCTGACCCGGCAGTGTTGTCGGTGCCATCTGACCGCCTGTCATGCCGTAAGTGGTGTTGTTGATAAAGATGATAACCAGATTCTCCCCACGGGTACCTACGTGAACTGTCTCCGCTGTACCAATGGCAGCAAGGTCGCCGTCGCCCTGATAGGTGAACACCATCTTATCCGGATTCACACGCTTTGCACCGGTTGCCACAGCCGGTGCTCTGCCGTGAGGTGCCTCAATAACATCACAGCCGAAATAGTTATAGGACATAACAGAGCAGCCTACCGGAACAACGCCGATGGTCTCGCCCTCAATGCCCATTTCATCAATAACCTCGCAGACCAGGCGATGCACGATACCATGACCGCAGCCCGGACAAAAATGGGTCGGCACATCCAGAAGGGACTTGGGATGATCAAATACAACTGCCATTATTCTGCACCTCCTGCCAGTTTTTCAATTTCCGCCAACACTTCTGCCGGAGTCGGGATCACGCCGCCAGTTCTGCCAAAGAATGCCACCGGCAGACGGCACTGTGTTGCCAGACGAACATCATCGATCATCTGACCCATGGACATTTCCACATCCAGAATCTGGGATGCACACTTTGTTGCCTCACACAATTCCTTCTTCGGGAACGGCCACAGCGTTTTGGGGCGGAACAGACCTGCCTTGATACCGTTGCGACGTGCGCTGGTAACTGCGGACTTTGCCACACGTGCAGAAGCACCATAAGCAGTTACTACGATCTCAGCGTCATCACAGCAGAACAGTTCTGCATCTGTCTCTGTTTCTTCAATAATGGCATAGCGCTTGAAGCGCTCCTGTACCTTTGCCTCCAGCAGCGGTGCGTCCAGATAGAGGGAGTTGATGATATGATGCTCCCGCGCACCCTTATGACCGCAGGCGGCCCAGTCGGACTTATCCGGCAGCTCTGTGCGAGGTTCCGGGAATGTTACCGGCTCCATCATCTGTCCCAGCAGACCGTCAGCCAGGATCATTGCCGGTATACGATACTGATCTGCCTTGTCAAATGCCAATGTTACAGTGTCCACCATTTCCTGTACAGAACACGGTGCATACACGAGAATATGAAAATCGCCATGACCCATGGCGTGGGTAGCCTGATAATAGTCAGACTGTGCCGGCTGGATAGAACCCAGACCCGGGCCACCGCGCTGTACGTTAATGATCAGACCCGGCAGGTCAGAGCCTGCCATGTAAGAAATGCCCTCTGCCTTCAGAGAAACACCCGGCGAAGAGGAGGATGTCATAGCACGCACGCCAGTGGACGCTGCGCCAAGAACCATATTGATAGCAGCGATCTCCGACTCTGCCTGCAAAAAGACACCGCCGGATTTTTCCATACGCTTTGCCATATACGCAGACAGCTCTGTCTGCGGTGTGATCGGATAGCCAAAGAAGCACTTACAGCCGGCACGGATTGCCGCCTCTGCCAATGCCTCATTGCCTTTCATGAGACTTCTTTCCATTGGGGTTAACCTTCCTTCTACTTTTGAATGGTGATTGCGCAGTCCGGGCACATCATAGCACACATTGCACAGCTGATGCAAGCATCCTGATCGGTGCAGACCGCAGTGAAATAGCCTTTTTCGTTGCGTTTTTCCTTTTGCAGTGCAACGATCTTCCTGGGACATGCCGTCACGCAAAGTCCGCATCCCTTACAGCGTTCAAACTGTACCTGCATTTTCTCCATTTGACTCACCCCTTTCTACGTGCAGTAAGCTCTCTGCTCCCTTTTATAAAACGGATTCGTATGATATTTCACTGTTCCCAAACCGGCTTCACATACACCTGTACCGGCAGCGGATCCGGAACGCTTATCTCCAGATCTTCCCGATAAGTGGTGTATACCAAAGGCAGCTCTGCCTGCTTTGCGATTTCTTCTGCATAGGGCAGTGCATCCAGAATGGTCTGCGCCGTGGTTTCCCTGCCCAGATTGGAGTTGTTCACAATGCCTGTGTGGCGCATCCGGGAGACTGCTTCGATCTCACGCATCAGCGTCAGTGTCTCGCCCGGTTCTTCCGTGAGATAACGGTAGCGGTTGACCACATACCACATATCCAGCTGATCCGGCACATAGGCAGAAAAGCCCTCTGCATATCGTCCCAGTCCGATGGCACCGGCATCGTCGCCGCCTACATCCACAATAAGATAGCCCGGTTCGTATGCCATGCGTTCCATATCAAAGGAGATCGCCGGAATATCCAGGCTGGTATTGGCATACATAGATGCCGCCAGCGTGATGCCGTGAGATTCAAACAGCCCGGCAAAATCCGCCGTGCGGAAATAGGGATTGACAATATCAAAATCCACCACTGTGACCTTTTCTCCGGCATCTGCCAGGCGAAGCGCCAGATTCACTGCCAGATTGGTTTTGCCGGATCCATAATGACCGGTGATGATGGTTATTTTCTTCATAGGGACTCCTTTCCGCGTTTGTCCGCATACGACTTTTATTATACCACAACTGCCGACAGAATGCAACTGTTTGCCTTTAATTTCTCTGGAATTAAAATGTGAAAAAGGCTGTTCCGTATGCCAGACCGCCGCCGAATCCCGACAGCATAACAGTTTCACCCCGCTGTATGCCGCCGCTGCGCACACATTCATCCAAGGCAATGGGAATAGATGCCGCAGAAGTATTCCCGCAGTGCCCGATATTCATGAAAAATTTCTCCATAGGTTCTTTCAGCTGCTTCGCCGCTGTCTGGAGAATACGTGCATTTGCCTGATGGCAGATATACTTGTCCGGCAGTCCGCCAGCCTGCTCTGCTGTCCGTAAAATACTATCGGTCAATGCCTGCACCGCAAAGGTATACACTGCCCTGCCTTCCATCGACACCTTCTGCTGCTCTGGTTCTGCATCTGCATGAGAAAAGGGATTCGGCAACGTGTAATTTCTGGGACAGTACAGCACCTGATCGTCACCCTTTGCACCGCCGTTGAAATAATACGCTGTATTCTCATCCAGTTCCAGTACGACAGCCCCGGCACCATCTCCGAAGAGGACACAAGTGTTCCGATCTGAAAAGTCCGTGATCCGGCTTAGAAGCTCACTTCCTGTCACCAGCGCATATTTTTTCTCCGGCATGGCACACAGCAGTGCGCGTGCCGTATGCAGGGCATAGAGAAACCCGGTGCAGGCGGCGCTCATATCAAAGGCAAAGATATGCTCCGAAAGCCCGCACTCTCGCTGTAACAGACAAGCAAGAGAGGGTACCATCGTCTCTCCCGTCATTGTCGCGCAGATCACCACACCAATCTCGCCGGGATCAATGCCAGCCATAGCCATGGCACGTTCTGCGGCAGTCTTTGTCAATGCAAGGTTTGTCTCTCCATCTGCAATATGCCGTTGTTCGATCCCAGTTCTCGTCCGGATCCACTCGTCACTGGTTTCCACAATGCCTTCCATATCTGCATTGATGACCACCTGAGACGGCACACAGCTTCCTGTTCCCAATAAACGAATTCCAATTTCCTGTTTCATGCATCAAGTTCCTCCACATTCTATCCAAACTGGCTATCTCACTGAGAGAAGTCAGTTCGAAAATATTCCAGGGCAATACCGCACAAAGATTGTGCGGTATTGCCCCAGTGTCCAAGCACTGCCTGATGCAATTAGTATACCTGCTTTTCCCAGTAGAATCCACCCACCCTCGTGAGAATCGGGTCTACAAATCTCAAAAAAGAACGACTATGGAGGAGAATAAGCGCAAAAATGGAGCAGAAACGCATTCTGCCCCAAAATACTCTAGGCAACACCGCACAAAGAGCGCCTAGCGGCTTTGCACGTCATATGCTTGCAAATTTTCCGTCATATTTCACAAAAATGCTC
>NZ_CALDMP010000099.1 GCF_937915125.1 uncultured Ruminococcus sp. | reverse complement strand
GCATACCCGTATAAAAAGGCGATTTCGGATACGGCAAGCGATTGGCTTTGGGATCCGTTCTGCTTTGAGAACGGCGTGATACGGGAATACAAGGATATGAAAGTAGAAGCGGGGGAAGAAAAAGAATTTCTCATTATCGGATGCGCTATGCCGGTGTATCCGAAGATTCTTGTTTTCTCCGATGCTCCAGAATCTATGCGGGAACTTGTGATAAATGACGTTTCCACTGACATAAGCGGTGTGACAAGCGGCTATGTTAGTTTTCCGTGGCCGCTCAGCTATCCGCTTTCTGACGGCGAAAACAAGATCCGGATAGAAAACACATCGAGTCATAGTGTGCTCGTTTCCATTGTTTTTGCGGAGGGAAGGTTATAATGGCTTCGACTTTTACGGTACTTCTGTATCCGTACACCGTGAATATGCAGGGGCAATTGTATACCGGAGATAAATTTCCGCATGCTGTGCTCCACGACCCGAGAAGAGAAGATCGCTTTATTCTGGAACCGTCTTTAGAAATCGGTCTTAGCAAAGCGGGCTCCATGACGTTCACTGTCACAGAAAAGAATCCGTTTTATAAGCAAATGTGTCTGGATCTGCAGTGGGAGGTTGTTGTGCTTCGTGGTAGCACGTTTGTATGGGCTGGATTCCCGGTTATTATGGAGAGAGATCTGTATGGGAATGCCACTTTTACATGCGAGGGTGTTTTAAGCTATCTGAATCTTGTGCATATTCCGCCGTTCCGGTACGAGAACGTCAGCCCGAGTACGCTGTTTTATGATGTGGTATTTCGAAAATATATATCTGAGATAAAGCCGGATAGTGGAGAATCGGATAAGCGCATTAACAGCCGATATAGACACCGTAATTTTGCTGGCGGATCATACAACGGTTTCGACGTATCGGAAACCAGGTATGAGACAAAGCTAGAGGACGGAGAAACACACTGGTATACCAAAACAGAGGAACGAAAGATCACAAGATATTCTAAAAAAACGCTTTCCGCTATGGAGGTCCTGCAAACAAGACTTGTGGACTATTTCGGCGGGAATCTGTATGTTGGAATGAATCCTGATCCGGAATCGTCCGGCGCACTGTGGAACATCAATTATACACCGGATGATGAAGAAAACAGATGCAGACAGACGATAGAAGAAGGTAAAAATATCCTGGAGCTGAATTTAACGAAGGATGAAACTGATTTTTGCACGGCTGTAGTTCCTACGAATGAGAGTGGTGATGCCTGTTTCGATGCGTCTAACTCCGGCAGCATGTCTATTTCTGACGGAAAAGGCAATGTACTTGCCGTGAGAAGGCCGTACAGCAACGTATTCCGGAACGTATCCCTTGTGAAAAAATACGGCATCATTACAAATACCTGTGATACAACAGAAGGCGCAGGAACAGAGCAAATCGTCGGGGAGACGCTGCTCAAAGCGGCATCTCTTCGTGCGCCGCATGTGACGTATGATGTAAAGGCAATCGATTTGTCATTGGTTGATGGCGGGTCTGATTGGATGAAGCCGGGGAAATATGTGCACGTCATCAGCAAAAAAAGAGATCTCGATTCCTGGCTTATTGTAGATCGGCTTTCTTTACGGCTTGATGATCCAACGAACAACAGGGTCGAACTTGGCGGAACAATTTCGTAGGTGGTGAGGTAAATGTCAGATTATACGCTTTCTGCGACAATTACGGGTGATGCATCAAAATTCCAGAAAGCGATGCAGCAGGCACAGACTGCAATGGAAAAGGTCAGCGGTAAAGTCGGAAGCTTCGGAAGTTCTCTACAGAGTATCGGTGACAAAATGTCAGCCGCCGGAGGAAAGATCACGGCACTGGAAACCGCAGTAGCTGGTGCAGCAGCAGCGATCGGAACACAGGCGGTAAGAGCCGGCGCAAGCTTTGAAGCGGAGATGGCAAAGGTGTCTGCAATTTCCGGCGCAGCAGGGGATGACCTGGAAACGCTGACTGAAAAAGCAAAGGAAATGGGGAAAAAGACAAAGTTTTCCGCCTCTGAATCCGCAGAAGCCATGGAATACATGGCGATGGCCGGATGGAAAACAGGAGACATGCTTTCTGGTATCGAAGGCATCATGAATCTTGCTGCTGCATCCGGAGAAGATCTTGCGACAACTTCTGATATTGTGACAGACGCACTGACGGCGTTCGGACTCAGCGCATCGGATTCCGGTGAATTCGTCGATGTGCTTGCTGCTGCATCAAGCAATGCAAACACAAATGTTTCTATGATGGGAGAGACATTCAAATACGTTGCCCCTGTTGCAGGATCGCTTGGGTATTCTGTACAGGATACAGCTGTCGCAATCGGACTTATGGCAAACAGCGGTATCAAGGCGAGTCAAGCCGGCACTTCGTTGCGAGCCATCCTTTCTAGAATGGCAAAGCCGACAGAAGAAGTTCAAAGTGCAATGGACACGCTTGGCGTTTCGCTGACGGATTCTTCCGGAAATATGAAATCGTTCCGGGAAGTCATGGGAGAGCTGAGAACCGGTTTTGCTGGTCTTACAACAGATCAGCAAGCTGCGTATGCATCGTCTATCGGCGGACAGGAGGCAATGTCCGGTTTGCTTGCCATTGTCAATGCATCCGATGAGGACTTTAAAAAGCTGGCGGAATCCATCGACAACAGCTCTGGTGCGTGTCAGAACATGGCTGACACCATGAACAATACGCTTTCCGGGCAGTTTACTATACTGAAAAGCCAGATAGAAGGTATCAACATACAGATCTTTGAACAGATGGAGCCTGTGCTTTCTGATATTGTCGGAAAAGCACAGGAAGCTGCGATGGCAATCAGCGGTATGATCTCCGCATTTGTCGCAGCAAAAGATGCTGGCGGCACGATGAATGGCATACAGGCGGCAATCAATGCACTTTCTGGCATGGCGAATACCGGTGGAGAGATATCCGATGCTCTTGGCAGTATTGCAGACAAGGCGCAGCTTGTGTTTGATAAAATACAGTCTTTGCAAAATGCTGGTGTTCCACTGGAGAAGATCGCTGTTTCTGCGGCTGCGTTAGGGCCGGCGCTTCTTGTGGGCGGAAAAGCCGCTTCTGCTTTCGGAGGCAGTTTTCAAGGAATATCCAGCATGATCGGCGGAATTTCAGGCGTTTTTGGTGATGCAAAAGGAAAAATATCCTCTTTTGCCGGATGGTTTTCTTCGTTTTCCGGTACTTTGAAGAGTGCAAAGTCGCCTTTGAAAGAGGCTGGAACAGCGATCAGCGGTCTTGAAGGCGGTATTAAGAATCTGGCTGGTAATGGAATCGGAAAAATAGGCGATGTTTTCTCGTCTCTTGCTGCGAAGGTTCCTGGTGTAACTACCCCTATTGTTGTCCTGAAAGCAAAATTGCAGGAGATATCCGGCGGTATCGGTGAAAAAGTATCCTCCGTTTTTGGTAAAATCGGAGATACTTTCGGTTCAATCGGTGAAAAACTGTCACCTGTTCTGGGGAAAATAAAAGATTTCGGATCAAAAATAGGAAGTGCGCTTTCCAGTATTACAAAAGTCGCTGGAAGCTTCGGTGGTAAGTTTACGTCAATTCTCATGAAGTGCTTCGGATTCGGCGCTATCGGCGGTCTTGTACTGGTTGGTCTCGGTCTGATACAGCAGAATTTTGGTGACGAGATCGGCGAAATTCTCACAATGGTACAGCAGAAAGCACCGCAGATTATAACAGATTTCTGTGCTGGTATCACTGAAAAAATCCCTGATCTGATTACGCAGGGCGCAGCGCTTGTCACAAGCCTGCTTGACACGCTCATTCTTCTTGCACCATCTCTGATCGATGGCGGTATCAACATTGTACTCAGCCTTGTGACAGGATTTGCACAAGCGCTTCCTGATCTTCTTTCCAGAGCCGGAGAAATGATCGTAACCATTGTGCAGGGATTGACAGAACGTCTTCCTGACATTCTAGCAGCAGGCATGAGTGTGCTTTCCGCACTGATATCTGGCATTTCCAGTATGCTTCCGGCATTGATTCCAGCAGCAGTGGATATGATATTGACGCTTGTCATGGGTCTGATAGATCAGCTACCGGAGCTGATAGACAGCGGTCTTGAGCTTCTCACGGCTGTCGTGGATGGTATTGTGGCGTCTCTGCCATTGATCGCAGAAAAAGCGCCGGAGATCATCGAGAAGCTTGCTACAACTCTGATCGAGAAAGCACCTGATCTAATTGTCACTGCTGGTGAATTGATTTTGCAGCTTGCAGACGGTCTGATCAAAGCGATACCGACTATCGTTGCAAAAATACCGGAGATCATCCAATCTATCAAGGACAAGTTTCTGGACACAGACTGGGAGCAGCTTGGAAAAGATATTATGAATCTTGTTTTAGATGGATTGAAATCCATCGTAAATATTGCAGTTGATGTGCTTAACGTAGCCATCGACGGCATCAATTTTGCATTTGATTCTGAAATACCGCATATTCCGTATCTTGCACATGGAACGGATAACTTCGCAGGCGGATTTGCACGAATCAACGAAGGCGGTCGTGGCGAGCTTGTGTCACTGCCTGGCGGTACACAGGTGATACCGCACGATATCAGCAAGCAGTACGCAAAAGAAGCTGCACGTATGAACACAGGCGGCTATTTTGTTGAAATAGACTATGAGGCCATTGGCGCAGCGGTGGCTGCAGCAATGTGCGGAGTTGATCTGCACACGACATTCCAGGTTGATGGAAAAACAATTGCAGACGTGACTACACCGTATGTTGACCAAAACCTTGGAAGACGTGCTGTCATGTCAAAACGGTACAGCAGATAAAGGAGGCTTTTGTATGGCAGAAATTCTGGATACAGCACAGGGGACTGTGCTAGGTGATGCGGAGCAGATCAGGACGGCGATATATGGCAGGGAAGTCAGAGCGTCTATCGCAGAGGCTCTGGAACTACTCTATGCCGGTCAGACGCTGTTTGACGAAGATACAGGAGAGGAATCCGGAACAGTAAAGGAAAAGCTTGCAGAGACAATCGCCAATCTGGAAGCGATAGGATCGAAACTGGATGAAACAGATGCGAATCTGGATGGGCTTCTTGAGAACATATACGGCATTGGTGTTTATCAGGATTTGTCACAGGTAGGCATTGATCACAAGCTGTATATGCATTATGCAGACGGTACAACGTCTACTGATGCGTACAACGATGGTGTAAGAGAAGTTGTCTATAAAGGAAGACGATACACCATAAATGAGGACGGTACACTGAGTCCGTATATGGTCGTGGAAAATGAAAATCTTGACTTTGATAAACTGCACTGCGGTTATAAGTATCGTATCAAGTCCAATGCAGACGGCACAACTACAATCACATCAATCACATTATTTGACCAGAATGCAGATAAAATCTCGGCTGATGAAAACGGAGAAAGACGGCAGGGGTGCATACTCTATAACGATAGCGGTATGACTGGATTTGTTACTGATCTGGAGAATGAGGAAAAGGTGTATCTATCAGATTTGCTGAATCGTATCAGTTCATTGGAATCTGATGTAGAAGCGCTGAAAAATTCTTCTGGAGGTGCTTAATGTGCCTAATTTAACGAAAATTGTATGTCTCGAAGAGGATTGCAATCATAACGGAAAATCCGTGAATTCTGGATCATCCGATACATATTCAAAATCTGAAATAGATGCAAAGGACGATGCAGTAAAGAGTATTGCGGAAAGCGCAAAAAGCACAGCGGATGCGTCTCAAACAAAGAATGTTGAACAGGATTCTCGAATTAAAGAATTGCAAAAAGATTCCCACACCCACGAAAACAAGTCCATTCTCGATGCAACTGAGGAATCGTACACAACAGCGGAAAAAAACAAGCTTGCATCTCTGGAAAATTACACACACCCGACACACACATCCCACAGCAAAGGTATGTACAAGTTCGCAAATGATGGACTTGGTCACGTGTCAGATGCTGAGAAAGTGACAAAAGATGATATTGTGGGGCTTGGGATTCCTGGGCAGGATACGACGTACACCGCAGGAACTGGTCTAAGCATATCCGGCACAACAATCAACCACAAAAACAGCGTTGCTGCAAAAACTACAGCTGGATTTTTAAAGCTTAAGTATGACTCACAGGGACATATTACTGGATCATCAGGTGTTACAAAAGATGATATTGTTGATCTTGGGATTCCTGGGCAGGATACAAATACAGAATATATTGTTCTTCGTGGTTCCGTTAAAACTAATCATGGATATATCGGAGGGGTAAACTCATTACTATTAGTTGATAAAAGTAATTACGATAAAGAAAATGAAGTTTTAACTAGCACAAATGATTTATCGATATGTGATATGAACCCATACGTAACTTTTCTTGAAAATAATTACATGAATCCTGAATATACAGCATATCCAATGTTTTATGATGCAAAAAAAAGTGGTGAAAAATCAGGAATTCAATCTGTAATATCATCTGGTAAGATCAGGATAAATCAAAATTTAGATGGTTTTGATGTTGATGGAAATATAACTGCATCAAAATTTATAGGTGCAAACGCAACTAAAACAGAACAAGGTCTCATGTCTGCAAAAGACAAAACTAAACTTGACAACATCGCCGACAGCGCCAACAACTACGTGCACCCTACAACCTCCGGAAACAAGCACATACCATCTGGAGGATCGTCAGGTAAGATTTTGAGGTGGTATGCGGATGGTACGGCTGTGTGGGGTGATGATAAGGACACCACATACAGCAACGCAACACAGTCAGCGTCAGGTCTCATGACGGCGGAAGATAAGACTAAACTGGACGGAATTGCAATAGGTGCAAACAAAACGGTGGTAGACACAGCACTATCATCTACAAGCACAAACCCAGTGCAGAACAAGGTTGTTAAAGCCGCATTAGATGGTAAAGCTGCATCGTCACATACGCATAGCTATTTGCCGCTGAGTGGCGGGACAATGACAGGAAATGCAACAGTATCAAAATCAAGTGGAGATGCAGGATGGTACGCAGAAAGATCTGATACAGGTGTTGCTGTATGGTGTGGAGTTGGCAGCGGAGGGGCTAACCACGGCGTATATAGCAGAAAACTTAATAAATGGATGATGTATGGAGATGCGAACGGTGTGTATCTAAACGGAAACGCATCCACCGCCACAAAGCTAAAGACAGCACGTACTATGACAATAGGCAGCACAGGTAAATCATTTGATGGATCTGCAAATGTATCTTGGACACTTGCTGAGATTGGTGCAGCTGCCGCATCGCATACTCATACATACTTGTCTAATCTTAATAAGTCTTTTACTGGAGCAAATAGCGCTGCTAAATGGATTAAGCTTGGTACACTTGTATCATCTGGTGATGCTTGCTATACAATAATACGTGTTTTTTCTGGAGATGGATTTAATTCACTGGCTAATCAAAATGCATCATTTGAAATACATATAAAAGATGGCTGGCAGTCAACAGGATCTGCAAAGAATTCGTGCGGTGTAACTGTATATCGCATAAACTGCTCGTCTATAAAAGTGCAAGTAAGAGCATCATCATCTACAACATATGATGTTTGGTGCTATTTACCGTGGGGATACTGGAATGGTAATTACTCTGTGTATGGTAGGTACAATACATGGACACATGCAGGTACAAATCAATCTGAAGAACCAACATCCGGTACAACTCAAAGTCTATCATATTATGATTATGTATTTGGAAATGACAGCAGATTACACACCCACTCTACGAAGTCAACCAACTACGGTACACTCACAGCATCATCAAATCAGCTGTCTCTTACATCCGCAGTAGGTATGCACACAAGCGGCAAAACATATACACACAATAATACGTCATATACCGGAAGCGCAAAATCAGAAGTATTTAATGATTATACTAATAATATGGCTGCCGGAGATTATGCTCACGTCGAAGGAAGTGAGAACAAAGGACTTGCAAACTGTACACATGTAGAGGGATGGAAAAATGTTGCATCAGGGAATCAGGCTCATGCAGAGGGTCAGTATTGTAAAGCAACAGGTGAAGCGGCTCATGCACAAAATACATCTACTACAGCAAGCGGTGATTATAGCCATGCAGAGGGGTGGCTTAGTCAGGCTTCTGGCGTAGAATCTCACGCTGGAGGATATGATTCTAAAGCAAATGGACAAGGATCGTTTGTACACGGGTTTCAATGCACTGCTACAACTCCGTGGTCAGTTTCGATGGGATCACAGTGTACATCAGCTAATTCAAACTGTGCGTTTACGTTCGGGTGGAATCTAACCAATTTAATCGGAAACTCTACTGTTGTAGGACAGTGGAATGCACAATCAAAAGAAGGCTTTTTTGTCGTTGGAAAAGGAACTAGCAGTGCAAAAGCTAATGCCTTTAGAGTTGCATCAGATGGTAAAACATACGCTACAGGTGCATATAGCTCCACAGGTGCGGACTACGCCGAAATGTTTGAGTGGATGGACGGAAATCCAGATGAAGAGGACAGAAGAGGGCATTTTGTCACGCTTGACGGCGAGAAAATCAAGTTTGCGGAATCAGCAGACGATG
This sequence comes from uncultured Ruminococcus sp., assembly GCF_937915125.1. Taxonomy (GTDB): domain Bacteria; phylum Bacillota; class Clostridia; order Oscillospirales; family Ruminococcaceae; genus Ruminococcus_C. The sequence continues at coordinate 10,540 of NZ_CALDMP010000099.1, read as the reverse complement.
ATATTATCGGCGTTGTATCTGCTGCTGCATCTATTGTCGGTGATGCTTACGAGGATAACTGGAATGGCATGTATCTGACTGACATTTTCGGTGGAAATTTATACGACAAACCAATCATTGACGAGGATGGAAACAAACATGTATACCAAACACTCAATCCAGATTATGATCCGGATGTGATCTACGTACCGAGATCTGAAAGACCGGAATGGGATGCAGTCGGTATGATGGGTAAGCTGGTTGTTATTGACGATGGGACGTGCAAAGTAAACGAGTACTGTATACCAACTACAGGAGGCATTGCTACGGCATCCAGTGGTAGAATCGGTTATCGTGTGCTTGCAAGAATTGATGATACACATGTAAAAATTTTGATGAGGTGATGTGCAATGGACTGGACAGAAATCATAACAGCTGGAATCGCCGCATTGGGTGCTGTGGCTGGCTCTGCGCTCATGCAGGGGAAAGCTACTGCAATTTTGCAGACGAAGCTGGAGTCGCTCAGAAGTGACGTAGAAACGCTATCACGGCGTGTTGACAAGCACAACGATGTGCAGAATCGTGTGCTTCGCGCGGAATGTAAGCTGGAAGAACTGGAAAAGGAGTTGAGCCAAAAATGAGAAATTGGAAATCATGGGCGAAAGCGGCTGCGTTCAGAGCGATCCGGACTTTTGCACAGACAGCGGCGGCTGGTATTGGCGTGGCTGCTGTGATGCAGGATGTAAACTGGACGTATGTAGGAAGTGCTGCGTTGCTGGCTGGAGTGCTGTCGGTGCTGACAAGCGTGGCAGGGCTGCCGGAAGTAAAGGAGGATTAATCTATGACGATCAAAAACGCATACCTCACACACAACCGCCAGGGCACCAAGCGGAAGAAAACCACTGCCATTGCCGTTCACTGGGTTGGCAATCCCGGAAGCTCCGCCATGGCGAACCGGAATTATTTTAATTCGACAGACCGGGCTGTCTCCAGCAATTACATTGTTGGATTGCAGGGTGAAGTGATCTGCTGCATCCCGGACGAAGAAGTCAGCTGGTGCACAAATCAGGCAAACAGCTATACGGTGTCCATTGAGACGTGCCACCCGGATGCAACTGGGAAATTCAGCGCCGCCACTTACAACAGCCTTGTGGAACTGACTGCGCAGCTGTGCAGGAAATATGGGCTGAACCCGCAAAAAGGCGGCGTGATCCGGCATTTCGATGTGACCGGAAAGGTCTGCCCGAAGTGGTTCGTACCAAAGGCAAAGGGCGGTTCGGATACGAATAGCGGTACGAACTGGATGAAATTTTTGGCGGATGTGGATGCGAAGATTGGTACGACGTCCACTAAGACGGAAACAAGCGGGAAAAAATACCGTACAGACTGGAAGAAAGGCGAAGCGGTACAGATTGCGGATCAGGCGCAGCTGTTTGCGAATGAGTCCACGGCTACACCGTCAAGCCGTCTGCGAGGTGGTACGTACTACATCTATGACGGGAAAATCTGCAAAAATGGCAGATACCGCATTACAACTCGTGCGGATTATTGTGGCAAGACTCCGGCTGGGAAGTATGTGACAGGGTACGTATCAATCGACAAAATGAGCTAAAAAAACCGGCGGTACTACAGGATAAATTTCCTGCGGTATCGCCGGGTTTTTTATTTGTTGTTTACAATTGCAAACGAAATTAGCATTTTGTCTCTCTCTGGTATTTCAGCGGCTTTCCAGCGCTGAATTGTGGTATATGGCAGTTCTACCATATTTGCAAGTGCTTTCATTTTCATTCGAGAAACGAAGCACAGCTCTTCCACGCCTCCGTTTGACATTGTGTATATATCAGTCAATACAGAAGTGATATCATTTGCATCTGCATAACTGTCCATCCATTCCTGCCATCCTCGTTCTGAGATATACATTTCCAAGTTGTCGTACTCTTTTGCTTCTGTATATAGTTTCTTAAAAGTGTCAAACTTCATTTTCCACACTCCTTTTCATACCATTCTAAAAATTCGCCGAAAATACGATTTTCAGCCTCTTTCCTGGCAGCTATGCACTCATTTATATCAGATGATGTGCATAACGTATACTGTTTACCTTGGAATCCTATATGAGCAACGTATTTCCCTTTAGATTTGCAAAAATACACGCCTCTGATACCAGTACTTGATCTTTTTGACACAGTGATAGATCTGATATTTCCTATATTTGTACCTCCAACAATGTTTGTGTCATTTGCGTTTTCCAGAGACACCATGCATCCACAAGATACAACGTTTCTTTTCTTTCTGCATAGATTGTTTTGTGCAACATAGCATATGTTCCCACAGTCGCATTTGCACTTCCATTTTTTCTTTTCTTCATCATATTCCACGGCTTTAAGCTTTCCAAACCTCTTACCAGTGAGGTCTTGCAGTGATGCCAAACCATTTTTTACAGACTGCTCTTTTGCCTTGCATCCGCATGATGTTGTGTGACCGTTTGTGAGATTTGATGTTTTCACAACTGTTGTATTTCCACAGTTGCAAATGCACTCCCACGCACTGTTGCCGTAATATTTTACGACAACCAGACGCCCGAAGCGTGCGCCTGTGATGTCGTTTTTAGGTTTACCCATGATCTTATGCAGCAAGGTAGGTATAAAACCGCAGGAAAGATGCGATTTCGTTTTCGATTGCTTCTTTTCTCTGAATGCCCCACACATTAAATTTTGCAGGCATGCTGTACTCTGTAAACGGTGTGTATGTTACAACACCATTTACCTTTGCATATCGCTCACCGCTGTGCGGGGCTCTTACGCATACGCAGTAACCGTTTCCGTGCTGCGTAAATTCGATTTTGCATTCCGGCTTTGCGGATGATGCCAGGATGCTTTCTACAAATGCTTTCAGTTCTGTGTTTTTCATAATATACTCACTTTCTCCCCGTGTCGCCGATAGGTAAGCAATTTATGTTGATTTATACTTATGCAAAACGATATGTTTCCATAAAAGTATCTGCTGCGGACTTCGCTTTTCCTGTAGCTGCAATGTAATTGTCGTGGTCAAGATCGATGTATCCGCCTTTTTTTCCAATGCAGTCACCGTATCCGTTGATGTAGATCCGACGCTTACCGTACTTTTCCCAAAGTACAAACTTGAAGCTATCTACAATCGCCACACCGTTAAACACCGGCTTAGCTGCTTCTGCGATTGTTGCTTTTGCTTCAATCCAAGCAAGCTTCAGAGCGTTGCTTTTGCTGGAATGATGCTTCTTTATGATTTCCCATGCTCTCTTCATGATGCTGCTCAGATTGTACTTTCTCATTTTATTATCCTCCGCCGCTCTGGCTGTTGTATTGTAATCTCTCTTGATTACAATATTATTATACACCATTTTGAAGTGTTTGTCAATAGTAAAATATCATTTTGATGCACTTTTGTATGATTGCACAAAAATATTGCATATAATTTGTGCTATAACGATAAATACAAGAATATTGTCACTAAAAAAGCAGACATCCGAATATGACAGTCTACTTTTCACTTGACAATCAACAAAATATATGATAAAATATATATTACTCAGTTTTAGTGTTATATCGCAAAGATAAGGCTATAATAAACGGTGTAACAAATATGTAAACCGGTTCGCTTTGTGTTGCGTTTCGTCCACCATATTAGCACTCTAATTTTGATACAAAATTAGGGTGCATTTATTTTTGCCCAAACAACGCTGTTACGGTATTTGCTCTCAATTCCGAAACGATTGGTCGGATATGTGCAGTAATTCTGAAACGATAGGGGGTGCAAAATTCAATTCCGAAACGATAACTCCTACCTATCGTTTTTTTATTGAATTTCCGTGAAAAAAAGGGTGCATTTGCAAAAATGGCATAAAAACACCCCACCAGGCAAGCAGACCATAATACAGTCAGCCAGCCCAGTGGGGTGTCGTCATATCTATTTCACTGTTACTTCAATTCCGTTGCGGAACTTAAACAGCATTTCGCCGTCCAGCCCTGCAGTCACATCTTTTACCCTTGAGTACGGTGTTTCTGATCTGTCCCAAAAAGGAATACCCTATAAGATCATATCCATTCGGTGAAGGTGCGGATACCGAGATATGCGTTTATGCTGTCTGATTCAGCAATGCCCGCTTCATTAGGCAAAGATCAAACACATTGAGTTTATCATCCTCATAAAGATCTGCGGCCTTCCAGTTGGGAAGATGTGTATCCGGCACTGCCAGCAGCCACTTCTGAAGAAGCACGACATCAGCCACATTGAAGGAACCGTCCATGTTCACATCACAGGCGACCTCCGGCTCCTCGATCGTGACCTCGACCAGATCCCATTTCTGGCAATTGTTGCCGTTTGCTTCCCACTGTGCCACATTGTCTCTGTTACCAGTTCCGGCATTGGCGATCTCCACAAGGCAGTTGTCACGGGATGCGTGCGTGAGGATATTGTAGCTGCCGTCAGGATTCTTCACGAACTTGAAAAGCATCGAGCTGTCCTTCGTGCTATACGGTGTCAGGAAGATATTGCCGCCGTTATCGCCGTTTTCTGCTTTCAGGCAGTAGTCACCAAGACAGCTCATGATGTAGTACATATGAGAAGTACCGAACTGTTTCAGAGTGAAGGTATTGTTCGTACCGGGATTCTCCGTGTCTCCGCGCCACTGCCATACATTCGTGCCGTCCTCTGTGCCTGCGTATGCCACGTCCATAAACAGACCGCTGTTCACATTCTCGAACATATAGGTCTTGGAGGTATCCATTGCACAGCCTTCGTTCTCGACCTTTTCGAGCGTCCAGTGCTGGGAGGTATCGCTGATCGTTGTCTGCCACTGCACGATATTGGCGCCGACTTCCTTGCTTGCCGCCTGCACACCGAGGCATTTCTTGTCGCCGGTCTGCTTCGTGAGGAGCATATAGGTGCCGTCGGAAACTTCATAGAATTTGATCTTCTGGCAGTCTACGCCGGTCTCGCTCCAAAGTCCCACATTGGCGCCGTTCTCCAGACTGTTGTCTGCGACTTCGAGGAAATAGGTCGCCTTGTCACCGACCTGGCTGACCAGATAATAGTAGCCGTCACCTGCGGAAATGACTCTGAAGGTGTTCTGTGTGCCGGGTTCAGTTGCACCCCACTGCTGCACGTTTGTACCGTTTTCTGCTTTTGCGCCATCCACATCAAGATACAGTCCGCTGTTCACATTCTTGATCATGTAGAGTGCGCCCTCGTCCAGAACTGCACCCTCACGGTTTCCGACCGGTGCGCCGCCGACCTCGATCTCTTTCAGATGAGGCGGTTCATAAGAAGTGCTGACGTAGTTCTCGCATTCCTCGTCGGTGATGTAGTGGATCTTGCTGTACGCATTCCACGCACCGGAATAGGCATTGCAGAACGCCTTGATGTCGGTATTGTTCGTATTATAGGCAGAAACCAGATGATAGCCGTAGCAGTCCGTGACCTTCCAGGTATCGCTCTTATGGTTGGTGAAGTTGATGGGTGAAACTGCTCCGGAAGGGTTGCCTGCGGTATAAGAGCCCTTATCCGTAAAGGAAATGCAGGAGTTTCTGTCCGGGTCAAGCTCATTGCCGGTATAGCCTTCAAAGCGGCAGTTCTCATTGATGACTCTCGACCCCTCACCGCCGATGACCTGCGAGGACTTGTTGGGATTTGAGCCGTTCGTCACAGTGTGATAGTTGTTGTAATTGTGGTCATAGCCGTTGGAATACTGCGGGCAGCGTCTGGAACACTGCTCCCATTTGTTGAACATGAGCGTGGTGTGCAGACGGGAGGTGTCCTTGTTTTGGGAGCCAAACGCAAATGTCCAGTAGCGGTTCAGGAAATTGTTATAGGAGGCGGTGATGTAGTCTGGATTATAGCCGTTGTACTTACCGTCCGACCAACCCTCGGAAGGCGTGTTGATCCAGACGAATTTTCCGACCTCATGATCTCTGTTCTGTGCGAAGGAAGCACTGAAGCTGTTGTGGTCGAGCCAGAGGTTGCGCACACCGTAGAATTGCAGAAGAAGATTTCCGGAGCCGTCACTGTTCAGATACTCCCCACGGAATGTCATATTACGGATCACGATATTCTGCGACGGGCGGTCGTCCTTGCCCCAGAAATCATCATTGCGAAGCAGGCAGTCTGTGATCGTGTTCGCTTTATATGAACCGACAAGCGTTTTGTCATCACGGATCCGTTGCTTATCCTTGCCCTGGTTCACAAAGTTCAGATTTGCGGTGACAACAACGGTTTTCGGCTCCGTGCTGTCGAGCGCTGCGACCGCTTTTTCCACCGTATCGCAGAACACTGTCTCACCGAGCAGACCGCCGATCGTTCCGGCCTTCTCCTTGCCGTTCACCAAACAGTTTCCGGCAAATCCCTCCAGACCGTCCAGATTCAGCTTGTAAGTCTGGTACAGAGCGCCCGTGTAGCTGTCCACCGAAAAGGAATTGCTTTCGGTATCGAAGGTGAGTGCTGATGTGCTGTCGGCATTGCTGACGATCTTGTAGTAGAGATCATTGCCCTCAAAGTCCTGTGATACCGCCGTGATCTGCCAGCGCTGGTTTGCACCGTCTGTGTCAGGTGAAGTCACTGCAAGACCGCCTTCATTCGTCAGAACATAGCCAGTCTGGGAGTTCACGATCTCGTACACGCCGCTTGCAATGTAGTTTAGATACCACTTCTGCGTACGGTTTCCGAGAAATTCCGCAGAGCTGACATAGTCGCCGCTGTTTGTGCCGGAAACGGTGATGCTGCGGTTCGTGTCACCGATGCCGAAGCGGAATTCCTGCACTGGGTAGCTGAATGTGTCCGCACCTGCCGCTGTGACCTGCATTGCCGGGATGCTCGGCATTACGGAGACTGCCATTGTGAGCGCCGCAAGCAGAGCCGTCAGTTTATGATGTTTCATATCAATTCCTCCTGTCTGAAATGTGATCGTTCATATTTACGTTACCTGTTGTATCTATGATAGCACAGTTTCCATTGCAAAGCAATCACATATTCCGCAATTTTACTACCATTTTCCGCAAAGATGGTTGACAGGCGGTGCAGAAGCTGTTATAATGAGGAAAAGGCGGTGACTATATGAAACAGATCGGCATTCTCATTCCGGCGATCATTGATCCCTTGCAGACAGAACTGATCGAAGCGGTCTATGAAACAGCAGCATCCTATGGGTATGATGTGCTCGTCATGACGAACACGACCAATGCCCATGACCATTTTCCGCATAATGACTACACCACTGGGGAGGAGAATATCTTCACTCTGATCGAAGCGGTAAAGCTGGACGGGATCATTTTCGTATCGCACCTATTCAAGAAAACGGCACTGAAACAGTGCATCGCAGATCGGATCCACAAGATAGGCGTACCCTGCATCGACACAGGCGGTACCTCCTACCGATTCGATACCGTACAGATCCCGCAGAAAAGGGTATTCTATGACATGACGGCGCACCTGATCGAGCAGCACCGGTGCCACAGGCTCCTGTGCCTTTCCGGATTCGAGGGCGATGCGGATTCGGAGGAGCGCATTGCAGGATTCATGGAAGCGGCAGAGCTGTTTCGTGTAGAAACGGACATCGTTTACGGCGATTTCTGGAAAGAAAGTGCAATGAAGCTCGGAGAGGAGATTCTTACCGGGAAACGCAGGAAGCCGGATGCCGTTGTCTGTGCGAATGACGTCATGGCGGCGAACCTCTGCGATACCCTCGAAGCCGGCGGGATGAAGATCCCGGATGACATCCGCATCACGGGCTATGATGCGCATCTGGCGGCGCTGGCACATTTCCCGACCATTACCACAATCGGCGGACAGAGTCGTCTGCTCGGAAGGACAGCGGCAGAAGCACTTCTTGCACGCCTTGGCGAAACGGTCACACCGACAAATGAAACGCTTGACCTGATCTGCGGTGCAAGCTGCGGCTGTGTCGATCGTGCAGCGGATGACCGGACGTTCCTGCAGGTGCAGGCGTATGTCAAAAAAACGCTTGAGGATTCCGAATTACACGAAATGAAGACCACGACCAATTATATCGCCAAAATGTCGGATATTGAAAGCCTTGACGATCTCATTGATGCCGCCGACCGGACGGCGCATATCCTCACGGGGTTTCAGACGCTCGACATCTGCCTGTGTGAAGATTGGGCTGGCGATGTGCAGGCGCCGGAGGACTACCGCAGCGAGGGATATTCTGCACAGGCGGAGCTGGTATTGTCCAAACGCATTTCGCTGCCGTCACAGAGCCATGTCCGTTTTTTCACGGAGCATCTGATTCCGGCGCTCATGACACCGCATGAACCGATGCTGCTGTATGTGCTGCCGGTGCATTATATCCTGCGAAATTACGGCTATTGCGTGATCTCCTTTTCGCCCGGTGTCCGATTCCGCATCTCACAGCTCCTTGTCACCTATCTCGATGCCTTCGCAAATGGCCTGCGGACGCTGCAAAAGAAGATGTATACAGACTACCTCCAGTCCATTGTGGAACAGACTTCGCTGCATGATACCATGACTGGACTTCTCAGCCGGAAGGGGCTTTTGCAGTATCTGCATGACAATACGGGAAAACTGCTCGGCATTTTGCTCCTGACGATCAGCCGTTTGCTTGCCGTGCAGGGAAAGAAAAGCGCCTCGCTATCGAACAGTATGCTGCGTTCGGAGCTTCTGGTGGCAGGGGCGCTCTGCCTGCTCGACAGCAAGGCACTGACCGCCGCCCGCATCAGCGAAAAGACCTTTGCGGCCGTGTTCCCATTGCAGCAAAAAGGAACTGCCGATGCACAGGCAGAGCATATCGTCACAAAGCTCGATGTGATGATGAAGAAGATGCAGGAGACTGCCGATCTTGCCTATCTGCCGGAGCTGTTCTATCAAAGCGGCAAGATCGGGAATGGCACGGAGGAGGAGCTGAATGAGATGCTCACCGCGCTGGAGCAGGGCGCACAGTCCGCCGATGCGCCGAAAACCATTGACCTCTCCCTGCTCAGAAAGCTCCACAAGGAGCTGCACCGTGATCCGGGGCTCGACTGGAATCAGACGGGCATGGCAGAGCGCATGAACATCAGCGTCAGCTATCTGCAAAAGCTCTACAAAAAGCAGTTCGGCATCCGCTTTATCGACGATCTGGTGCAGGCACGGATGGAAAAGGCGGTCACGCTGCTGACCACGACTGACCTGCGCATCGGTGAGATCGCAGAGCAGTGCGGCTACCGTCACGCCACACATTTTATGCGCCAGTTCAAGGCACAGATGGGGGTGACACCGTCGGAGTATCGGGAAAGGCAAGACCAAGGACACTAAAACGTGTTGAATTGTTGACACCGATATAAACGAAAAAGGGGCTGCTGATACCATGTGGAAGCCAACCACACGATACCAGCAGCCCCTATCATTTTATCTTACTTCTTAAACACCACCCGAATGTCATTTTTCCCATACACAACGACCTTATCCACCAGCAACTCCCAGAGCGTTTCATCGAACTCGGTGGTCACGCCCAGTTTCTGAACATTCTGAATGAAACTTTTCGTTCTCTGAATCCGCTTGTGTTCCTCGGCTATCTGAGCGATAATGCTGTCGTAAGACGCTTTTGCGGCTTCATATCGCTCCATCGCAGTTTTGTACTTTTTATTGTACTCCTTCTGATCCGTGGGATACGGGCGTTCCCAGCGATCAGCTTCTCGACAATGTCCGCCAAGAACAGCACCTCGTTATTTGCGGCATCACGTTTTGATTTCAACTCTGTCATATCAGATGCAAGAACAATGGATTCCCGGAGATTTCGGAGTATCTCGTTCTTGTTGGTGATTTCTTGAAAGATTCAGGATAAAAACAAATAAAAGTGGTTAGGTAGAGAAATTATCAAAAAGCTATTGATTTTCAAGTTAAAGTGTAATATTACTACTAACAAGAAAACGATTATCGTTAAAATGGTTCATATTTTTGCATTGTGGTTGCATTTACTTGAAGAAAAAAACACCCCAACAGGCAAGCAGACCATAATCCAGTCTGCCAGCCCAGTGGGGTGTCGTCATATCTATTTCACTGTTACTTCAATTCCGTTGCGGAACTTAAACAGCATTTCGCCGTCCAGCCCTGCAGTCACATTTTCCACCATAATCCGCCACAGCTTTTCATCAAACTGCGGTAATGTGAGGTCGGCAGTTTCCAGTTCACGCATCATTGCGTCAAGCAGTTCTTTTCGTGACAGCCGGCGGGCAATTTTTGCCTGTACGGCTGAAATGTCCTTTTTTATTTCATATGATTTCTGCTCATACTTTTCGTATTGCTCGTTGTACTCATCCTGCCTCTGTGGTTTTGTGGCGTTTCTTCTGATATATTCCTGCATGGTTTTGGTGATGTCATCATGCTGAGCGTACAGTTCTGTGACCTGTTTCTCAAAAGCTGTACAGTCTGAAAGAATATTCCGAACCTGCTTACAGGCAGCAATAAAATCTTCCCGATTTTCCAGTACAGATTTGCAGGCAGTAACAAATTTTTTCTTTATCCTCAATCCGTAAAACTCACCACTAAAAAACATCAACGCAACCAGAAGTGTAAT
>NZ_CALDMP010000098.1 GCF_937915125.1 uncultured Ruminococcus sp. | reverse complement strand
ATCTGACGAAAAATCTGACGACGCATCTGACGCACAATCTTTGTGCGGTATTGCCATAAGCATAAACAAAACCGGAATGATCTGTGTCGTTCCGGTTTTTTTGCGTCTTTAGTGGCTTTATCCCAGGAGTTCTTCCCAGGTTACATCCTGCCCCACGGATTGTTTTGCATAATACAGCAGGATATAGTAAGCATCATTTGCAGTGATACTGCCGTCACCGTCCACATCTGCCGCTTTCATTTGTGCGACGGTCAATCCGGAATCACTGCCTACGGATTGCTTTGCATAGGCGAGGAGACAGAGGTAGGCGTCATCGGGGTCAACGGCGGTACTGCTGTCCACATCTCCCGGAAGATAGCCTTCCTGGACTGTGCCGTCTGCAAAATGAATGGTGGCACTTGTAAGTGCGTCATTGCCGGTGGAGAAAACAATGGTATTCCATGCGTCCTGGGTACTGCCGTAATAAATATCTGCCAACGCATTGCAGTCATAAAATGCACATTCTTCCACACTGGTCACGCTTTTCGGGATGGTAACAGAAGTCAGCTTAGTACAGCCAAGAAATAAGTGCTCTTTCAGACTTGTCACACCGTCTGGAATGGTGATTGTGGTCAGACTGATGTTATTCACAAATGCGGTGTCTCCAATGTTTGTCACACTGTCTGGAATCTCCACCCCAGTCAGCCGGTAGCAGCCATTAAATGTAGAACGTCCAATGCTTTTCAAGTTGTTCGGCATGGAAATGTTGGCAAGGTTGCTGCAGGATATAAATGCAAAATTTCCGATACTCGTGACGCTGTCTGGAATGGTAACAGTGGTAAGGCTTCTGCACTTGCTGAATGTAGATTTTTCAATGCTTGTCACGCTGTCAGGAATAGTAAGCTCTGTTACAAGAACATCATTGAGATAAAGTTTTTGTGCATAGTATAGCGGATTTGAATCATAGCTGCCAATGTTCATCCGGCACCACGCTGCAAGATCTGTGATGTATACAGCTTTCAGATTGTCACAGCCGCGAAAGGCACCTGACGAGATGCCAACCATGCTATCGGGAATGACAGCCGAAGTCAGATTTGTACAGTTGTAAAATGCATTTCCAGCAACGCCTTTTGTTCCGTCCTTGCATTCTGCGGTGGTCACATCTGCATCGCAGCCAATGACCCACGTATCCGCATATTTGATGCCAGTCTGCTCATTCAGCAAGGGGGTACCCGAAAACGCATTCTTTCCGATGCTTGTGACGCTGTCCGGAATGGTAACGGAGACTAAATTTTCGCAGCCTGCAAATGCAGATTCGCCAATACTTGTTACGCCGTCTGGAATAACAACAGAAGTCAGATTGGTGCAGTCCTGAAACGCTTCGTCTGCAATTCCCTTTGTTCCTGCTTTGAATTCTGCAGTAGTCACATCGGTATCGCAGTCTATCACCCATGTATCTGCATATTTGATACCAGTCTGATTATTTAATAAGGGCGTATTCTTAAACGCATTCCTTTCAATCGTTGTGATACTGTCTGGAATGATGATAGAAGTCAGATTGGAGCAATATTCAAATGCACAATTCCAAATAATAGTTACTGCGATTCCATCGATCTCAGCCGGAATCTCCACTTCTGTTGCAGAAGTAATACATTGTGTAATTGAAATGTTTCCGCTGAATGTGACCCCATATTTCAAACCGTCATCAATTTCCGCATTCGCCGTAATTTCCATCTCCGGCTGAGCCGTCTGGACTACAGGGGCAATACCGATACACAGCAGACCAGCAGTCACAGCTGCCGTAACACGTTTCCAAAATTTCATCTTTCAAAACTCCTTTTCATAATCTTCAAATTATAGGATATCTTCCCACGCCACATCCTGCCCAACGGATTGTTTCGCATAATACAGCAGGATATAGTAGGCGTCATTTGCAGTGATACTGCCGTCACCGTCCACATCTGCCGCTTTCATTTGTGCGACGGTCAATCCGGAATCGCTGCCTACGGATTGCTTTGCATAGGCGAGGAGACAGAGGTAGGCGTCGTTGGGGTCGGTGGTAGAATTGTCGTCAACATCGCCGGGGCGTATTTCCGGTGCAATGTCACCGTCACTGCAATGGATGGTGGCATAGGAAAGAATGCCGTTTCCTGTATCCGAAATCAGAATTTCCTGCCACTGTGCCATAGTTCCGGCATAATACACATGGTTCAGCTGCGTGCAGTCGTTAAACGCATTCGCTTCGATCTGGACAATGCTGCCCGGCAGGGTCAGACTAGTGAGACCGGATGCTGCAAATGCATTGCTGCTGATTCCGATTACAGGCATTCCCATCAGTTCTGCGGGAATTTCCGCTTCTGCTGTGTCGGTATCGCATCCGCTTACGACAAATGTATTATCCTCTGCCTGCTGGTAAGAAATGCCGTAGTGCATAGCGGCATTGTTCAACGGTTCATTATCACTGTACAGTTTGATATTGTTCCAAAGTGCAGAACTGCCTCCATAATACACGTCTGTCAGAGCTGTACAGCCATCAAATGCCATTTGCCCGATGAGTGTTACCGAATCTGGAAGAATCACTTCTTTGAGATTCTCACAGCCGTAAAATGCACTTTTCTGAATGACAATGACATGCTCTGGTATGGTAATGCCGGTCAGTGTTGTACACTGATAAAATGCCTGGGGTCCGATTTTCACAATATCTGTTGGAATCTCCACTTCGCCGGAGCAGGTGGTGCCGTCAATGACCACGCCATTGAGAATCACCAGAGGATTTTCCGCACGCTTTACTTCTAGCCAGGCAGTTCCATCAAATACCTGAACGCCAAAATTCATCAGCGTTTCGGGAATATTGATATCTGTCAAACTGGTACAATCCTCAAATGCGAAATTTCCGATACTTGTTACGCTGTCGGGAATGATGATCTCTGTCAGCTGGGTGCAGTTATAAAAAGCCAGGGCATCGATGCTTTTCAAATTTGACGGCAAGGTGATGCTGGTCAGCTTATCACAAAGTCGAAATGTACTGTTGGCAATTCTGGTAACACCATCTGGTATAACAACAGAGGTGATATCACAGCCGAGGAAAGCGCTGCTTCCGATATCCGTCAGTGTCTCCGGCAGATTGATCTCCGTTAGATTTGTAGTACGGAAGAGAGCGTCCTCGATTCTCGTTAGATTTGCCGGAAGTGTAACATTTGTCAGGCACAGGCATTCTGCAAATGCAGATTCTTCTATGCTTGTGACATGATCTGGAATGACGATCTTTGTCATGCTGGTGCAATGATAAAATGCAGAAGCGCCGATGCTCTCCAGACTCTCCGGCAAGGTCACGTTTCCCAGATCTTCACAAAAATAAAACGCCGCATTTCCGATTCGTTCCAGCCCCTCCGGTAAAACAATGCTGGTCAGTTCCCGATTGAATGCTCCACTGGTGATCGTTTTTACGCCTGCTTCTGCCGGAATGACCACCTCTCCCTGCTGTTCACTCTCCAGCAAAAAACCGTCCACCACCACAAAGCCGTCCACAGCCGCCGCTTCTGCTTCTGCCAGCAACGGCGTATTCAAAAAGGCGTCTGTGCCAATATCCATAACGCTGTCCGGTATGCTGACATCTGTCAGGGAAGTACACGCCTGAAATGCCCCTGAAGCAATGCCCGTCACGGGAACACCGTTGATCTCGCTGGGAATCTCCACAGAAGTCACCGAAGCATCACAGCCGGTGATCCAGATATGGGTGCCTGTGCCGGGTTCCAGACTTACGGCATCATCCGAAAAATATTCGTCAAAGCTGAAAATGTCATATGTGTCGTGGTGACTGTAAATGGCATCTGCGGTGAGCTCTGTCTCCGGCAAAATCGTCTGTATTACCGGTACACTGCTCACACAAAGCAATCCGGCAGTCACCGCTGCCATAGCACGTTTCCAAAATTTCATCCTCAAAAACTCCTTTTCATAATCTTTAAATTACAGGATATCTTCCCACGTCACATCCTGTCCCACGGATTGTTTCGCATAATACAACAAAATATAGTAAGCATCATTTGGAGTGATACTGCCGTCGCCGTCCACATCTGCCGCTTTCATTTGTGCGACGGTCAATCCGGAATCGCTGCCCACGGATTGCTTTGCATAGGCGAGGAGACAGAGGTAGGCGTCATCGGGGTCAACGGCGGTACTGGCATCAACATCGCCTAGGCGTATTTCCGGTGCAATGTCACCGTCACTGCAATGGATGGTGGCATAGAATAAGGGTTCATTTTTTTCTTCTGAAATGGTAATCGTTTGCCACTGGTCGATGGTTCCGGCATAGTAGACATCAGTCAGATTGTTGCAGCCTTGAAATGCGCCGCTGCCAATGTTGGTCACAGTATCTGGAACTGTGATGGTGCTCAGATCTGCGCATTCATAAAACGCGCTATCTCCGATGCCCTTTGTTTCCGGGCGGAGTTCCGCAGTGGTGATATCTTCATCGCAGTCGATTACCCAGTTGTCTGCGTACTTTACACCAGTTTGGTTATCGCATAATGCAGTCATGGAAAACGCACCGCTTTTGATGCTTGTCACACTATCCGGAATGGTGACAGAGACCAGATTCAGATGCAAGTAAAATGAAGTGTTGTTTATTTCTGTGACACGATCTGAAATGGTGCATTGCTGTATGCCGAATGGAACTTCTATGATGTTTTCCAGGTTTTTATCATATACAATACCGTCATAGCTTGCATAGACCGGATTATCGGGGGAGACGGTAATGGCAGTCAGATTGTCGCAGTCCCAAAAGGCAAAAAAACCGATGCGCGTTACACTTGCTGGAATCTGGATGGCAGTCAGACTTTCACAGTAGCTAAATGCATTGGCGCCGATGCTTTCCACCTTGTCCGGAATGTTGATGGAAGCCAGCGCGTAGCAGCTGACAAACGCTCTTTCCCCGATGCTCGTCACATTTTCCGGGAGCGTAATGGAGGACAGTGCATAACAGTCCTCAAATGCCCATTGTTCAATATTCGTTACACTTTCTGGAATTGTAATGGTGGTCAAACTTCTACATCTATGAAAAGCAGCCTTTCCAATACTTGTCACACTGTCCGGGAGCGTGATCTCAGTCAGACTGTAACAACCTGCAAAGAAACCGCTGTAGCCCAGGGTTTGGGTATCATAATAAAAAGGTAATGTCGTCATCTGATTGGAGAGTTCAACGGATTGTAATTTCTCACATTGAAAAAATACGCCGCCGCCGACTTCTGTGACACTGTCCGGGATGGTGATGGAGGTTAGGCTGGTACAGTCTCCAAAAGCTTCATCTCCGATGCTGGTCACACTGTCTGGAATGGTGACAGAAGCCAGTTCGGTACACTTCTGAAAAGCAGAATCCCCGATACGTGTCACTGGGGCTCCGTCAATTTCTGCTGGAATTTCTGCTTTTACTGCGGATGTATCACAATCTGTGATCTCGATAGTTTCGTCCTCCAGAATCTTATAACTTAAATTTCCAAATGTATATGTTGCTGCACTTGCCAATATTTTCACATCCGGCAAAATTGCCTGTAGCGCTGGCATACCGCCCACACAGAGCAGTCCGGCAGTCACTGCTGCAAAAAATCGTTTCCAAGATTTCATACAAAAAGCTCCTTTCATATTTTGACCAAATCAATTTGCTTTTTCTCTGGCATCCTTCTCCAGCACCGCAAACGCCTGGCGCAGATTCCGCACCCCGGCAATTTTGATCTGATACGAACCGCCTTTCAGTTCATGCAGGCACTGCTGGGGTACGATGCACCGGGTGAAGCCCATGCGTTCCGCCTCCAGTACACGCCGCCGGATGTGGGATATTCCACGGACTTCGCCGCCTAAGCCCACTTCGCCGAATGCCACGGTTTTCTCAGAGATGGGCTTGTCCACCAGAGAGGAAAACAGGCACAGCGCTACTGCCAGATCACCCGCAGGTTCGTCCAGCCGGAAGCCGCCCACCACGTTCAGATACACATCCAATGTGCCATAAAACAACCCCAGATGCTTTTCCAGTACCGCAATGAGAATGATCATGCGGCTGTAATCAAAGCCCTGGGTCTGTCGCCTTGGTGCGGAAAAACCACTCTTTGTGGCAAGCACCTGAATTTCCGCCAGAATGGGACGAGAGCCTTCCATCATGCAGGTGACGCAGGTGCCGGAAACGTTCTGGGGTCTGCCGTCCAGCAGCATTGCCGAGGGATTGGGCACTTCGTGGAGACCGCTGTCCTGCATCTCAAAAACCCCGACTTCATTGGTAGAACCGTAGCGGTTTTTCACTGCCCGGAGCATCCGGTAGGACAAGTTCCGTTCGCCCTCGAAGTACAGCACAGTATCCACAATATGCTCCATGACCTTGGGCCCGGCAATGGCGCCGTCCTTGTTCACATGTCCCACGATCCAGATGGGAATATCCAGCTGTTTCGCCGTATGCATAAACAGATTGGTGCACTCCCGTACCTGAGTAAGACTGCCTGGGCTGGAGGAGATCTCTTCCATATGCATGGTCTGGATGGAGTCGATAATGACAATATCCGGCTTGCAGGATGCAATGGTATCGCAGATGCTCTGGGCATCTGTGACGGTCAGCAGATACAGGCTTTCTGTGGTTACGCCCAGCCGCTGGGCACGGAGCTTGATTTGCTTGGCGGATTCTTCCCCGGAGACATACAGCACTGAGTGCTCTTCGCCGAAATACTGGCAGATTTGCAGGAGCAGGGTACTTTTTCCGATACCCGGCTCACCGCCCAGCAGGACAATGGAACCTCGTACCAGACCGCCGCCCAGGACACGATCCAGTTCGCCTACGCCAGTGTGATAGCGAACATCCGCAGAGGTGTCTACATCCTGGAGCTCCTGAATGCGATCGGTCAGGTCTACCGGTTTCCGCCGAGCATTGCCTGTGCCGGAGGGCACGGGCAGGGGAACGTCTTCTTCTAAGGTATTCCATGCGCCGCAGGACGGGCATTTGCCGTTCCATTTGGCACTTTCATAGCCGCACTCGGTGCAGCGGTAGATGGTTTTGGGTTTTGGCATGGTTTATCGCTCCTAATTTGATTCATGTTACGTCAAAAATTCAATATGATGCGGGCGGATGATATCCGCCCCTACAAGGTCTCACTATGATTATACCATATCAAGCCTTCACTTTCAACTGCACAGGTTTAAAAATACGGAAATCAAATTCTTTTGTCTCATCTATAAAATCGCGCTGCTGTAGGGGCGAACTGTGTTCGCCCGTTGGCTATTTTCTGGGAATTTCCGGGCGAACGCAGTTCGCCTCTGCAATCCTGCAATATGCAAAAAAATGCCGTACCGTTTTCCAACGATACAGCATTTTTGCATGTATTCTGTTTCATTTCTGGTCAAAATATTGGTTCAGCCCCGAAAAAATGGTAAATGCCACCTTCTGCTGATATTCCTCTGTCTCCAGAAGGGCTGCCTCCTCCGGGTTGGACAAAAAGCCGCATTCCACCATAACCGTGGGATTCTCGCTGAAATAGCATAAGTATAGCTCCTTGCCGCACAGCTTGATTTCCCGGGTATTCTCCGGCTGGATCTGCGCCACAAAGGCGTCCTGCAAGGTCTGTGCCAGGGCGCTGCTGCCTTTCACATTGTCCGAATAGAACATCTGGGCACCGGAATATGCCGGGTCGGTAAACTGATTCTGGTGGATGGATATGCAAATGGCATTGTCATATTTGTTGAACAGTGCCAGCCGATTATCCATATCGGAGCTTTTCTGGTTGGCAACACCCTCGATTCCCTCATCGTGAATACTGCGGTCGGTGTCCCGTGTAACCTCCACGGTGTAACCCTCCATCCGCAGCATATCACGGAGACTGAGGAGAATGTTCAGATTGATGCCCTTTTCCGGGACGTCGTTCACTGAGGAACAGCCGCCGTCCATGCCGCCATGCCCCGCATCCAGAATAATCACCGGCGTTTCCTTTTCCGGCGCAGTCATGGTGCTCACCGCACGCTGAATTCGGGTGCCGCCGAAATAAATTGCCGCCACACTGACACCGCTGGCAAGCAGTACGATGCCGGTTCGTTTTGCAATGGTTTTCCAAGTCAGTTTCATGCCATTTCCCTCCTGCAAGCTGCCGGAATCTGTCCGGCTTATCCTGCCTCATTGTATGAGACAGCAGGGAAGATTATGTCTTTTTCCGGCTGTATTGGTTGTACAAAAACACCCGCCGTTCCACTTGCATCCAGAGCGATGCGAGAACAGCGGGTGTTGTTGTCATTTCCGAACGGGAGTTATTGACCGGTGCTTACTTTTAAATTGGAATCAGCTTGCAGTGGTTCTGACAGCATTCTTGCGGAAAATCATGCTGTACGCCTTTGCGGCAATGGGCAGCAGAATGAAAAGCAAGGGCAAGTCAATGGCAAGTTCGATCATATTTTTCGCAATTCTTGCCACAATGGCAGTACCATAAGCCTCCTGGGGAATGAATCCGTAGTGCAGATTCAGCTTTGTGTTGATCAACAGATTGATGAGCACCACATCCAACAGCCGTGCGGCAATTGCCCGGAGAAACAGGGTAATGTCCGTGGATTTTCCGGTGGAATTGTTGGTGTACAGAATGCTGTGCTGGTTTGCCCTCTGATACAGGCAGATGCCGTAGATCAGTCCCTGCAAGCCGCCTACCAGAACGTACAAGGGCAGGAAACCGCCGTCCGGGTGTACCAGATAGCCCACGATATCACAGGCGAATCCAGCCACCAGTCCCATGCACGGACCGAACAGCATACCGATCACGGCAATGGCGAGAAATGCGAAGTTCAGTTTTGCAAAAGCGATGTCGATGGAAAAGGATTCGATGACCATGGAAATGGCAACGAACATTGCCGTGACCACCAGACTGCGCACCTTGGTGAATTCCTTTGCGGATTCTGTGAAAATAGACAAAAAGCCTCTCATGAAAAAACCTCCTTCTGTCCCTCTGGGACAGCACATAAAAATGATGCTTCGTGCACATAAGGAGCTTTTCTGAGAGACTTCTTATGATGCATTCAGCGGGATGCGGAATCGGCACCGCAAGTGAACTCCACTTTTCGTTCCGGCAGCAACTCCCCGTCTGCCGGACACTTAACGCGCCGTTTCCTACTCTGGAAATGCAATCTATTATGTTTCGGTTTCCCGAATAGACGCCGTAAAATAAGGATTACTTGGCAATGACACGGACACGCAGTACACCGTCAATGGCATTCAGTGCGTCAACCATAGCATCGGTAACGCCGTCGATGTCCAGAATCGTATAAGCATAGTCCTTCTTGCTGGTATTCAGCATATTCTCAATATTTGCACCAGCTTCGCCAACCACAGTTGTCATAGCGGAGATCATAGCCGGAACATTCCGGTGAATGACGCAGACCTTGGTGTATACGGTCTGGAGCTGTGCGTTGGGCAGGTTTACGCTGTTGCGGATATCGCCCTGTTCCAGATACGCCATGAGCTCATCTGCTGCCATGCTTGCGCAGTTGTCCTCGCTCTCCGGGGTAGAAGCACCCAGATGAGGTGTTGCAATAATGCCCTTTACATTGCAGGTCTTTGCGTTGGGGAAATCTGTGCAGTAGTAGGCAACCTTGCCGCTTTCCAGTGCAGCGATCATATCGTCATCGTTTACCAGCTCGCCGCGAGCATAGTTGAGGACACGAACACCGTCCTTCATCTTGGCGATGGTCTCCGCATTGATCATGCCCTTGGTGTCTGCATTGAAAGGTACGTGGATGGTCAGATAGTCTGCCGCAGCAAAGACATCGTCCTTTGCGTTGACAACAGTCACAGCCGGATTCAGGCGCAGTGCTGCACCGACGGACAGGAACGGGTCAGTGCCGACCACCTTCATGCCCAGTGCAACAGCGGCATTTGCCACCAGTGCACCGATGGCACCCAGACCGATGATACCCAGAGTCTTGTCCTGGATCTCCGGACCGGCAAACTGGCTCTTGCCCTTTTCTACCTGTTTTGCCACAGGTGTTTCGCCGTCTTTCAGTTCAGAAGCCCATGCGATGGACTCCGGTACCTTACGGGAGGACAGCAGCAGACCGGTCAGTACCAGTTCCTTCACGGCATTGGCATTGGCACCCGGTGTGTTGAATACACAGATGCCAGCCTCAGAGCAGCGATCCAGAGGAATGTTGTTGACGCCGGCACCGGCACGTGCAATGGCTTTCAGATTATCGCCGAATTCGGTCTCATGAAGCGAAGCACTGCGTACCAGAATGGCATCCGGGTTTTCTGCGGTGTCAGTCACCGTATAGTTTGCATCAAAGCGGTCTGTACCAGCCTTGGAAATTTTATTGAGTGTCTGAATGGTATACATAATAAATGATGTCCTTTCCTCAGGCGTTATCCGCCTCAAACTGACGCATGAATTCTACCAGCTTTTCTACGCCTTCGATGGGCATAGCGTTGTAAATGGAGGCACGCATACCGCCTACAGAGCGGTGACCCTTCAGGTTTACGAAGCCGGCAGCAGCAGCTTCCTTGACGAACTTTGCATCCAGATCCTTGTCACCGGTGACAAAGGGAACGTTCATGAGGGAACGGTCTTCCTTGCGGACAGTACCCTTGAACAGCTTGCTCTCGTCCAGGAAATCGTACAGGATCTTTGCCTTTGCGATATTGTGCTTCTGCATGGCTTCCAGACCACCCATTTTCTTGATCCACTTGAATACCTTGCCGCAGATGTAGATGCCATAGCACGGCGGTGTATTGTACAGGGAGTTAGCGTCTGCCTGAGTTTTCCATGCCAGCATAGTCGGTGTATTTTCAATGGGAGTGGTCTCCGGAATGAGATCCTCCCGAATGATCATGATGACCACGCCTGCCGGGCCGATGTTCTTCTGTA
Organism: uncultured Ruminococcus sp.; assembly: GCF_937915125.1. Lineage (GTDB taxonomy): Bacteria > Bacillota > Clostridia > Oscillospirales > Ruminococcaceae > Ruminococcus_C. The sequence continues at coordinate 132,458 of NZ_CALDMP010000098.1, read as the reverse complement.
CGCCGCCCCAGATAACGCCGTATTTGGAGACATCCACCGGTTCACTCAGGAAGCAGGAGGAAACGTCAGCCACCAGGGGCTTACCCTTGGTGTTAGGCAGTGTCTTGAATTTTGTGCCGTAGATGGTGTTGTTTTCGCAGATGTAAACATAGTCTGCATCATCATCAATGGGCAGGTCGGAGCAGTCCGGGATATAGGAGAAGGTTTCATCCTCAGAGGAAGCGATCTTCACAGCCTTGCCGTACTTCTGTGCCTCCTGATATGCCTTCTTTGCCCACTGACCGGTGACAATGTAATCTGCCACGCCATTTTTCATCAGGTTCATGGGGATGGCAGCAAACTGCTGGGACGCACCGCCCTGTAAAAACAGGACACGGTAATTGTCCGGGATGCCCATGAGGTCACGCAGATCCTGTTCTGCGGTCTTGATGATCTCATCAAAAGCAGCGGAGCGGTGGCTCATTTCCATCACGGACATGCCAGTGCCATGATAGTCCAGCATTTCCTCTGCTGCTTCACGCAGAACTTCTTCCGGCAGCACTGCCGGGCCTGCGCTGAAATTATATACTCTGTTCATTGCTTGGTACCCTCCTGCAAGACATGCGGAATGCCTTGAAAAATGATTCAAAATAGAGCCGTTCGACACGGTACTTTTTATTATACGCTTTTTCCGAAGAATTGTCAAGGTATTGCCGGGATTTTGCACGGAAATCAATTTTTACAATTTACGAGGAACGAACCCCTCAGTCACGGCTGCGCCGTGCCAGCTCCCCTTTCAGGAGAGCCTTAGCTGCCTCCCCTGAAAGGGGAGGGGAACCATTGCGCAGCAATGGTGGAGGGGTGATTGGAACGAAATATAAAATTGATTTCCATATAAATTTCACCCATTTAAAAATTGCGGGCGAACACAAGTCCGCCCGGCATTTTTATGTTCGGTCTGTCGTTTATCCCAGGATACGATATCCATCGTTCCGTTCCACTACCAGCAGTTCCAGATCCGACAGGATGGTGAGGTCATTTCCGTCTCCGTCCTTGCCGGTTATGGTTACTGCAATGTCATGAATGGCAGTGGCTTCTTCCTGAAGCTGCGTGGTGAATTCCTCGCCGAATGCCTGACTGTAGGCATCCAGATATTCCGCTACAAAATCGGTATCTTCTTCGAAATTCTCAGCCAGTATCTCGTTTGCCAGGGCAAATTCCATACCCGTGATGGTGAAATCATCCGTGCCGGCATAGTCCACCAGCGTCTGGTGATACTGCTCCAGCCCTGTTTCCATGCCATAGCCGTACTGCTCCTGGAGAAATGTCTCCATGGATTCCTGATACAAAGGGTCGATCTGTTCCAGATATAGGTTATAGTTCTGGGTATCAATGGCGTAGAAATAGGTGGCAATGGTCTTTGCCATGTCATCCGGCACCTTTTTGCTTTCATATGTGAGCGCATAGTCCATATCCTCCGGGTTGGACTCGGTGACGGTGTAGGAATCTTCTGCACTGTTTTCGGCGGAAGAACTGGATGCAGCGTCATTTTTTCCGCATCCGGCAAATGCCGTCAGCATCATGCCGGCGAGAAGAAGCGTCAGGGAAGTGTTCCAGATGGATTTCATAAGCGGTGATCCTTTCTGCATCAGGACAGAGCCTGTGTTGCGATGCCGTTTGCTGCTGCCCAGCTCTCGATAGCGGAGCCGGACGGGCAGGTGATAGTGACGTTCAGCGGTTCTGCACCCTCAATAATTCCCCATCTGTCATATTCCAGCGCACTGTTTGCAATGGTCAGGTCGGTGAGACTGCCGCAGCCGGTGAAGGCTTCTTCCATGACAACGGAAACGGTTTCCGGCAGGGAAATGGCAGTCAGCATCGAGCAGCCGGCAAATGCTGCACGGTCGATCCGGGAGACAGTCTCCGGAATGGTAACGGTAGTCAGCGAACCGCAGTCCATAAATGCGCCCTCACCGATGGCGGCCAATCCGTTGGGCAGGGTCACGCTGGTGATATCCCAGTTCGCCTCAAAGGCGTGGTTGTCGATGGCGGAAACCACATAGCCGTCAACGGTCGCCGGCACGTTCAGTGCGGTTTCTATGCCGGAATAGCCGGTGATGGAAACGGTACCGTCATCGTTCATCTGATAGCTGAAAACATTGGTTTCCGCAGAATTTCCAGCTTCTGTGGCAGCATTGTTTTCTGCCGGCACCTGTGTCTGCGCTGTTGTTCCGGCAGAAGTGTCGGTGCTGTTCTTGTCCTGTTCGCCGCAGCCAGTGGCGGTCAGGGCGAAGGCTGCGGTCAGAAGTGCAGCCCAGAGTGTCTTTTTCAGAAATTGTCTCATAGTGTTCGTTCCTCTCTGGTATACGGCAATACCGCACAAAGATTGTGCGTCAGATGCGCCGTCAGATTTTTCGTCAGATGAAACAAAAAGCGGAGTGAATACTTTGTGTATTCACGAGCATTTTTGTGAAATATGACGGAAAAGATGCAAGCATATGACGTGCAAAGCCGTCAGGCGCTCTTTGTGCGGTGTTGCCATACAGCGGAAAATGCTACCGCTGCAATCGGGCAGGAGCTGCATGGCAGCCGCTTATTTGATTTTTCCGCGCATTTTCGCACGCTGCTGATTGCTGAGAATCTGCTTGCGGATGCGCAGGGATTTCGGTGTTACTTCCAGAAGCTCGTCATCTGCCAGGAATTCCAGGCAGTCCTCCAGGCTGAGATTTCGGGGCGGCACCAGGCGCAGTGCATCGTCACTGCCGCTGGCACGGGTGTTGGTCAGATGCTTGCGCTTGCAGACGTTGACCACCAGATCCTCCGCCTTCGGAGAAGCACCAACGACCATACCTTCATATACAGGCACGCCGGCGCCGATGAACAGGGAACCACGCTCCTGTGCGTTGAACAGACCATAGGTGACTGCCTCGCCGGTCTCAAAGGAGATCAGGGAGCCGGTGCTGCGGCGGGGGATATCACCCTTATAAGGTGCATATTCGTAGAATACGCTGCTCATGATGCCCTCGCCCTTGGTGTCGGTGAGAAATTCGCTCTTATAGCCGAACAGACCGCGGGACGGAATCAGGAATGTGAGACGAGTGCGGCTGCCCTGGGGATGCATATCCTGCAATTCCGCTTTCCGGGCACCCAGCTTTTCCATAACAGAGCCAACGCATTCTTCCGGTACGTCAATAGACAGTTCTTCGATGGGCTCATAGCGCTTGCCGTCCACTTCATGATACAGAACACGAGGTGTGGAAACACCCAGCTCATAGCCTTCACGACGCATATTTTCAATAAGGATGGAAAGGTGCATTTCACCGCGTCCAGCCACACGGAAAGCATCGGTACTGTCCGTTTCGGTGACACGGAGAGAAACGTCACGGAGCAGTTCCCGCATGAGGCGGTCACGGAGCTGACGGGATGTGACAAATTTGCCCTCCTGTCCGGCAAAGGGGCTGTCGTTGACGCTGAATGTCATTTCCACCGTCGGCTCGCTGATCTTGGTGAAAGGCAGTGGCTCAAAGGCATCCGGTGCACAGACGGTGTCACCGATGGAAATGTTTTCGATGCCGCTGATCCACACGATATCGCCTACGGTTGCATTTTCTGCCGGTACACGCTGTAAGCCCTGGATCTGGAGCAATGATACAATTTTATTGCGGCGCGCATTCTCCGGGTCGTGGTAGTTGCCCAGGAGTACCTGCTGTCCCACCTGGATGGTGCCCCGTGCAATGCGACCGATACCGATTCTGCCCACATACTCATTATAATCAATAGAAGAGATGAGCATTTGCAGGGGTTCGTCCGGCTCGCCCTCCGGGGGATTCACATAGGACATAATGGTGTCAAACAAAGGCTTCAGATCTGTGCCGTTCTCGTGGGGATCAAAGCTTGCTGTACCGGCACGGCCGGAACAGTACAGGAAGGGGGTGTTTTCCAGCTGTTCCTCGCTGGCATCCAGATCCATGAGCAGTTCCAGCACCTCGTCTGCGATCTCATCCAGACGGGCATCCGGGCGGTCGATCTTGTTGACCACAACAATGATCTTCAGATTCATTTCCAGCGCCTTGGATAGCACGAACCGTGTCTGTGGCATAGGACCCTCTGCGGCATCTACCAACAGCAGGGCACCGTCTACCATACTCAGAACACGCTCTACCTCGCCGCCGAAGTCGGCATGTCCCGGGGTATCAATGATGTTGATCTTGGTATCGCCATAGCGTACCGACGTGTTTTTTGCCAGGATGGTAATGCCGCGCTCACGTTCCAGGTCGTTGGAGTCCATGACACGCTCTGCCACTGCCTGGTTCTCACGGAATACGCCGCCCTGTTTGAGCATTTCGTCTACCAGCGTCGTCTTGCCGTGGTCAACGTGGGCGATGATAGCGACATTTCTTAAATCCTCTCGTACCATATTTCTTTTCCTCTTTCCCATGGTTTTAGGCAACACCGCACAAAGCCGTCAGGCGCTCTTTGCGCGGTGTTGCCTTTATTGGTATCTACAAGCCATACACATGAAATCGAAAAAAAGAACAGGCAAACTCCCGAAGAGTCTGCCTGTTCTTTGGTGGGGGAGGACGGATTCGAACCATCGAAGCTAGAAGCAACAGATTTACAGTCTGCCCCCTTTGGCCACTCGGGAACTCCCCCATGTAACATATGTATGTTTTTGTAGAAAATTGGAGCTGGTGGACGGACTTGAACCCCCGACCTGCTGATTACAAATCAGCTGCTCTACCAACTGAGCTACACCAGCGCTGCAACGATAATTATTATATCACAGCTTTTCCGAAGTGTCAAGCAAATATTCCTATGTTTTTGAAAAAGAAAGTTTTGTATGATAAAACAGAATTTTAAAATGCATAAGTATCTTTAATCAAAAGTTCGAGACGGTGTCTTTTTTTGTTTTTAACACAAGAATGTTCCAATGTAGGGGCGACCAATGGTCGCCCGCACCTCCACTTTCTGCAAAGTCGTACGTTTCATGTTACGAATACTGCACGACACTTTGTAGGGTGTGATGCCTACATTGTACTGTCCTTTGTTTTCTCTGCTGCCGTGCACACCCCAATCACGTAATTTTCACCAAAAAATCAGTTGCATTTTTGTTTTCATTATGTTATAATCTATAGTATGTGACAGCATGTGCATTTGACATGCAAGGAAAATATGATTTTAGGGAAAGCGGAGACTTTCTGTATGCTCTGCTGCGCTATAACGAAAGTGAGGCACGATTATGTGTGGAATTGTTGGATATGTGGGAAAACGGGATTGTACAGATGTTCTGATGAACGGTCTCTCTAAGCTGGAATACCGGGGCTATGACTCCGCCGGCATTGCCGTTTTCCAGAACAATACGATCACTGTGGCAAAGTCCAAGGGTCGTCTGAAAGATCTGGAGAAACGGATGGAACAGGAGGGCAGACCCAGCGGTCAGGTTGGCATCGGACACACCCGGTGGGCGACCCATGGTGAACCGTCCGATGTAAACTCCCACCCCCACAGCGGCGGCAGAGTGACCATTGTCCACAACGGCATCATTGAGAACTACAAGGAACTGAAAGACTATCTCATGTCCAAAGGCGTGACCTTTGACAGCGATACGGATACCGAAGTTGTGGCAAGGCTGCTGGATTACCGCTATAACGGCAGCCCCATCCAGACCATTTCTGAAACTGTCCGTGATCTGGAGGGCTCCTATGCCCTGGGCATCATCTTCGCCGACCATCCGGAACAGGTCTATGCCGTCCGGTGCGAAAGCCCTCTTATTGTCGGCGTAGGCGAGGATGAGAGCTTCATTGCCTCGGATGTGCCGGCGATCCTGGAATATACCCGGGACTATTACCTGCTGGAGCACGAGGAGATCGCTGTGCTGGGCAGAGACGGTGTACATATTTATGATGCATTCGGTCAGCCGGTGGAAAAGGAACTGAAAACCGCTGACTGGGATGTGGAGGCAATCGGAAAGGGCGGCTATGCCCACTTTATGCTCAAGGAGATCCACGAGCAGCCCACCGCCATCCGCAATACCATTCTGCCCCGGATCCAGGACGGTCTGCCCAATCTGGAGGAATGCGGCATTACCCTGGAGGTGCTCCGGGAATTCCATCACATTCATGTGGTTGCCTGCGGTACGGCAATGCACGCCGGCACAGTGGGAAAATACGTCATCGAAAAGCTGGCACGGGTGCCGGTGACAGTGGATATTGCGTCAGAATTCCGCTATCGTGACCCGCTGGTAGGGGAGGGTGACCTGGTGATCATCATTTCCCAGTCCGGCGAGACCGCAGACAGTCTGGCGGCAATGCGCCTGGCGAAATCTCTGGGTGCAAAGACCCTTGCCATTGTGAACGCCATGGGCAGCTCCATTGCCCGGGAGGCAGATATGCTCATCTACACCCACGCCGGACCGGAAATTGCCGTGGCATCCACAAAGGCGTATATGGTGCAGATCGCTGTGATGTACCTCTTTGCCTTTGAACTGGCATTGGCTGTGGGAAAAATTGACGAAACAGAATGCCGCCGCCTTGTGGAACTGTTGCAGGAGACCCCGGACAGCATCACCGGAATTCTGGAACATAAGGAACAGGCGCAGTATATTGCATCTTCCCTGATCACCGCAGACAGCCTGCTGTATATCGGACGTGGACTGGACTATGCCCTCAGTATGGAAGGCTCTCTGAAGCTGAAGGAGATCTCCTACATCCACTCGGAATCCTATGCGGCTGGGGAACTGAAGCACGGCACCATTTCTCTCATTACAGAAAATATGCCGGTCATTGCTGTGGCGACCCAGAAGGCGCTCAAGGAAAAGACCATCAGCAATATTAAAGAAGTAAAAGCACGTGGGGCAAAGGTGATCCTGGTGTGCCGGGAAAGTGATGATGTGGATCCGGATGCAGTGGATCTGAAATTCGGTCTGCCGGAGTTTGACGATCTGCTGATGCCCATGATCGCAGTGGTGCCCCTGCAATTGATCGCTTATTATACATCTGTCCTCAAGGGCAACGATGTGGATAAACCACGGAATCTGGCGAAGTCCGTTACTGTGGAATAAAGGCAGCTTCGAGTAAGCTTTGTGTAGAAAGAAGAGGAACGAGAACATTGATGAAACATAAGAAATTTGCGCTGTTTCTGGCAGCGGCTATGACATTGACCCTGACATTTGCCATGCCGGCTTCTGCGGAGGAAAGCAGCTTGATCGATGCAGACGCGCTTGGAGAAGAAAGCAGTGAGGAGACGACCTTTACCAGCGGCGATTTTGAATACACCCTGACAGAGGATGGGACGGCTTCGGTCTCCCGCTATGTGGGCAGTGATACAGAGGTCACGGTTCCTGCACAGCTGGACAGCTATACTGTGACCGATCTGGGCGGCGGCTGCTTTGCACAGATCGAGGACATTGTGTCGGTGACCCTGCCGGAAACCCTGGAGACCATGCAGGATTCCTGCTTTTTCGGCTGTTCGTCCCTGGAGAAAATTACGGTGGAAGCCGGAAATGAAGCTTTTTCCGTCACAGACGGCGTACTCTTTTCCGCAGACGGTACAGACCTCATCCTCTATCCCCCGGCTTCTGCGGAAACAGCCTATACCATTCCGGACGGCGTTGTGGAGATCTGGTCATCGGCATTTGCTCAGACCAGCCTGACCTCTATGACATTCCCGGACAGCCTCATGTATGTGGACGACTGGGCATTCGCCTGGGCATCGCTGGATTCTCTGGAACTGCCGGACTCGGTGACGGAGATGGGACAGTATGCCTTTGCTTACTGCACCAGACTGACCGAAGTGACACTTCCGGCTTCCCTGGAACTCATTGAAGCGGCGGCGTTTGCCGGATGTTCCAATCTGCAAAAGGTGGAACTGCCGGATGGTCTGACGGAGGTGCAGATGGCGGCATTTGCCGGCACTGCTATGAAAGAAGTGACCATTCCCGCAAGTGTTTCCGCTATCGGCTTCTGCGCCTTTGGCTATGAGGAGGACATGGAAACGCCGGTAGACGGCTTCGTTGTATACGGCACAGTGGGTTCTCAGGCGCAGACTTACTGCACGGATTCGGATTCGGAGAATAATTATTCCAACAGCTTTATTTTCCGCAGCGTGATGTCGGAAGAAGCGGAGGAATCAGAGGATGCTGAGAACGCTGTACAGGTGGAGACCAAGGAGACCAGTCCGCTGCAGCAGTACGGGAAATGGATCTTGCTGGGCGCAGGAGCACTGATTCTGCTGATCGGCGGTCTGCTGCTCATCTTCGGCGGCAAAGGGAAAAAATCCGAAAAGCTGGCGAAAAAAGCAGAAAAAAAGACAAAGGGAAAGAAGGAAACGCCGGCAGCATCCCCGGAACAGGCGGCAGTTCCTGCACAGGCTGACGAAACGCCGGAACCGGAGGAAGAACCGGCAGCAAAAGAGGAAACAGAATGAAGAGAACAGGCAGACTCTGGTGGAGCTTTCTGACAGCCGCTGTGTGCTGTGCGACATTGGCACTGCCGTGTGGGGCACTGGATGGAGCGAACAGCACTGCGGAGGAAGAGAGCGGCATTGCCGTGGATACTTCCAAGGATGCTGCATATGATGTGTTCACCTATCGGGAAAACGAGAGCGGCATTACCATCACTTCTTGTGACACGGCAGCCACAGCCGCACAGATTCCCACTGAGATCGACGGAAAGCCTGTGACGGAGATCGGCGATGCGGCATTTATGAGCTGTGGCTTTCTGACCTCCATCGAAGTGCCGGTGGGCGTGACAAAGATCGGGGAGAGTGCCTTTTCTTCCTGCGCCATGCTCTGTACGGTGACTTTGCCGGAGGGCCTGACGGAGATGGGAAAGGGTGCTTTTGAATCCTGTTCCATGCTCAGCGAGGTACAGCTGCCATCCACCCTGACAGTGCTTCCGGATGCGCTCTTTTATGATTGCGGCTATCTGCCGTATCTGGAACTGCCGGACACGGTGCGGGAGATCGGGAACGAGACGTTTTACAGCTGTACCACGCTGGCGGAGATCAACCTGCCTGAGGGACTGGAGAAGATCGGCGACTATGCCTTTCAGAACTGCCAGGCACTGACTGGGGCTGCACTGCCGTCCACCTGTACAGAACTGGGTGTGTATGTTTTTGACGGCTGCCAGGCGCTGGCGGAAATTACTGTGGCAGAAAAAAACCCGTCCTATATGGCGCAGGATGGGGTACTGTTCACCGCAGACGGCACTACGCTGATTCGCTATCCCCAGGCACGGACGGAAACTTCCTATACGGTACCGGAAACGTGTGCGGCTCTGGCGGACTGGAGCTTTATCGGCACCACAGCGCTGGAGCAGATCGATCTGGGCAGTGTTACCTCCATTGGTGAGGATTGCTTTTATTACTGCACCAGCCTGAAGGAAGTGATTGTGCCCGAGGGTGTGACGGAACTGAAAGGCGCTGCTTTTGCCTACTGCATGGCAATGGAACAGGTGACGCTGCCGTCTACGCTGAAAACGCTGGGCAACCACTGCTTTTATTCCTGTGCAGCGCTGAAGGAGATCCATATCCCGGAGGGCGTCACATCCCTGGGCGACCAGTGCTTTTACAATTGTGTGGCGCTGCTGGATCTGACCCTGCCGTCCAGTATTACGGACATCGGTGACCAGGCGCTGGGGTACTATACCCCCTCCACTGCATCGGACAGCAGTGAGTACGAACGGATCGACCTGCTGGAGGTGCACAACCAGGGCAGCAGTGCTGTGACTGCATACATGCGCAGCTGGAAATCCGGCTCCTATGTGGGGTGGATCATTGCAGGGGCGGTTGTTCTTGGGGCGGCAGTGCTCATTGTGGTATTGGTGCTGGTGCACCGGCATCGGAACCGCATCCGACCCACGAGCCGTCATGCGGCAGAGCAGTCCAAGGGAAAAAAGAAGGCAAAGAAATTCTGACGGCGGGGACGCCCAATGGAAAGGAATATAGAAACATGAAGCATCGTGATCATTTCACCCGACTGGGACGGTGGATGGCGGCAGCGGCTGCCGCTGTGCTTTCCGCATGTCTGCTGGCACCGGCGGGTTCGGTTCTGGCGGAGGAGACAGCGTCCGGTTCCAATACCTTTGACGACGGTACTCTGACATACACCATTCTGAACGGTACAGAGGTATCGGTGACCGGGTGTACCGCATCTGCTACACATATCAGTATTATGCCGGAGATCGATGGATATGACGTGGTCTCCATCGGTGAAGAGGCTTTTGCAAACTGTGACGCGCTTCAGGCGGTGGCGATTCCAAATACAGTGACGGAGATCGGAACAGGTGCATTTTATGGCTGTACTGGTCTGACATCGCTGACTCTTCCGGATGCGGTCACAGAAATCGAAAGCGGTACGTTCTTCGGCTGTTCCGGACTGACAGAACTGAACCTGGGCAATGCAGTCACTTCTATCGGTGATATGGCGTTTGGATACTGTTCTGCGCTAACCAGCCTGGAACTGCCGGATACTTTGGAGATCATGGGCGATCAGGTGTTCTATTACTGCACTGCCCTGGAATCCATTTCCATTCCCGAAAAGGTGACGGAACTGGGCGGTTATTCTTTCTATGCCTGTCTTTCCCTGCAAGAATTTCATATTCCGAAGAATCTGGAGAATATCGGTGCCATGTCCTTTGTGGCGTGTCCCGGGCTTCAGGAAATAACCGTAGAGGAAGGCAACCCTGCCTACACTGTTGCGGACAACGTGCTTTACAATACAGAAAAGAGCATTCTCTATCTGTATCCTGCCGGGCGTGCGGATACGGTATTCACTGTGCCGGACGGCGTTCTGGTAGTCTATGCCGGTGCGTTTTTCACGGCATCGAATTTGCAGCAGGTGACTTTGGATGAGGACTTGCAGTACATCGGCGAAATGGCATTTGACTTTTGCAGTGGTCTGACTTCTCTGACCATTCCGGAAAGCGTCACAACCATCGGCACCACTGCCTTTGCAGACTGCACCGGGCTGACTTCGGTGACTTTTGCCGGTGCGGACAAGGAGGACGGCGGCGAGGGAGAGAACCTGGAAATCGGTGACTACGCCTTTTTCTGCTGCGATAATCTCATGGAGGTACAGCTGCCAAAGCGTGTTTCCAGCATCGGTGCATACGCCTTCGGCTGTACTTCACCGGAGGATGGCGACACCAGCGAGGATATTGTCTTCGTGGAATCGGAGTCCGGCGATGCCATGCAGGTAAAGGCGCTGGATGGGTTTCTGCTTATGGGCTATACCGGTGCCGCAACAGATTATGTGAAAAATTGCGAGGTAGACCTGAACTTCAAGTCTGTGAATTTCAACTGGGCAGGGCTTGTGTTCTGGGTAGTACTTGCGGCGGCTGTGTTAGTAGTGATTTTTGTGGCAGTACGGATCGTGCGTCACAGCATGATGACTGCCGAGGAAAAGCTGGCACTGCGTGAGGCAAAGGAAGTCCAGAAAACGCCCCTTTCCCAGCGAAATGCAGAGACGCAGGAGGACGAGGAATTCGACGACGGCTATCGCAGCATTGTTGACGAGGACGAGGAGGAAGCGGCACCGGAGATCGTCACCTATGACCAGACCCTGTCCCACAGCATGACCCATTCCTTTGGCCATGCGGATGCGGAAAAGCCCCAGGATACGTCTGATACAAAAGAATAGGCAATACCGCACAAAGATTGTGCGTCAGATGCGCTGTCAGATTTTTTGTCAGATGAAACAAAAAGCGCAGTGAATACTTTGTGTATTCACGAGCATTTTTGTGAAATATGACGGAAAATATGCAAGCATATGACGTGCAAAGCCGACAGGCGCTCTTTGTGCGGTGTTGCCAATAACCCATGACGGCATACCGCTGTCCTGAACAGATATGCGTAACCGTTGTTCTGTCGGGTGTGCGGTGTGCTGTTTTTGCGTTGTCTTTATATGTGTTGATCAATGGGGCAATATTATACTAATCCCTATGAGAATAAGGACGTGAATGAAAATGGCAAGACAATGGAACCCGAAACTTTCCAAGGGGATCGGCTGGACTTCTCTGGTGATCTGCCTGGGCGTGCTGATCTTTGCGGTCTGGCTGCTGTTTGTGCCAAATGCACACAATCAGTCGGGAACGCCTGGCGATGGTCTCATTGCGGCAAACGCAAAAGCCAATGGAACGCACACAGAGCCGGACAGATTTCTGGCAGTGCTGGAGGGCGAAACGGTGCAGCTGGACACCAGCGCCCACTGGGAGACCAGTGACAATGCCGTTGCAGATGTGGACAAAAACGGCGTTGTCACAGGCAAAACACAGGGGACTTGTCTGCTGACCTCGCAGGAGGAATGCATTCAGCTGGCAGTGCGCCGACTGGAAGAACGGGACGGCTGCACCTATGTGGACGGCATTCTGATTGTCAACAAGTCCTACGGTCTCCCGGAGAATTACGATCCCGGCTTACAGCCTATAGCAGAAGCGGCATTTGAACAGCTCTGCAATGGGGCGGCGGCAGAGGGACTGAACATCTATGACGGCTCCGATTTCCGGGACTATGCCTATCAGGTGCAGATCTACAACAACTACTGTGAATTGTACGGCTGGGAAAAGGCGGATACCTTTTCGGCACGCCCGGGACATTCCGAGCACCAGACGGGGCTGACCATTGACTGTAATACCATTGACGATGCATTCAGCGAAACGCCCGAAGCGGCTTGGCTTGGGGAGCACTGTGCCGAATATGGTTTTATCATTCGTTTCCCAAAGGGGAAAGAGTCGATCACCGGCTATAAGTACGAACCGTGGCACGTCCGGTATGTGGGCGTGGAAACGGCAAGGGAAATACAGAAATATGACCTGACGCTGGAGGAATATCTCGGCGTGGATTCGGTGTATGCGGAGCCGTGGCAGGGGTGAGGTATGCAGGGCGTGGGCTTGCTGCCGCCGTATTCTCCGTAACCGCACGAATCCGGTGCAAATTTTTCGTGATTTTTAACGGGGCGAACACTGTTCGCCCCTACATTTGTATCGAATTTATGTGATTGTGGAGAATACGGCGGGCGGATAATATCCGCCCCTACAATTGGTTCTCCTTAGGTCCTTCGGGAACGGCGGGAGCAAGTTCCCACCCTACGCCTATCATCAATTATCGCAGTGACTTTTCTTACTTTCTTGACATTTTACGGAAAATATGCTATAATAAATATGCAGAAATTATGGATCTTTCTGCAAAATATAAAAAAACAAGAAAGGATGATCCAAATGAAAAGAAAGAGAAGCATTGCGGCGCTTTGTACGGCGCTGACGCTGGCTGTGGGGACGGCTGCGGGAATGCCGGTTTCCGCCGGGGAAACCGTAAGCGGAACTTTCAACGAAAACTGCACATGGGAAATGACAGACGATCAGGTGGTATGGACAAGCAATGACCCGGCGTTTACCATCACCTTCCGGGACGGCGAGTGCCGTGTGGACGGAACGGATATTTCCCAGGGGCAGAATGAAGCCACATGGGAAGCGCTTGAGGCAGCAGAACCCATGCTGCAGCGCCTGTACGAGACAGAACCGGTGTCTGCAATGGTCTTTTCCGATCGTGTGACGGCAGTAAACATGTCCTTCTGGGGATTTCCGCTGAAGCAGGTGGATAAGATCTTGCTAGGGGACAGTGTAGAGACCATCGGTTTCAATGTATTTGAGGAAATGACAGTGCGGCGGGTGTATTTGCCGGAATCTCTGAAAACAATTGAGGATATGGCATTTCTCCGCTGTGAAGAACTGGAGACCCTGACAATTCCGTCTCAGGTGGAAACCATCGGGGAGTGGGCTTTCTGTACTTGTTCCAGTCTGACGGATGTGACCATTCTCTCTCGTGATGTGCAGCTGGAGGATTCCGCATTGGGCTATACGGGATATGACGGCTTTGAACTGGATGCACCGCTGACGCCCATTGAGGGCATGACCATCCGTGGCTATGCCGGTTCTACTGCGGAGCAGTATGCGGAAGAAAACGGCTTCACCTTTATTCCGTTAGATGCATCCGGCACAGTGTTATATGGAGATGTGGATCTGGACGGTACGGTTTCCATTCTGGACGCTGTCCTGCTTTCCAAGGCAGCTTCGGGTTCTGTTACCCTGAATGAAGATGCCATGAAAAATGCCGACTGTGATGCAGACGGCACACTTGGCGGAAATGATGCGGTTGTTTTGCTGCAATTTCTTGTACATCTCGTGGATAAGCTTCCGTGCACAGATTGATAAACCTTGCAATATGATAAAAAATAAGAGACCGTGCGTTTGCGTACGGTCTCTTTTGCGTGTGATAGATGTTGTTATTATGTTGACATCCCACGAAAAATGCAGTATAATGAGAACATGAGCATACCGAAGCGGGTACATATTCGTTCGGCGGTCAATCCAGGCTCCCGGAAGGGAGTGATTGCTATGACATGGATCGAGTTTTTGACTTTGATTTCTGTTGTTTGCGATATCATTTTGGTTTTGCAAAATAGCAATAAACGGAAATAACCGCCTGACTCCCCAGTAAGGCGGCTATTTCTATAGCATAGACTTATTTTGGGAGCGACTGCCTTTCGGTATGCTCTCTTTCCTTTATTATACTATGCCGGGGTGCATTTGTCAAGCGGCATTTTTGAAATGATTGACTTTCCATGAAAAATGCAGTATAATGAGAACATGAGCATACCGAAGCGGGTACATATTCGTTCGGCGGTCAATCCAGGCTCCCGGAAGGGAGTGATTGCTATGACATGGATCGAGTTTTTGACTTTGATTTCTGTTGTTTGCGATATCATTTTGGTTTTGCAAAATAGCAATAAACGGAAATAACCGCCCTGTGCGACCAAACATGAGACGGTTATTTCTATAATCATTTCAAATTGGGAGCGACCGCCTTTCGGTATGCTCTCTTTCTTTTATTATACTATGCTGTGATACATTTGTCAAGCAGCATTTTGGGATATATACGGAAATCATTTTTATAAGAAAGAACCCCTCAGTCACGGCTGCGCCGTGCCAGCTCCCCTTTCAGGGGAGCCTTAGCTGCCTCTCCTGAAAGGGGAGGGGGACCATTGCGCAGCAATGGTGGAGGGGTGATTGGATTGAAACATAAAATTGATTTCCGTGTTGGATATGCCGGGAAATGCGAAAAACAGCCCCTTTTCGGGAACTGCTTTTTATGCTCACTTTCTTCTGGAACGGTTTTTCCGTTCGGTATTGCGCTTGATGTCGCACATACGCTCTTCGCTGTTCTGCTTGAACCGGGAGAGCATATCCTCAAAGGTCAGCTCGGTAGGTTCGGGCTTTTTCTTGGGCTCCCAGACATTGGGTTTGCTGCGGCGTGGTGCCTGGCGCTGTCCCTCCGGACGTGGCGGACGGGGTGCACGGCGATTTCCGGCATCCGGTGCATCCTCCACCTGCTTCATGGACAGACTGATCTTCCCCTGGGGATTGATGCCGATGACCTTCACACGCACCTGCTGTCCCTCTGTCACGAAATCCCGGATCTCGTTGACATAACTGCGGGAGATCTCCGAGATGTGCACCATGCCCATCAGACGCTCTCCCTCTGGATTGTGGATATCCACAAAGGTGCCGTACTTTGTGATATTTTTGATTGTGCCCTCATAAATTTTACCGATTTCGACCTGCATGTAACTCCGTAACCCTTTCTCTTCTCGTTGCTTCTCAGTTTCTTGATGTGTCATAGAACCGGAATTCATCCGGATATGCATAGTTGTACTCTTCTCTTGCAAGCCGTTCCATATAGCTGTCGATATCGCCGCTGTCAAGGATCCGTTCCAGATCCTCGTTTTCTGCGGTGAGGTTGTCGATCTGCTTCTGTACCTGCGCAAGCTCTGTCTTTTTCTCCGCAATGCTGGACTGGATGGAAACCACACTGACGGTGCATCCCACGATCGCCGCAATTACTGCTGTCCGGCTGATGACCCGGAAGACCCAGCGTGACTGTTTCTTTTCCTTCTGTTCTGCCTTCGCCATCGTTTTGCCGCCTCCTGTTCTGATCTGTCTGTTTTATTATACAACATTTTTCCGTCTCCAATCAAGGGCAAATGCGAAAAAAAAGAAGCTTTTTCCGAAAGTTTGGCGAAATGTCCAAAATTCTCTTTCAAACCACCGTAAATCCGCACAATGCCGTGGAAAAGGGGTACCGTCAGCCAGCGCAGAAGACGTCCTATGCTACCCAGGATCCGCCGCAGCAGGGGAACTGTCACGCATCCCAGGGTGCAGCGGTACAGCAAAAAGCCCAGCGCACTCCCCATGACATAATATCCCCGCAGCTCACCCCGTGCCAGAACAGTGGAAAAGCAGAGGAGCGCCGCACCCCAGAGCAGCAGAAAGACAATATCCTCCAGCGCCGTGGCAAGCTTTCCGTGGGGCACCAGTACACGCAGGGTGCGCAGGATATCGAAGCAGAAGCCCAGGGGGATCCCCAGCAGCACGGCGAAGATCAGCAGCCTTGTCTGTTCCGGTACGGTGAAAAAGGTTTCCAGTTCCATCATCGGAACAGCTTCCCCAGCAGGGACAAGGGACCCCGGCGGTCTTTTTCCCCGTATTGCAGCAGCCAGATGTCCCCGGTAATGGTCATGTCGCCGCTTTCTACGCTCACATCATTGATGTGCAGATTGCGCCCCTTGATGGTCAGTTCCCCCAGGCTGGTGAACAGGTTGATCATGCGCTCGTCAAAGCAGTCCACATCTGTCACCCCCGTCAGCGTCAGCTTCGACCGATCCTCCAGGATCAGATTGTGATGCCCGGTGGGTGCCGGCAGGTCTTTCTTCATCATAATGGTATTTGCCTCCCTGGTGTATCAATTCTTGTTTTCTCGTTCAAAATCACACTTGCATTTTTCTTACGCAACTCATTCTATGCGGCGAATTCATAAAAAATCACCAGTTTGTACAGGATTTCTTTGTCTAAATTTCCGAGAAAAATCCCTTGCAATCTTCTGGGAAACGTGGTATAATATTATAAATATTGATAACTTGCAGAAAACTGCATGAAAAACGACGGGAGGAGGGATTCCATGAGCGCATTGGAAATTATCCTGGGTGCTGTTGTCCTGGCGATCAGCATTGTCCTCATCATCATCTGCATGATGCAGGAGCAGAAGCCCCAGAACGCCACTGCTGCACTGACCGGTGCAAGCAACGATTCGTTCTATGACAAAAACCGTGGTCGCACAAAGGAAGCACGTCTGAAGAAGATCACATTCGTTTGTTCCGTTGCATTCTTTGTTCTGATTTTGTTTATGGATATTGTGATGCCGCTGCTCACCAAGTAAACGAGGCGGCTCTTCGTCCTGTGCTTCGGTGTTTTCCCGGATTGTCGGGAAGGTTGCTGAGGCGCAGGATGTTTTTTTGTGTATGATGGACTGCGTGATTTTTGTTTGCTGGTTAATACCCCTCCACCGCCTATCGGCGGTCCCCCTCCCCTTTCAGGGGAGACATTGTTGTAAACTTTACCAAAACTGAACATTCCAGCCTCCCCTGAAAGGGGAGGGGGACCATTGCGCAGCAATGGTGGAGGGGTTGTCCACAAACAAAGATTTCCTGATAAAGTAAAGCTTGAGAAAAAGAGATCTGCCGCAATGGGCGGCAGGAGAAAGGAGCCATTGTATGGCAAACACGCAATTGGGCGGCGCAGAGAGCGTCGAAAGCTACCGCAAGAAGATCATGACTATTCTGAAGAAAAACGGACGGACACCCCTGAGTGACCGGGAGCTTGCCACAAAGTGCCGCACAAATCGGGGCGGTGCTGCAAACTTCCGCAAGGCAGTGGATGAACTGCGTCATGAGGGTGCTATCTGCGAACGCCGCCGGGGCTATGTTTCCTCTGCCAATATGGGCTATTACCCGGCAACCATCGTCCGTCTGAGCCGTACCTTCGGTTTCGCACGGCCGGAAGAAGAGGGGGCAATGGATGTATTCATCCCCGGAAAATTCTTACAGGGTGCGATGACGAAAGATCGGGTACTCATCGGCAATATTCCCTCCCGGAGCGGCAAGCCTGAGGGCGAAGTCCTTGCCATTCTGGAAGAAGCGGACAACCGTCTCACCGGCGTTATCGTCAACGAGGACGGCAGGCTGATGTTCCGGGCGGACACTATGTCCAAGACGCCCATCCAGATTCAGCGCAAGGACAGCGTGCTGTACAACGAAGGGGAAAAGGTTCTGGCAGAGGTAGTCTATCGTGGACAGCGCCATGCGGAACACAAGGTGAAGATCGTGTTCAGCTTCGGTACTTCCACACGTGCCAGCGTTTGTGCACAGGCTATGGTGGCGCTCCACGGTGTGACGGAGGAATTCCCGGAAGAAGTGGTACAGCAGGCGGATACCCTTGCAAATGCACCCATTCCGGAAGAGGAATACAAAAAGCGCCTGGATCTGCGTGATACGCCGATTTTCACCATTGACAGTGCCCACTCCAAAGACCTGGACGATGCAGTCTCTCTGGAAAAAACGGAGACAGGCTACAAACTGGGGGTGCATATTGCCGATGTCTCCCACTATGTCCGCCCGAAAACACCGCTGGACGAGGAGGCACTGCGCCGGGGCACCAGTATTTACTACGCTGACCACGTCATTCCCATGCTGCCCAAGAGCCTGTCCAACGGCATTTGCTCCCTGAACCCTTGTGAGGATCGCCTTGCCTTTTCTGCTCTTATGGAATTGGACAAAAAGGGCGAGATTGTGAAGTATGATTTCCGCAAGACGGTCATCCGTTCGGCAGTCAAGGGCGTTTACAGCGAAGTCAATGAGATTCTGGACGGCACGGCTTCGCCGGAGCTGCTTGACAAGTATCAGGACGTTGTGCACATGATTCCCCTCATGGATGAGCTGTGCGATATCCGTCTCCGGGAACGCAAGCTGCGTGGTGCACCGGAGCTGGAAACTGCCGAGGGAAAGCTTATCATGAACGAAGAAGGCGTCTGCGTAGATGTTGTGGCACGGGAACGCGGCAAGAGCGAATGCGTCATTGAGGAAATGATGCTTCTGGCAAACGAGGCTGCGGCAAAAATGGCACGGGAAAAGAACCTGCCCTTTGTCTATCGTGTCCACGACAAGCCCAATGCGGAAAAGATCGAGAATCTGGAGAAAATTCTCCTGCGTCTGGGCGTAGAGGTTCCGGTATTCACCGACGTTAAACCGGCACATCTGGCACAGATCCTGGACGGCGCACGGGGGACAGAGCTGTATCCGGTACTGAATGTCATGGTGCTGCGTTCCATGGCAAAGGCAGCCTATGCGCCGGAGCCCATCGGACACTTTGGTCTGGCGCTGAAGGACTATGCTCATTTCACCTCTCCCATTCGCCGGTATCCTGACCTTGCTATCCACCGTATCCTCAGCAGCTACTGCGAGAATCCCGATGCCGAAGCAATTCAGGAACGCTATGGGGCATTTGTGGTACAGGCATCTGCTCAGTCCAGCGACACGGAAGTCCGTGCTATTACCATTGAGCGTGACTGCGACGATTGCTACAAGGCGGAGTATATGCAGCAGCATCTGGGCGAGGTCTTTGATGGCATCGTTGCCGGCGTGACGGATTTCGGCTTTTATGTGGCACTGCCCAACACCGTTGAGGGATTGGTGCATGTGGCTTCTCTGCCGGAGAGCGACTGGATTAATGATGACAGCATTGCCTTCCGGGAAGAACAGGGCACTGCGTGCTATCGTCTGGGCGATACTGTCCGGGTACAGTGCACGAAGATTGACGTGAACAGCGGGAATGTGGACTTTGCTCTGGTGGAAGAGGGACATGAGTCGGCGTAACTGCGGCGTTATCCAGCATATGCAACATGTACGGGCGGCTATCATCCGCCCGTTTTTGCGTCATGGGCAAGACGATATTGCTTTCAAGACAAGCGGACTGTTGCAAGCAGTCAAAATCCAACAGGAAAACGGTGCGATGTGGGCATCTCACCCTACAAGTCACCACGAATTCTATAACCTTTTGTAGGGGTCGATGCCCACATCGATCCGCAGATTGGAATTCTGCTGTCCTTGCGCCTGCAAAATCTACTACAATATATCATAACTCTATTTTTTTTACAAACCCCCTTGCAAAAAAATCCGTTCTATGGTATGATAAACATGTACAGCCGGCATACCGCTGTCGGCTGTTTTTTTGTACGGAAAGACAAGGATATTTCTGATAATAACCATTTCGTACATAAATTATTGAAAATAAACATGCAAAGGAGATTTCTACCCATGCAGTACGGTTATTTTGACCTCAAAAACAAAGAATACGTCATTGACCACCCGGATACCCCGGCACCTTGGGTCAACTACTTAGGCTCGCCGGAATACGGCGCTATGATTTCCAACAACGCCGCTGGCTACAGCTTCGTGAAGTCCGGCGCAAACGGCAGAATCAGCCGGTTCCGCTTCAATTCCATGATGGCACTGCCGGGACGTTACATCTATCTGCGTGACAACGACACCGCGGATTATTGGTCGGCATCCTGGCAGCCTGTGGGCAAGCCCCTGGATGCCTACAAGAGCGTCTGCCGCCACGGTACCGCTTATACCGTGATTTCCGCTGAATATGCCGGTATTTCCTCTGAGGTGACCTACTATGTGCCCATCGGCGCAACCTATGAGGTATGGCGTGCTGTCATCACCAACAACAGCGACAAGCCCAGAAACCTCTCCACATTCGGCTTCGTGGAATTCACCAACGATAACAACTACGAACAGGATCAGGTGAACCTCCAGTACACCCTGTTTATCACCCGCACCAGCTTCGAGGGCAACAAGATCCTCCAGCACATCAATGAGAACAGCGGAAAGGATGAGACTGGTTCCAACCACAGAGAGCGTTTCTTCGGTATGGTGGGCGCACCCATCTCCGGCTATAACGGCAATCTGGACAGCTTCATCGGGCCGTACCGCACCTATTCCAATCCCATTGTGGTGGAACAGGGCAAGTGCACCGGCGAGATGAACTATAACGCCAACGCCTGCGGTGCACTCCAGAGTGACATCGTACTCCAGCCCGGGGAGTCCAAGGAACTGATCTATGTTCTGGGTCAGAAGGACAATACCCAGGCAAACGAGATCCTGGCTTCCTATGAGACTGCCGGCAAGGTGGATAAGGAAGTGGAGGAACTGAAGGCATTCTGGCACGGCAAGCTGGACAACTTCCAGGTAAACACACCGTCCGAGTCCTTCAATAACATGATCAACGTATGGAACGCTTATCAGTGCTTCATCACCTTTATCTGGTCCCGTGCAGCATCCTTCGTATACTGCGGTCTGCGTAACGGCTATGGCTATCGTGATACCGTACAGGATATCCAGGGTATCATTCACCTGGATCCGGAGCTTGCGGCGGACAAGATCCGCTTTATGCTGTCTGCACAGGTAGACAACGGCGGCGGTCTGCCTCTGGTAAAATTCGACCACAATGCCGGTCACGAGAATACCCCGGACGATCCGGAATACGTCAAGGAAACGGGTCACCCGTCCTATCGTGCAGACGATGCACTGTGGCTGTTCCCCACCATCCGCAAGTATGTGGGCGAATCCGGCAACAAGGCATTCTATGACGAAGTCATTGTCTATGCAAACGGCGGCGAGGATACGGTCTATGACCACCTGAAGAGAGCCATCCGCTTCTCCATGGAGCGTCTGGGCGATCACAATATGCCTGCTGGTCTCCACGCAGACTGGAACGACTGCCTGCGTCTGGGCAAGAAGGGCGAATCCACTTTCGTGGCATTCCAGCTGTACTATGCAATGTCCATGATGCTGGAGCTTGCCGCAGAGCGTAAGGATGAGGAATACATCGCATACCTGACCAAGGCACAGAAGGCACTGGGCGATACCCTGTCTGACTGCTGGGATGAAGATCGCTTCATCCGCGGCATCCGTGAGGACGGCGTTGTGGTAGGTGCAAAGAAAGACCCTGAGGCTTCTATGTGGCTGAATCCCCAGAGCTGGAGCGTCATTTCCGGTTTCGCATCCAAGGAGCAGAGCGATAAGGCAATGCAGTCTGTTGCAGATATTCTGGACACACCCTATGGCGCAAAGCTGCTGGATCCGCCGTATATCGACCACTATTTCGACGGTGCACTCATGCATATCTTCAACCCGGATACCAAGGAAAACGGCGGTATCTTCTCCCAGTCCCAGGGCTGGCTCATTCTGGCAGAGAGCCTGCTGGGACACGGCGACGCTGCATTCCGCTATTTCGAGGAAAGCTCGCCGGCATCCATGAACGACAAGGCAGAGCAGCGTGTGCTGGAGCCGTATGTTCACGGTCAGTTCACTGAGTCCACCGCTTCACCTTATGCAGGACGTTCTCACGTACACTGGCTGACAGGTACTGCATCTACTGTTATGGTAGGCTGCGTGGAGGGTATCTGCGGCATGCGTCCGGATGCAGACGGTCTGCACATCTGTCCGTCTATCCCGGCAGCGTGGGACGGCTTCACCATGGAAAAGACCTTCCGTGGCAAAAAGCTGTCTATTACGGTGAAGAACCCGAACCATGTCCAGAGCGGCGTGGCTTCTCTGACACTGAACGGCACAAAACTGGACAGCGACTATGTTCCGGCTGCATCTCTGGCTGAGACAAACGAAGTTGAGGTTGTATTGGGCTAAGCACAGAAACAAATTGAAATGAAGAAAAGAACCGCCTTTTCCCTGGATGCACACAAGGGGAAGGCGGTTTTTCGTTTTACAAGAAGATAACGTGAAAATAACCAAATCGTTATGCAATGCAAGGCTTTTTATGCTATAATAGAATCGGAAGCGTCTAAAGAATCACCGGAGGTTCTCATGAAGAAAAAACGCCGTTATATCTGGATTTTTATTATGATGATACTGTTTCTTCTTTTCTGCGTCTACATGACTTTCCCCATGTCTCTGGGGGATCATATTTCGGAGAACCAGGCACTTTCCGCCGCTGTCATTGTCTCCCATGTGACGAAAAAGGGAAAACCGGATGCGACCAGTGAAACCTACGAAGTATCACCGGATTCCCAGGAATTCGAGGAAATCACCGCATTGCTGAACGCATATACCTATCACCGCAATTTCAGAAGCCTGATTCCACTGGGCAATTACACCATGGACAGGCAGACGACCACGATTATTCTTTCCGCCGGGGATTGCTGCATCACCCTGACAGACGGCGGCGATCTGGCGATAGACAATTCCACAGACACAGGTACACGGCTGTATTCCATCGGTTATTTCGGAAACGGTAAGGCAGAACAGCTTTGTGAGGAAATTCAGGCGATCCTGGAACGCAGTACAACCACAGACGAGATCGTGGACTGATGTTTGCAAAAATTGAAATGAAGAAAAGAACCGCCTTTTCCCTGGATGCACACAAGGGGAAGGGCGGTTTTTCGTGTGCATCCCCATGACACGGGAAATTTATATGACAATTTGCATTTTTTTCTTGCCAAATGGTTTTTTTTATGGTATAATTGTGATAACATTACCGCAATTCCACGGTAATGAAAATATCAAGCGAAAAAATGAAATGGTATATCACAGGAGGTTACATATGGGTATTATTCGTGCTGTTGCCGGCGCAGTCGGCGGCTCTCTGGCAGATTCCTGGCTGGAATATATTACAGCAGATGACATGGGCCCCACCACCGTCATGACAAAGGGCGTACAGGTGACACGGGGAAAGCGTGGCAGCAACCGAAAGGGAACACCGGACATCATTTCCAACGGCTCCCGCATCGAAGTTGGTCCCAATCAGATGATGATTCTGGTGGACAGCGGCAGGATCGTGGACTATACCGCAGAAGAGGGCTGCTATGAGGTCTATCTCTCCTCAGCCCCCTCTATGTTCAACGGTGAGCTGAAAGAATCCGTCCGGGAGACCTTCGAACGCTTCAAATTCGGCGGTCAGCCGGGAAAGTCCCAGCAGGTGTATTTCATCAATTTACAGGAGATTCGGGGCGTGAAGTTCGGTACACGCAATGCGCTCCAGTATTTTGACGGCTTCTATAATGCTGAGCTGTTTGTGCGCTGTCACGGCTCTTATTCTGTGAAGATCACCGACCCACTGAAATTCTATATGGAAGTGGCACCCCGCAATGCCACACGGCTGGACTTCAGCGATCTGGGCGACCAGTTCAATGCGGAATTTTTGACGGCGCTCCAGACTGCCATCGGGCAGATGGCGGTGGACGGTGTGCGAATTTCGGCGCTGCCGTCCAAGAGCATGGAACTGTCCAAGTATATGGCAACGGTGCTGGATGAGGACTGGACACAGGCTCGTGGTATGGATATCTGCTCCGTGGGTATCGCCAGCATCAGCTATGACGACGAGAGCAAGGCGCTCATCAATATGCGCAACCAGGGTGCTATGATGTCCGACCCCACCATCCGGGAGGGCTATGTCCAGGGGGCAATTGCAAAGGGCTTGCAGAACGCCGGCTCCAACACTGCCGGTGCAGGTCAGGCGTTTATGGCAATGGGCATGGGAATGCAGAGCGCAGGCGGCTTTATGGCAAGCGCTTCGGCAACCAACGCCCAGCAGATGCAGCAAATGCAGCAGAACCGTGCAGCACAGCAGCCGGCAGCAGACACCTGGACCTGCAGCTGCGGTGCATCCAATACGGGGAATTTCTGTACCAACTGCGGCGGCAAAAAACCGGCGCCTGCCGGTGGCTGGACTTGCAGCTGCGGTGCTGTCAATACAGGCAATTTCTGTACCAACTGCGGCAGCAAAAAGCCGGAGGCATCCGGGAGCTGGACTTGCAGCTGCGGCGAATCCAACACCGGAAAATTCTGCACCAACTGCGGAAAACCGAGAAATTAAGGGATGCTGTTGCCCCGAACATGACAGAAGCCCACTGTAGGGGCGGATATCATCCGCCCGCCGTATTCCCGACAATTACAAATTGCACAAATTCTGTGCAAATGTAGGGGCGAACTGTGTTCGCCCGTTGGGAGATCTCCGGAGATTTGCGGGCGAACACTGTTCGCCCCTACGATCTCACATGGTTTATTCTGCGTAAACGTATCATAAAATAAAATTGATTTGCGTTTGCATAAGCAAAAATGCATTATGCATTATAAATGATTCATTAGAAAGGGGTACAGGATTGAATACTGTACAATACAAATGCCCCAACTGCGGGGCAGAATTGACCTTTGATCCGGCGCACCAGAACTTTTCCTGTGAATACTGCGACAGTACCTATACCGAAGCGGAGATGCAGGCGCTGTATCAGCAGATGGAACAGCAGGCAAAGAAAGATGCCGACCCGGATGCAGATACACTGGAGAGCGAAAAGGACGAAAAGGCGTTTGAAGAGGGCACACGGCTCTATACCTGTCAAAACTGCGGCGCACAGATCATCGCCGAGACAGAAACCGCTGCCACCTTCTGCTATTATTGCCATGCGCCAGTGGTGCTCGCCGGACGGCTCACAGGGGAGTATTGCCCTGCATATGTGCTGCCCTTTGCCCTGGATCGTGAGAAGGCATTGGACAATTTTCATAAGTGGTGCAAAAAGCGCTGGTTTCTGCCGGGAAGCTTTACTTCTCAAAAGCAGCTGGAAAAAATGTCCGGCGTCTATGTGTCCTTCTGGCTCACCAACTGCCAGGCAGATACCTATGTGAGCGGTATTGCAAAGCGTGTGCGCAGCTGGACAGAGGGAAATTATCGTGTTACGGAGACACAGGAATATCTGGTGGAACGTGCTGCCATGATTCCGTATCGGGGTGTTCCGGCAGACGGCTCCCAGAAGATCGAGGACGCCCTGATGGATGCCATCGAGCCATTTCCCTATGGAAAGATGAAGCCCTTCAGTATGCAGTATCTCAGCGGTTTTATGGCGCAGAAATACGATGTGACCTATGAACAGGTGCTGCCCCGTGTAAAACAGCGTGTGGAGGAAGCCAGCGTCAGCTTGCTCCGGAACGATATTAAGGGCTATTCTTCCGTTGCGCTGACTCAGAAGCGTGCCGTGCTGCAAAATGTCCAGCATGACTATGTACTGCTGCCGGTGTGGTTCATGCACTATCGGTATCAGGGGAAGAACTATAACTTTGCCATAAACGGACAGACGGGCACCCAGGCGGGAACACCGCCCCTGAGTCTGCCGAAAGCACTGGTATTCAGCGGCGTGCTTGGGGTCGTGGTAATGCTGATTTCACTTCTGTTGGGAGGGATAATGTTCCGATGAAGCATTTCTGGAAAATCACCGGGGCAGTGCTGTCCCTGGGCATTCTGAGTACCATGGCGGCGCTGCCGGCATCTGCCATGACGGAGGATCAGACGGATACGGTGTATCTCTGCGATGAGGGCGGCTGGCTCACGGACTCGGAATTTGATGAAATAATGGAAGATCTGGAGGAAACTGCGGCGGAAACCGGTATGTACATCGGTGTATGGATCGGCAGCGAACCCATGGGGGAGAGCCAGACCATTGCCTTCTGCGATGATACCTATGATGAATGCTTCGGCATCAATACGGACGGCGTGTTCCTCTATCTGGATATGTCCGGCGAGGCGGACTTGTTCGACTATATCTCCACCAGCGGCAAGGGGCAGTTCTACTATACCAACTCCTCGGAATATGACCGTATCAGCGAGATTTTCAGCGATATGAATCCCTATCTGGGACGTGGGGAAGAGGATGTCCCCATGGCGGTATACAAGTTCTGCTTCGATCTGAAATATTATGCAGAAAAGGGCGCGCCCAGCGACACCTATTACACCTATGACAGTGGCACGGGAACCTATCTCATCATGGAGGACGGCGTTGTCCAGGAGGTCAACAAGCTGCCGGAGGAGTATACTGCACTTGCAAGCTGGGGCATGATCATTCTGGTGTCGATGCTCCTGGGACTGGCGGCAGGGTGCATTGCATTCTTCACAATCAAGCACAGCTATCGCTTCAAAAGCCCAGGCAGTATGCAGCACCATCTGGAACAGGGGAATGTGCACTATTCCAACCGCGCAGACCGGTTTCTGCGGCAGTACCGCACCCGGACGAAAATCGAGAGCAGTTCCGGCGGCGGTGGCGGCGGTGGTGGCAGCAGTCACCACAGTTCCGGCGGCGGCAGCCACGGAGGAGGCGGAAATCACCGATGAGCACAGTCTTTTTCCGTCCACTCTGTCCGGCGGACGAATCGGAATTTTATGTCATGGCGGAGGAATTTTATCATTCCCCGGCAGTGCTCCACCCCATTCCGCCGGAACGGCACCGGGCGGCTTTTCAGGAGATGATGACCTCTGACCGCTATTTGTCGGGCTATCTCTTTGCCCATGGGGAAAAGGCAGCCGGCTTCGCTGTGACAAACCGCATGATGCAGCATGAACTGGGCGGCGTGGTGGTTTGGGTGGAGGAACTGTATCTCCGTCCGGACTATCGTTCCCAGGGACTGGGCAGCCGGTTTATGACCTGGCTGGAACAGGAGCTCAAAGGGAAAGCCGCAGAGATTCGCCTGGAGACAGAGCCGGAAAATGAACGGGCACGGGCGTTGTATCAGCGGCTTGGCTATGAACCCTTGGGGTATTTGCAGATGGTCAAGACGCTGTGAGTGTTGCTTTAAGGGATTCGTATTAAAAATGCATCCGGAAACGGGTGCATTTTTTGATTTTGCTGTATAAGCGGCATATTGATAAAAATCGTACAAAAAACACCACGTAATCCCGGGAAACTCCCGAAACCACGTGGTATTCCTCTGGTGGAGCATAGGAGATTCGAACTCCCGACCCCCACAATGCGAATGTGATGCGCTCCCAGCTGCGCTAATGCCCCAACAAGCTCATTATAGCACAGCAGGTGCAGCTTGTCAATAGATCTTTTCACAGAAAGCGGCAGATTTTGTCCGTCCGGTCACGCTTTTTCTGTGGAATCCGCGTCATCCTCGTCCAGATTCTCCGGCATATGGATCTGTGCCGGCTGGTCTACTGCGGCATCATCGTCTTCGCCAAAGGAACAGACCCCATCGGCGCAGCAGCAATCCTCTGCTTTTTCTTCCGCTGTTTCGTCAGCCTCACAGCAGCAAGTCTCTGCATCGTCCGCTGTGCAGCAGCATGCCTCATCTGTCTCATCATCCATACAGCAGCAGCCGCCCTCGGGCAGATCGTCGCAGTTGCAAGCATTTTCCAGCTTCTTATCGTGTGCTTTCTTCAGCGCAAAAATCGTTGCGGCGGAAGCTGCCGCAGCTGCCAATACCATTGCAGCAATTGTACTGCCTTTCATAAGATACCTCTTTTCTCCGAAGCCCCATTGTCAATCGCATTCCAGCTGCGGCCCGGTATGCGGCTGGAACGGCAAAACTTTCGACCATAGTCATAGTATACCATGTTTTCAAAAAAAATACAAGTCCTTTTCTGCCATGTTTGCAGATTTTTTTACAGAGACGTGTGCATCTGTACATTGTCACGCCTAAAGCTTTACTTTCTGTCTGGAAATCAGAAACGTAGGGCGGGGGCTTGCTCCCGCCGTTCCCGCAGAACCTAAAAGGAACCCATTGTAGGGGCGAACAGCGTTCGCCCGCAAATTTCCGGAGGTTTCCCATTCGGCTTTTCGGAAATTCACGGAAATCAATTTTATGTTTCAATCCAATCACCCCTCCACCATTGCTGCGCAATGGTCCCCCTCCCCTTTCATGGGAGGCAGCTAAGGCTCCCCTGAAAGGGGAGCTGGCACGGCACAGCCGTGACTGAGGGGTTCATTCCTATAAAATTGATTTCCGTGTAGGAAATCCCACCCCGGTTGACAAATCCAGCCCACGGTATTATAATAAGGAAAGCATTTGAGACAGAAAGGAGCGCTGAAACATGCTGGAACATCCCCTGGCGATTGCGCTGATTTTGGTGACCGTGTTATATCTGGCAGCCATGGTGCTGCTGTTCTGGCGATATCGGATCGCCATGCGTCAGCTCAGCGAGAAACTGAGAGAATGCAGAGAAGCGGAAGAAGCCGCAAAACAGGAACAGCTCTTGGCGGAAGAGGATGATTTTACCATATAATTACAATGCTTATGCGCAGACGTAGTATGTGCCGTCCAGATTCACCAGGAACACAGGGACTTCGTCACAAGCCACAGTGGTGTCCTCGCCGTCGGATAGCATGGGCTGCACCGTCAGTGCCTTGCAGCTCTGTACGTGGGTATCCCAGTAGGTGTCGTCTCCCTTTAATTCGTTGAACATTTCCGTGAGATATTCGATGCCGGAGCCGGCGTCGCCCTGTTCCTTGCATTCGTTGATGGAAATATTTGCAAAGGTGAAATCTCCGTCGATCTGTTCCTGGAATTTCTCGTGCTGCTGCGCCAGATAGGCGCTGTCGTCCAGGAGACCGCCGTATGCGTTCTGATAGAGGGATTCCATATAGAAATCCAGCACACAGCTGGAGAAAAGGGTCAGATCCTCATTCTGAACGGATGCATAATAGTCCGCCAGGGTTTTCAGCTCGCCGTCCTCCAGAAAGCGCTTGTCATATTCCACAGGAACGGAAAAGTCTGTGGATTTTCGCATGGTTGCGCCATATTCCAGGTCTTCCATTGCCACATCCTCGCCCTGTGGGTTGTTTGTGTCTGTGCCGGACTGCGCACCGCAGCCGAAGCAGGTGCATATCAATGCCGCCGCCAGTCCCAGGGTGAGAATGGGGCGGAACCAAGTTGTTTTTTGTGCCATATCACATGTTCCTTTCCGGGCATAGCTGCCCAAATGGCTTTGACTATTACTTTATCACATTTTTCCGAAAATGTCAACAATATCACACAAAGGGTCATGGAAATTATTTTTCATATTTTGATCTATTGACCCCTCCACCAGCTTCGCTGGTTCCCCTCCCCTTTCAGGGGAGGCAGCGCGCTCCCTCTCCAAAAAAGCCTCCCCTGAAAGGGGAGGGGAACCGCCGCCAGGCGGTGGAGGGGTGACATCCCGAAATGAACCAAAAAGGAGAAAAAACCATGCCGCGATTTTTTTTAGAAGAACTGGACGAATCGGATGTTGTCATCACAGGTCCCGATGCCCGTCATATCGGGCTTTCCCTGCGGATGCGTGTGGGGGATATGCTGACAGTCTGCGCCTATGGGCGGGATTACAACTGCCGCATCCGTTCCATTACGCCGGAGGAGGTGCATCTGGAGGTGTGTTCCTCTACCGTCTGCGCAGCAGAGCCAACGGTTTCTGTGACCCTGTACCAGGCAATGCCAAAAGGGGACAAGCTGGAGCAGATCATCCAGAAAGCTGTGGAACTGGGGGCGGTGCGCATTGTGCCGGTGCTCACACGGCGATGTATTTCCCGTCCCAAGCCGGCGGAATTTACAAAGAAGCTGTCCCGTCTGCAAAAAATATCCCAATCCGCCGCTAAACAGGCAGGGCGGGGGATACTCCCGGAGATCGCACCCATGCGCTCTTTCGGCGAAGCCTGTCAGGAGATCCAGAAGGCGGACAAGGCGATTCTGCTGTACGAAGGCGGCGGCGTGCGCTTTTCGGGGGTGGATTTGCAGGACTGCCGCAATATTGCCCTGATCGTGGGGAGCGAGGGCGGCTTTGACCCGGAAGAAGCCCGGAAATTACAGGAACAAGGGGCAGTGCCGGTGTGGCTGGGGGAACGTATCCTGCGCTGCGAAACAGCACCTCTGGCAGCAATTTCTATCCTCATGCACCTGACGGGGAATTTGTGATGTTTCAAGCCTCCCATGAAAGGGGAAGGGAACCATTGCACGGCAATGGTGGAAGGATCGGAATCAACCCCTCAGTCACGGCTGCGCCGTGCCAGCTCCCCTTTCAGGGGAGCCTTAGCTGCCTCCCATGAAAGGGGAGGGGAACCATTGCACGGCAATGGTGGAGGGGTGCTTGTATCTTATTTTCATCTAAATTTAAAAAAAGACTTGCAACTGTGTAAAAAATATGGTATAATGTCTTTATCTGTTGTTCTGACCGTCCAGGGGGGGAACGGCGGAACACCTTTTTCGCGGATTTTTCTGGAAATGCACCAGAAGAACTCGTATTCTATTCCAGATACCGCCGTATGGTATCCGATTTTTAAGGAGGAATTTCATGGCAACTACCAAGACAAAAGCCGCCGCAGCCCTGCCGGCAAAGGGCAGCATCAGCATCGGCGGCATTCTGACCGGCCTGAAAAACTGGATCGTCCGGAACCGGGTCTATCTCATTGCATTTGCGATACCCGCGGCTCTGACCTATCTGGCTTATGCCATTTTCGGGCTGTATCCGTTCGGCGAGGAGTCCGTGCTCTGTCTCGACCTGAACGGTCAGTACGTCTACTACTTCGAAGCGCTGCGTGATGCGTTCTGGGGAGACGGCAGCATTTTCTACAACTGGTCGAGAAACCTCTCCGGTGAGTTTATGGGCATCATCGGCTATTATCTCGCCAGTCCCTTTACGCTCATTGTACTGCTGCTCCCGGAAAAATTCATGCTGAGCAGTCTGCTGATCATGCAGCTGTGCAAGCTGGGCGCCGCAGGGGTTACCTTTAACTATTTCCTGCAAAAGCGCCGGGGTGTACAGCCCTATCCGTCCCTGCTGTTCTCCACCATGTACGCGATGATGGCGTATGCGGTGATCCAGCTCATCGACCCCATGTGGCTGGACGGAATCGTGTTCCTGCCCCTCATTATGCTGGGTATCGAATACCTGGTGGATGACGGCAGACGGCTGCACTATATCATTCCCCTGGCGATCATGTGTGTGGCAAACTTCTACATCGGCTATATGATCTGCTTCTTCGTGATCCTCTATTTCCTGTTCTACCTGTTCCTGGGTTCGGACAAGAAGCGCAAGGGCTATGACTATTTCACCGCCTTTGTACGGATCGCCTATTCATCGCTCATTGCTCTGGCATGTGCAGCCTTTATGCTCCTGCCGGTGTACAATGCCCTGAAGCTGGGTAAATTTGAGTTCACCGACCCGGACTACAGCTTCCGGTTCCAGTCCTTCCCCCTGAGCAAGACCCTCCTGGAAAGCGCCCAGGATTCGCCTCTGCTGGTGTTCCTGTGCGACCTGCTGGACATGCTGCCCCAGCTGCTGCCGGCGCAGTACGACTCGGTCAATGTCCAGGGTAAGCCGGAGATCTACTGCGGTCTGCTGACTGTGGTGCTCCTGCCCCTGTTCTATCTGAACAAGAACATCAGCCGGAAGAAAAAGATCGGCTATTCTGCACTGATCTTCGTGATGATCATGTGCATGCTCATCACCCCCGTGGATATGATGTGGCACGGCGGACAGGTGCCGAACTGGCTGCCCTTCCGCTATTCCTTCCTGCTGTCCTTCGTATTCCTGTCCATGGCGGCAACGGCGTTCGCCAATCTGGAGGGCATCAAGAAGAAGCATCTTCTGGGCACTGCCATCGGTCTGATCGTCTTTATTGCCGTTGTTGCCGGCATGAAGTTTGAGCAGATGGCAAAGGGCGCCGTCTGGATCTCTGCGGCAATTATGGGCATTTATCTGATCCTGCTGTACTTTATGACCGGCGGAAAGCTCACCCAGGGAAAACGGGGCGTCAGCATTGCCCTGACTACCATGATGCTCTTTATGGTGGGCGGCGAAGCAACCTATAATGCTATTGATTCCATGAAGGACATTGATGAAGAGGTTGCATATTCTACCAGAAAGTCCTATCAGAATTACATGCAGAACGGCCGTGCCGCAGCAGATATGCTGGAGGAAAAGGACGACGGCTTCTACCGTGCAGAAAAGACCTTCTTCCGCTGTGTCAACGACAACGCCGGCTTTGGACTGAACGGTATTTCCCACTCCAGCTCTGTCATGAATACCCGTATCATCAACTTCATTGAGACCATGGGCTATTGCATGCACAGCTATTACACACGCTATGACGGCAACACAGAGGTCGCAGACTCTCTTCTGGGCATCAAGTATGTCCTGGATCGTGGGGACAGCAATGACCAGAAGCGCCGTCTGAATCCTGCATATGAAGCAAGATGGGCATATGACTATACCAACGAAAACGGTACAGACAAGACCATCACTGCCTATGAAAATACCAACGCCCTTTCCATCGGCTATATGGTGGACAGCGATGTGACAAAGATCGACCATCTGGGCAACGACAATCCCTTCAACAGCCAGAATATCTTCATGAGTACCATGAGCGGCAATACCACATTTGATGATGCCGGTCAGTTCTCATCATGGCATGAGTACTATACACCTCTGAATCTGGCAGAGAACCCCATTGTCAGCGATGCTATTACCACGAGTCCTTATGGGGAACAGACCAAGTATGATGTTACCGGTGACGGCGACCCCACTGTGGATTTCCACCTGGTGGCAGAGTCGGAAGAACCCATTTACATCTACTTCAAGACAGAGTTCCAGAAGGAAGTCAACCTCTGGATGTCCACCTGGGATGAAACAGAGTGGAGCGAAAACGAAGCTGCATGGCGTGAAAACAATACAGGTGACTTTACCTGGGCGGCCGCGGACAACTATGCAAAGGACAACGGCGGCTTTGAATCCATGGGACAGTACTTCGAGGGTGACAACTACATCGCACTGCGTCTGGGCACCTTTGCACCGGGCACAAAGATCACCCTGCGAATGACGGTTGCAAACCAGGAGAAATTCACCATCGTCAAGAACTTCCTGTTCTACACCTACCATCCCAGCGTGTTCCAGGAGGACATTGATATTCTCAAGAAGAATCAGTGGCAGATCGACGCAGAAAAGAGCAACGACCGGAAGCTGGTAGGTACCATTACTGCCGAAGAAGGTCAGCTCATGATGACCACCATCCCGGATCAGCCGGGCTGGACTGTCAAGGTGGACGGCAAGAAGGTGGATCAGCTTGTGATCGTAGATGCCCTCATCGGCGTAAATCTGGAGCCGGGTACCCATACGGTGACCATGACCTACACACCGCCGGGCTGGTGGATCGGCATGGGACTGTTGGGCGGCGGACTGATCCTCATCGTGCTGTTCTGGTTCGGTGACCGGAAGCGCTATGCGGCAATGCTGGTGGAACTGGAAGCCGAAAAGGAACGGGAACGGCAGCAGGCGAAAAAGCGTGCAAAGCTGAAGTCCAAGTCCTCTGACGAGGAAACACCGGAAAAGCTGCTGGAAAAGCTGGAAACTCTGCACAATCAGGGTATCCTGACCGATGCGGAATTTGAAGCCAAAAAGGCGGCAATCCTGAAGAAAAAGGATGAAACATAAGCGAAGCCTTTCGCACAGATAAAAACGGTACTGCACTTTGTGGGATTCCACTGGTGCGGTACCGTTTTTTATACTAATCCCTTAAATGGAAATAGATAAAATTGCGATTGGAGTTTGAGGGATTAGTATCATACCATGAAAAAAACATCCCCACCGGATGATGCCGGAAGGGATGTTTTGCCGTGGGTGCATATTTGGTTGGAGTAGCTGGATTCGAACCAGCGGAATGACGGAGTCAAAGTCCGTTGCCTTACCACTTGGCTATACCCCAGTTGCGGATGCTGCACAAGACATGCTTTAGTATACCACAATCCTGCGGAAATGTCAAGGGGGTCTCTGGCAGTTTTATGAAATCGGTTGTACTATCGGTTGTAACGTTCCGCTGCGCACAGAAAAATCACGCTTTCTTTCGCATACACCCTGCCAGCCACAGCACCAGCAGATAGGCAGCACCGCCGGCAATGACGCAGACTGCCACGGAGAAGTAACTTTTCCATGTCAAGGTCGCACTGCGGCAGAGCCATACCACCGCCGTACAGACTGCCGCACCGAAGCCAAAGGGCAGGAGTGTCCGCAGCAGACGGATGGGTTCGCCCAGTACCCGGCGCAGACTCCACACGATGAGCACCAGCAGTATCAGATAGCACGCCGAGGTGGATATCCCTGCACCAATGATGCAGAATTCCGGGTTCGGGATCAGCAGCAGATTGCCCACCAGTTTCACGGCAACGCCCACCAGCATACACTCTACCGGAATCGCCGCACGTCCGATGCCCTGTAAAATACTGCACAAGGGAAACGTCAGACACAGGCAGACCATTCCCGGCAGAAGCGAACGCAGTGCCATTGCCGCCAGTGCCGCCTCTTCCGGTCTGCCGCTGTAGAGGACATGCATGACTGGCTCTGCCAATACCCACAATCCTCCGGCTGATGGTAATACCATGGCTGCTGTCGCCGCTGCCACAGATCGGCTATGTGCTGCCACACCGGTACAATCCCGTTTCGCCCACAGAGCCGATGCACAGGGCAGGGCGCTTTTCCCCAGCATATTGGTCACAGAGGGAACCAGATTGAACACCGTGACCGCCATTCCCGTAAAGGAACCGTACACAAACGCCGGAAAATCCTGACTGGCTGCAATTTCGCCGAATTTCTCCACCAGTTCGTCCGGATGCAGCAGCTGTGCACGACTGAGACAGCGCATCATGGTGACCAGATCCAGCAGCGAGGTGAGATTCGTCACCAGAGAACCCAACGCCACAGGAATCATGACATACAGTAGCCGCCGGAGTATCTTTCCGGCAGGCGCCGCCTGTTCCGTACTGCGGGGCAGCTTTGTCCCAGTGAACCAGCTCCGCACCACAAAATACAGCCAGCCCATCATGGTGGACAGCGTCACGCCCAGCACTGCCCCGGCTGCCGCCAATGCGGAAAGGGGCACTTCCGGGGATACCCAGGCGCAGACAATTCCCGGATTGTCCAGCACCCACTGGCACAGCAGCAGTCCCAGTCCCAGCTTCGCCACAGCCTCCACTGCCTGGGATACCGCCGTGGGTGTCATGGTCTGCAAGCCCTCCCAGTAGCCACGCTCCACTGCCGTGAGACAGCCGAACAATGCCGCCGGTGCAATTGCCAGCAGGGAAAACAATGCATGGGGCTGGGCTGCCACCAGTACCGCAAAGGGCTCCGCCAGAAGCAGCATTCCTGCGCTGAGCACCAGTCCCAGCACACCGCACGCCAGCCGTGCCACACGCCGGATACGGCGCACCTCTGTCCAATGCTCCAGCGCAGCAGCACGTGACACCGTCTGTGCCACTGCCGCAGAAAGTCCCGTTACGGAAAGGGCATAAATGGGCAGCAGCAGCCCGTATGCACTGCTGAAATAGCCCATTCCCGTACCGCCCAGCACATTGGTAAGGGGGATTTTAAAGCAAGCGCCCAGTACCTTCGCCAGCATCGCCGATGCCAACAGAATGGCAGAGCCTTTCCAGAAGGATTGTTTTTTCAGCATCATGCACCTCTTTTGAATCCTGTAGGGACGGCTGTCAGCCGCCCGGAGTTACATTTTAATACGCAAAAATCATCGGCAAATACAACACATGATTTTTTCATCGAAAACCCCTCCACCATTGCTGCGCAATGGTTCCCCTCCCCTTTCAGGGGAGGCAACTTAGGCTCCCCTGAAAGGGGAGCTGGCACGGCGTAGCCGTGACTGAGGGGTAAATCCATGATAAAAATTCGATTTGCGTGCAGATAAAAAAATTTATGTTGCCGAAATCGAAAATATGTGTTATAATAAGAGGGTAATGCCGGAATTTGTCCTTCTGGGCAGCGGCATATCCTGTTTTTGGAAAAGGAGAAGTGAAAATGCAATATAAATTTTCGGAAAATGTCGATGCACTGCAACCGTCCGCCATCCGTGAAATCCTGAAGTTCACCGGTATGCCCGGTGTGATCTCCTTTGCAGCCGGGAATCCGGCACCGGAGGCTTTCCCGGTGGAAGAGATCAGCCGTATCTCTGCGGAGCTGTTCGAAAAAGACCCCATTCTGGCACTGCAATACAACATCACCGAGGGCTTTCCGGAATTGCGGGATGTCCTGAAAGCACGCATGGCAGAGCAGCATTGCTTTGACGAAACTGCTGACGATCTTATCACCACTTCCGGCGCACAGCAGGCGAACGAACTGTCCTGCAAGGTACTGCTGAATCGTGGGGACACCATGTTCTGCGAATCCCCCAGCTTCATCGGTTCTCTCAATGCCTTCCGCTCCTACGGCGTGAATCTGGTGGGCGTGGAACTGGAAGAGGACGGCATGAATCTCGATGCGCTGGAACAGGCGGTGCAGGAGAATCCCAACCCCAAGCTGGTGTATGTGATTCCCAACTTCCAGAACCCCACGGGACGTGTCATGTCTCTGGAAAAGCGCAAGGGTTTGTATGAACTGGCGTGCAAGTACAACCTGATCATTCTGGAGGACAACCCCTATGGTGATCTCCGCTTTGCCGGTACGCCCATTCCGTCTATCAAGAGCATGGATACGGAGCACCGTGTCATTTACTCCGGCACATTCTCCAAGATTCTGGCGCCGGGACTTCGTGTGGGTTATGTGAGCGCACCCAAGGAGATCGTCTCCAAGATCACGGTGTGTAAGCAGGTCTCTGACGTACATACCAACATCTGGGCACAGGCTGTCTGTGCCAAGTTCCTGGAACAGACAGATATGGACACCTATCTGGAAAAGCTGCGTGCTGTATACCGCCGGAAGTGCAACCTCATGGCAGATGGCATCCGTCAGCATTTCTCCAAGCGTGTCCGCTGGGAAATGCCCGAGGGCGGTCTGTTCCTCTGGTGTACCCTGCCGGAGGACTGCGATATGCCTGCATTCTGCAAAAAGGCAGTTTCGGAATATCAGATCGCAGTGGTTCCCGGAAACGCTTTTCTGGTGGATGAATCGGCGAAAACATCGTCTTTCCGCATGAACTTCTCCACGCCGACAGATGAACAGATCGTCAAGGGCACGGAGATTCTCGGCGGCATGACAAGAGAAATGCTGGATTGACGCCGGAACAAAACCATCGTTTTATTTTCACTGCAACAGGTCGATGGCAAAATACGGCGGGAACAAGCCCCCGCCCTACAACAGTGAAAAATCATTTGCAGATCGGATAGACTGATGGATGATATCTATCTCTGCAATATATCCCAAAAAAATAATATCAAAATGACAAACAAGAAAGGAATCGAAAATTCTCATGGCACAGAAAAAGAACCCCGTACAGACACATTATCTGGTAACAGAATCCTATTTGATGACAAGAGGTGCTGCACTGCACTTTCCCGCAAAGCAGTTTTCGGACATGATCACGGACGAGCACAGTGTTTACGGCATGGTCATTGATATTCCCATTGACCCGAGAACCCTCTCCACACTGGTGGTATACATCAACGGCGCCGCCAACCTCTATTTCAACAACGGCGGCTCCTATACCGGTGCATCCCAGCGGTATCAGACCGTGGTACAGGCAGGACGGCTTCTGGTGGCAAATGCACCCCGTATCCTCGCTGAATCAGAAAAGACCGACAAGTTCCCACTGCCCACTGGTCAGCCCCATAATATCTACCTGCTGACAAAGGGCGGTATCTATGAAAAGACCGTCCTGCCCACTGCCATCAAGGAAGAAAGCGCAGATATGCAGGCAGTATACTTCCTGTATCAGCAGGTCATGCGTGAACTGCGTTCCGCACAGCTGAAAGACCGTGCCGCAGCACAGGCGAAGAAATAACACGGATTATGCAAAAATAATGTGCTCATCGTAGGGCGGGGGCTTGCTCCCGCCGTGATGGTGCATTTTCAGAAAGGAAGTCCATTTATGGCAGAACAGGAAACGAAAAAACTGATTTTCAGCGGCATTCAGCCTACGGGTACCTTTACCCTGGGCAATTATATCGGTGCCATCCGCAACTGGGGACCGCTCCAGGATGAATACCGCTGTGTTTATTGCGTGGTAGATATGCACGCTATCACCGTCCGTCAGGATCCGGTGAAGCTGCGCCAGAACAGCTTACAGGCATATGCCCTGCTGCTGGCGTGCGGCATTGACCTGGAAAAGTCCATCCTCTTTATTCAGAGCCATGTGCGTACCCATGCAGAACTGAGCTGGATCCTCAGCTGCAATACCCAGTTCGGCGAGCTGTCCCGTATGACACAGTTCAAAGACAAGAGCCAGAAGCATCCCGATGATGTCAACGCTGGTCTCTTTACCTATCCCGTACTTATGGCGGCAGATATTCTTGCGTATAACGCAGACCTGGTGCCTGTTGGCGTAGACCAGAAGCAGCACCTGGAACTGACACGTGACATTGCACAGCGGTTCAACCAGCGCTACGGTGAATTCTTCACCCTGCCGGAGCCGTACATTCCGCCGGTGGGGGCAAAGATCATGTCCCTCCAGGAACCGACGAAGAAGATGTCCAAGTCCGATACCAACCCCAACGCCTGCATCCTCATTCTGGATGACAAGGATACCATTATCCGCAAGTGCAAGCGTGCTGTCACCGACAGCGAAGCAGAGGTGCGCTATGCAGAGGGCAAGGACGGCATCAACAACCTCATGACCATCTACTCCAGCGTGACCGGCAAGGATTTCGCTGCCATCGAACGGGAATTCGAGGGCAAGGGTTATGGTGACTTCAAGCTGGCTGTGGGCGAAGCCGTGGCAGATCATCTGCGTCCCATGCAGGAGACCTATGCAAGACTCATTGCAGACAAGGCATATCTCAAGGAATGCTACACGGCATCCGATGCAAAGGCGCTGGCATATTCGTCCCGTATCGTGCGCAAGGTGTACCGGAAGGTCGGCTTTGTAGATGCAAACTGATTGAATTACATGCAATCCCACTGTAGGGGCGGATATCATCCGCCCGCCGTATTCCCGACATTGTACAATGCAGTGCAAATGTAGGGGCGAACATTGTTCGCCCGTTGGCTTATCCTTTTGAAGAAAGTGGAAGTGCGGGCGACCAAAGGTCGCCCCTACAATGGGGTTTCTCTTAGATTCTTCGGGGACGGCGGGAGCAAGCCCCCGCCCTACGCTTCTGGTTTTCAAACCAAAAGTAAAGCTTTAGGTGGGATAGCCTAGTAGGGGTGAACATTGTTCGCCCGTGGGTGAATCTCCATCCATTTGCGGGTGAACACAGTCCGCCCCTACAGTTTTCCTGTGAGAAATCAGCATAACCCATTCGGAGGTGCAATATGATACCATACGAAATGAAAGACCGCTATACCATAAACGACCTGGCGGAGATCGTCATGCTCCTGCGCAGTGAGGACGGCTGTCCCTGGGACAAGGAACAGACCCACGAGTCCATCCGCAGCGGTCTGATTGAAGAGACCTATGAGGTCATTGAAGCCATTGACCAGAAAGACCCCGAACTGCTCCGGGAAGAACTAGGGGATCTGCTGTTGCAGGTGGTATTCCACGCCCAACTGGAACAGGAACAGAATTCCTTCACCCTGGACGATGTGTGCACGGATATCTGCAAAAAGATGATTCTCCGCCATCCCCACGTGTTCAGCACCACCCAGGCAGATACCACGGAAGAGGTACTCAAAAACTGGGAGGCGATCAAGGAGGAATCCAAGCACCAGACCACACGCACCCAGACCCTGGAATCTGTGGCAAAGACATTGCCGGCGCTCATGCGTGCCCAGAAGGTCAACAAGCGTGCTGTCAAAAACGATCTCCAGTTTTTGTGCAATGAATTTGCCCTCGCCAGCGTCACAGAATGCAAAAATGCACTGGAACGTGCCATGCATATGGAAGATCAGGCACAGATCGAGCGTGCCATGGGCGAACTGCTGTTCTGCTGTGCCGGTATGGCGCAGAAGCTGGGTATCCAGGCGGAACAGGCACTGACGGATACCACGAACCAGTTCATTCGCTGCTTCGGTGCAGTGGAAGAAGCTTGCGTCCGGGAAGATCGTCCTCTGGAATCCCTGAGCCGCAGCGAGTGGGTGGAGCTCTGGCAAAAATCCAAACGTTCTATGGAGGAGGAAAACAACCATGCGGCTGGATAAATATCTGAAAATTTCCCGTCTCATTAAGCGCCGTACTGTTGCCAATGAGGCATGCGACGCCGGAAAGGTTCTCGTCAACGACAAGATTGCCCGGGCATCCTATGATGTCAAGGTGGGTGATGTCATCGAGATCCAGATGGGACAAAAGGCACTGAAAGTACGTGTGGAACAGGTTTCCGACGTGGTGCGCAAGGAAGATGCGGCGGCATTGTATGCCGTTCTTTCCTGAAAAAACAAATCAGACTGCCACCGGATAATGGGGATTTATCCCTCTTCGGCGGCAGTTTTTCTGTATTCTTCGCAGTAAGATTTTTCCACGCAGTTTCGCAGTTTCTTCCTGTTCTGGGATAATTTTCATGGCGCTGCCGGATGCTATGAGTAGTTTGCATAAAATGCACATTGTTTTCTGTGAAATCTTGTGAGAATAGTACATTGACAGAATGCTACAAAAGATGATATAATTTTAATATAGTTTGACGAATGCTTGAGGGGGCATTCGTGCACAGAGAATTGCTCTGAAAGTATACCGGCGAATAAAGACGATTTTGCCGTACGGAGAAGGGACAGTTTATCCGGGACAGACGGTGCTCAGAGCGTTTTTTGTACGTGACGGATATGTGTGTGTTGAAACTTCGGAGGGTATTTATGGAAAATTTAGGCTATTTGCTGCAAGATGAGGATATGCCGCAGACAGTGAAGCGGCGTGCAGAAAGCACCAGACCTGGTTCACTTCAACTGGAAAATGTTTCAAAAAAATACTTATTTACGAAACGGCTGATGGATGTTGTGGCATCGTCGTTTGCCATTGTGATTCTGGCGATTCCCATGCTGCTGATCTCTCTGGTGATTTTTTTACAGGACTTCCACAGTCCGCTGTTCAAGCAGGTGCGTGTCACAAAGGACGGCAGATTTTTTACCATGTACAAGTTCCGCACCATGTGTGTGGATGCAGAGCAGAAGCTGGAGGAACTGCGCCAGCAGAACGAAGCGGACGGTCCTGTATTCAAGATGAAGAAAGACCCCCGTGTGACGCCCATCGGCAGATTCCTGCGGAAAACCAGCCTGGACGAGCTGCCCCAGTTCTTTAATGTACTGAATGGCACCATGAGCCTGGTGGGACCTCGCCCGCCTCTTCCTCGTGAGGTAGAGCAGTACACCCCTTATCAGATGCACCGGCTGGATGCAAAGGGCGGTATCACATGTTACTGGCAGTGCTCCGGCAGAAGCAACATTATGTTTGACGAATGGGTAGAACTGGATCTGAAGTACATTCGTGACCGTTCTGTTTCCACAGATATCAAGATTCTGGGGAAAACAGTGGTTGCTGTGCTGCGCCGGGATGGTGCGGCGTAAATTCATAGAAATTGCGAACAGCGTGGTGGTTACACTGCGCTGTTTTTTGTGTTGATTTGATCACGCAAATCAATTTTTGTGAAATATGGATTATTGTAGGGGCGACCATTGGTCGCCCGTTGCGGTTTGCCTGGATTTTTGGCGGGCGAACAATGTTCGCCCCTACATAAAATGATTCATTTTACAGCATATAATTTAAGGCAACACCGCACAAAGAGCGCCTAGCGGCTTTGCACGTCATATGCTTGCATATTTTCCGTCATATTTCACAAAAATGCTCGTGAATACAAAAAGTATTCACTCCGCTTTTTGTTTCATCTGACGAAAAATCTGACGGCGCATCTGACGCACAATCTTTGTGCGGTATTGCCTTAAAAATTGATTTGCGTGTGATTTGATAACTCTTCCTTGACATACTGTACCAGAATATGCTATACTTAAAATAGGATAATTATACCCTAAGGGTAATGCAGAAAGGAGGGAGTGCCGTTGCGTGAAATACTGCGGCACAGCCTGCGTCTGTTGACGCTGCTGTTGCTGGCGTTTGTACAATTCTGGATGCCGTGCTGTCAGACGGTATCTGCTGTGGACGATTCCTGGCAGCTGTACCAGGACATGATCTATTATGCTGTAACACCGCGGAATGAAGTGATCATCAAAAGTGCCCGGGCATCTGTGACTGAAGCGGTACTCCCGGCGGAAATTGACGGCTGTCCTGTGACAGAGATCGCAAGCTATGCCTTTAAAGACTGTACCCGGCTCACCACTGTGACACTGCCAGAAACGGTACAGAAAATCGGTGCCTTTGCCTTTAAAGACTGCACGCGATTGGAAAATCTGACCATACCTGATACAGTAGGGGAGATCGGATGGGGCGCTGTGCTGGGCACGCTTTGGCTCAAACAGCGAAAGGAAAACTTTGTCATTGCCGGACAGGGCATTCTTCTGGCATATGCCGGCACAGATGCGCAAGTGACAGTACCTGAGGGCGTCCGTGCCATTGGCGGCTATGCCTTCAATTCCTGCGATATGGTGGAGACGATCACACTGCCGTCTACGCTGGTTTCCATTGATGCCTTTGCCTTTGACAACTGCAAGGGGCTGCGGCAGATCACCATTCCTGATGGTGTGGAAACCATTGGAGAATATGCGTTCCACTGGTGTATTTCCCTTCGTGAAATTCAACTGCCCGACAGTGTCCGCAGTGTAGACGGTCATGCTTTTCAGTTCTGCAAAGCATTGGAAACGGTGACCCTTTCCAATGCCATGACCCAGATCAACAATACGCTGTTTCAGGGCTGTTCCAGTCTGGTTTCCGTACAGATTCCGGACAGCGTTTCTGTGATCTATAACTATGCTTTTCAGAATTGCACTGCACTGAAAAATGTGGAGATACCGGCGTCTGTGACAGAGATCGGCTCCAATGTATTCGATGGCTGTACGGCATTGGAAAAACTGTCCATCCTGAATCCTCAGTGCCGTATTTATGATGCAGAGCGAACCATAGAAAAGGCGGCGAATATCTACGGCATGGCAGAGTCCACCGCCCACGTCTACGCCCAGAAATATACCCGTGCATTCGTACCCATGGATCGTATCAGAGGAGACGTGGACGGCGATGGAAAACTGACTGCCCAGGATGCCTATGAGGTATTGCTCCTGTATGCACAGATGTCCGTGGGAACGGAGGCGGCATGGACGGATATACAGCTGTATGTTGCCGATTATGACGAGAACGGCATTGTGGACGGCACAGATGCCTATGAGATCCTTGTTACTTATGCAAAGCAGTCTGTGTCTGTACAGACCAATGGAGAAGAGA
This sequence comes from uncultured Ruminococcus sp., assembly GCF_937915125.1. Classification (GTDB taxonomy): domain Bacteria; phylum Bacillota; class Clostridia; order Oscillospirales; family Ruminococcaceae; genus Ruminococcus_C. The sequence continues at coordinate 88,595 of NZ_CALDMP010000098.1, read as the reverse complement.
AATAAGACAAGGCAACACCGCACAAAGAGCGCCTGACGGCTTTGCACGTCATATGCTTGCATCTTTTGCGTCATATTTCACAAAAATGCTCGTGAATACACAAAGTATTCACTGCGATTTTTGTTTCATCTGACAAAAAATCTGACAAAGTTTATGCTCGCAGAGTACATCTGACGCACAATCTTTGTGCGGTATTGCCACAAGTTTTTGGGGAATTGCGGCAGCAGTCAAATGCTGCTGAAAGAAAATTATTTTTGAAAGGAGTGGTTCATATGCGGAAAAATAGCTGGAAACGCCTGCAAGCTGTTTTCATGGCAGCAGTGGTCAGTATGACTTCTTTGATCATGATGCCGGAATGCGTACAGGCAGAGGAAACTTCGTCTGAAACAACGGCTGTTATGGCATATGATTCCGTTTATTACACACTTGATATTTTAGGAAACGCAGTGATCACCGGCGGCGATGAGACATGCGAAGCCATCGAGATTCCGGAGGTCATTGACGGGCATGTGGTCACAGAGATCGCACAGGAGGCGTTTGCTGGAAACGAAACCCTTCAGTCGGTGTATATTCCTTCCAGCGTGACAACCATCGGCGACCATGCGTTTTCTGATTGTTCCAATCTGGCAGAAGTTGGGGGAGCTTCTTCTGCCATCTATGTGGGACAGGAAGTTCTGGAGGGAACCCAGTGGCAGAATACCTGCAAGACCGATCTGGCAGTGCTGGGCGGCAGGATCGCCGTAGATGTGCTCCGTGAGCGTGCTTCTGTCACGATACCCACTGGTGTGGAAGTGCTTGCAGACCGACTGTTTCAGGAAAATGAAACTGTGGTGCAGGTGGAAATGCCCAAAAGCGTTTTGTATGTGGGAAGCAGCTGCTTTGCATATTGCAGTGCATTGTCAGAAGTACATTTTTCCTCCGGTCTGCGCCAGATCCGTTCCAACGCATTCTATGAGTGCACATCACTGGAAATGGCGGATTTTCCCAGCACCCTGATCTCCATCGGCGACCAGGCGTTCTATGGCTGTACTGCCATGGAGTCCGTTTCCTTCGGCAGCGGACTGCGCACTATCGGCAATTCTACTTTTGAATCCTGTACCGCCCTGCGGCTTCTGGTGCTGCCTGCTTCGCTGACAAGCATGGGGTCTTTTGCGTTCTCCAACTGCACAGCACTTTATATGATGGTGATTTCAGGAAAGCTGGAAAAGATCCCGGCGTGTGCGTTCTCCGGGTGTAAAATGCTGGAATATGCTGCCCTGGCAGACAGTGTGCAGATCATCGGTGACTATGCTTTTAATGACTGCACCAGTCTCCGTGTCATCAATATGCCGGAGAATCTCAGCGAGATCGGTTCCTATGCCTTTTCCATGTGTACCAGTCTCATAGATCTGGAACTGCCCGATTCGGTGCGCACGGTGGGGAAGGACGCATTCTTTAAGACAGGCTGGATGGAACAGCAGGAGGGCACCTGGGTGATCTGCGGCGGCGTACTTCTGGAGTACCGGGGCAATGCAGAAATGATCGTCATTCCCCAGGATGTGCACACCATCGGCAGCGGCTTTCTGGCAAACCATTCCAACGTGGTGCGCGTGGTATTGCCATCAGGTATGACGAATGTCAATGCCGATGCATTTCTGGGCTGTGAGACCATCCGGCAGGTGGATTTTTCTGCCACTGTCACCAGCATCGAAAACGGTGCTTTTCAGGATTGCACTGCACTCCAGACCATTACAGGCATGACCGCTGTGGAAACCATCGGCGATGGCGCATTTCAGGGTTGTACGGCACTGCGGGAAATCACCCTGCCGGCTGGACTTGTGACCATCGGGACAGACGCCTTCCGGGACTGCACCAGTCTGAAAATCGTCCAGCTGCCTGCTACACTCGCCACCATAGGGGACAGAGCCTTTTATGGATGCACATCTCTGGAGAAAAAACAGGATAATCTTCAGACGGAAAACACGTGCCTGACAGAGATCGGCTCAGAGGTTTTTGCAAATTGCTGCAGCCTGGGTGCACTGATCCTGCCGGCAACACTGACTTCGATACGGGCGGATTCCTTTACAGGCTGTGACGGCGTTACTTTTGCATTTCTGAGCCAGGATACAGTGATCCCCATGGAGGAATCCACGTTTCCTGCAAGCTGTCCTTTGCAGGGGTATGAGGACTCTACCATCCAGCAGTATGCACAGAAATTTGACCGCCAGTTCACCCTGCTGAATGGAGCTTCGGAAACAACTTCTGCTACGACAACTGTAACCAGTACGGCTGTTATGACAACAACAATACGGCAAACAGAGACAGAAGCGGATACGGCATCTGTTACGACAACCACCTCCTCTGTCACCATGCCGCCGTTTATTACAGGAGATTCCTTCACCGCCACAACGACCACTACAACGACAAATACCACACAGGAAACAGCAGAAAGATCGAGTTCTGCCGCAGAGACCACAACGGATGAAACATGGCAGAGCACCACGGCTGTTTCCAGAACAGAGGAGACCCTGGATACCACAATGTCCCAGACCGTGACCACGGAAAACACCGGTACAGAGGCTACCATAATAACGGAATCTACCGCTTCGGATACCACAACTGCTGTGCAGTCGACCATGACCGAAACAACAGTTACAACGACCATACGGCTCACAACGGCTGAAACTTTCACCACCACTTCTGTTGCCACGACGGCAGCAACAGATACGACGCTTTCTATGACACAGACGACAGTCACATCGGAAACCAATGCCTCCGGCGAACTATCGAAGGGCGATGCCAACGGAGACGGCAGGATCGATGCAGACGATGCTTATCTGGCACTTGTGATTTATGCACAGCTTTCTGTGGGTATGGATGTGACAGCGGATGAGCCGACATTGTATCGGATGGATGTGGATCAGGACGGCGAGGTTTCACCGGACGATGCCTATCAGATCTTGTGGTTCTATGCCATGCAGTCTGTGGGAATGCCCATGGATGTTTCCCAGTGGCTGGAACAGATTCGGCGCATCATAATATAGTAAACACGCAGACGGGACGGCATATGCAGTTCCGTCTGCTTTTTTTATTTGTAAATGTAAATTTTTTGAAAACACGTTGACATAGGCGGCGCTTTGTGCTACAATAGGAAGGCATGCGGCGGTCATGTGCTGTCGCTGTCAATTCATTTTTTTGCAAAGGAGGAAAATTATGCCTACGTTTAATCAGTTGGTTCGGAAAGGAAGAAAGGTACAGCAGTACAAGTCTACCGCTCCGGCACTGCAGAAGGGCTATAATGCCAAGAAGAAAGTGACCACAAATCAGAGTTCTCCGCAGAAGAGAGGCGTCTGCACCGCAGTTCGTACTGCGACCCCGAAGAAGCCGAACTCCGCTATGAGAAAGATTGCCAGAGTTAAGCTGACAAACGGCTATGAGGTTACTTCGTACATTCCGGGTATCGGCCATAATCTGCAGGAACACAGCGTTGTTCTGATTCGTGGCGGCCGTGTAAAGGACCTGCCTGGTGTGCGTTACCACATCATCCGCGGTACTCTCGATGCACAGGGCGTTGCAAACAGAATGCAGGCTCGCTCGAAGTACGGCGCTAAGAAGCCGAAGGCTGGCAAGAAGTAATTTCTAAAAGCAGATACTTCGGTCAAACCATTCGAACAGGAGCAGCTTTGCTCCGGTGAAACAGGAAGCTTTATAGATCACCACGGGAACTGTGGAGATATGAATATAGATGGCGTATATGCGCCGTGCGTATTCCTCTCCATTGGCCCTGACGGTCGGCGGCGCTGCCGCCCGATTGAGTACCTGTGAATTCATGAATCATGTGAAGGAGGGAAGCGAAAATGCCAAGAAGAGGTAAGATCGCAAAACGTGACGTGCTGGAGGATCCGATTTATAACTCCAAGCTCGTAACCCGTCTCATCAACAATGTGATGATCGACGGTAAAAAGGGCGTTGCCCAGAAGATTGTTTACGGTGCATTTGATATTGTCGCTGAAAAGACCGGCAAGGATGCACTTGAAATGTTCCAGCAGGCAATGGAAAACGTAATGCCGGTTCTGGAAGTAAAGGCTCGCCGTATGGGCGGTGCCACCTACCAGGTTCCGATGGAAGTCCGTCCGGAACGCCGTCAGACTCTCGGTCTGCGCTGGATCACCAAGTATTCCAGACTGCGTAACGAGAAGACAATGAAGGAGCGTCTGGCAGGAGAGATCCTCGACGCACTGAACAACACCGGCGGTGCCTGCAAGAAGCGTGACGATACACACAAGATGGCAGAGGCAAACAAGGCGTTTGCACACTACCGCTGGTAAGCGCACTGCGCTTCGGGAAAAGGAGGATCATCTATGGCTAGAGATTGTTCCCTGGAAAAAACCAGAAATATCGGTATCATGGCGCACATCGATGCCGGTAAGACCACTACAACAGAGCGTATTCTGTTCTACACCGGTATCAACCATAAGATCGGCGAGACCCACGAGGGTGCTGCTACTATGGACTGGATGGCACAGGAGCAGGAGCGTGGTATCACTATCACATCCGCTGCAACCACCGCATACTGGGCAGGTCACAGAATCAACATCATTGATACCCCGGGTCACGTGGACTTTACCGTTGAGGTAGAGCGTTCCCTGCGTGTACTGGACGGCTCTGTTACCGTATTTTGCGCAAAGGGCGGCGTAGAACCCCAGTCTGAAACCGTATGGCGTCAGGCTGATAAGTATCAGGTTCCCCGCATGGCATATGTCAATAAGATGGACATCATGGGTGCCGATTTCTACCGCGTTGTAGACATGATGCACGACAGACTGAAGTGTAATGCTGTTCCGATCCAGCTGCCTATCGGTGCTGAGGACGAGTTTAAGGGCATCATCGACCTGGTTGAAATGAAGGCATATGTATACTATGATGACCTGGGCAAGGATATCCGCGTGGAAGAAATTCCGGAGGATATGAAGGAAAAGGCTGAGGAATATCGTCAGAACCTGATGGAGCATGTGGCTGAACAGGATGACGAGCTCATGGAGAAGTTCTTCGCTGACGAAGAGATCACCATCGACGAGATCAAGGCCTGCATCCGTAAGTCTACTATCGCAAACACCATGGTACCGGTTGTATGCGGTACCTCTTACCGCAACAAGGGCGTACAGAAGCTCCTGGACGCTGTTGTGGATTATATGCCGTCTCCGCTGGACGTTCCCGCAATCAAGGGCGTTGACGCTGAGACAGGCGAAGAGTGCGAGCGCCACTCTTCCGATGACGAGCCGTTCTCCGCTCTGGCATTCAAGATCGCAACTGACCCCTTCGTAGGTAAGCTGTGCTTCTTCCGTGTATATTCCGGTACCGTAAATGCCGGCGATACCGTTCTGAACGCTACCAAGGACAACAAGGAGCGTATGGGTCGTATCGTACAGATGCACGCAAACCACAGAAAGGATATCGAAACTGTTTACGCAGGCGATATCGCTGCCGTTGTTGGTCTGAAGAATACCACCACCGGTGATACACTCTGTGACGAAAAGCACCCGGTTATCCTGGAATCCATGGAATTCCCGGAGCCGGTTATCCAGCTGGCGATCGAGCCGAAGACCAAGGCTGGTCAGGACAAGATGGGGATTGCGCTGGCAAAGCTGGCAGAAGAAGACCCGACCTTCCGTACCTGGACAGACGAGGAAACCGGTCAGACCATTATCGCCGGCATGGGCGAGCTGCACCTGGATATCATCGTAGACCGTCTGCTCCGTGAGTTCAAGGTAGAAGCAAACGTTGGTGCACCCCAGGTATCCTACAAGGAAACCATCAAGGGCAATGCCGATGTGGACTACAAGTACAAGAAGCAGTCTGGTGGTTCCGGTCAGTACGGTCACGTTAAGATCCGTGTTGAGCCTAACGAGTCCGGTAAAGGCTATGAGTTCACCAACAAGGTTGTCGGCGGTGCCATCCCGAAGGAATATATTCCGGCTGTCGATGCAGGTATCCGCGGCGCAATGCAGGCAGGTATCCTGGCAGGCTATGAGGTCGTTGACGTAAAGGTTGAGCTGTACGATGGATCCTATCACGAAGTTGACTCTTCGGAAATGGCATTCAAGATCGCTGGTTCTATTGCATTCAAGGAAGCAATGAAGCAGGCACAGCCCATCCTCATGGAACCGATCATGAAGGTTTCCGTTACCGTTCCGGACGATTACACCGGTACTGTTATCGGCGACCTGAGTTCCCGTCGTGGACAGATCCAGGGTCAGGAATCCCGTACAGGTACTGTACAGGTTGACGCTCTGGTGCCGCTGTCCGAAATGTTCGGCTATACCAGCGACTTGCGTTCCAACACACAGGGCCGTGGTCAGTATTCCATGGAACCCCACAGCTATCAGGAAGTTCCGAAGAATATCGCCGAAAAAATCATGTCTTCCAGAAAGAAATAAAGTTTTTTTGAAAAATCCAATGATTTTTTCAAAAAACACTTGCAATTTTTCTCGGAATCTGCTACAATATACGTAACACTTCTCGTTAAGTGCCTTACGCTGAAATTTTTTCATTGAGGAGGATTATTCCAATGGCAAAGGCTAAATTTGAAAGAACCAAACCGCATGTAAACATTGGTACCATCGGTCACGTTGACCATGGTAAGACCACTCTGACTGCTGCGATCACAAAGACTCTGGCTCTGAAGGGTCAGGCGCAGTATGAGGCTTACGATATGATCGATAAGGCTCCGGAGGAGAGAGAGCGTGGTATCACAATCAATACTGCTCACGTAGAGTATGAGACCGATGCACGTCACTATGCACACGTTGACTGCCCGGGTCACGCTGACTACGTTAAGAACATGATCACCGGTGCAGCTCAGATGGACGGCGCTATCCTGGTAGTTGCTGCTTCTGACGGCCCGATGGCTCAGACTAAGGAGCACATCCTGTTGGCTCGTCAGGTAGGCGTACCGGCAATCGTTGTATTCATGAACAAGGCTGACCAGGTTGACGATCCGGAACTGCTGGAACTGGTTGAGATGGATATCCGTGACACCCTGAGCGAGTATGACTTCCCGGGTGATGACACTCCGATCATCACTGGTTCTGCTCTGGCTGCTCTGGAAGCTCCGGACGATCTGAGCGATCCGGCATATCAGCCGATCATCGATCTGATGAACGCTGTTGACGAGTATATCCCGACTCCGGAACGTGACGATGCAAAGCCGTTCCTGATGCCGATCGAGGATACTATGACCATCTCTGGCCGTGGTACCGTTGTTACCGGTCGTGTAGAGCGCGGAAAGCTGAACGTAAACGAGCCGGTTGAAATCGTTGGTCTGTCTGAAGAAAAGCTGAACACCGTTGTTACCGGTCTGGAAATGTTCCGTAAGTCTCTGGACTTTGCAGAAGCAGGCGATAACGTTGGTGCACTGCTCCGTGGTATCACCCGTGACCAGGTTGAGCGTGGTCAGGTTCTCTGCAAGCCGGGCTCCATTCACCCGCACACCAAGTTCAAGGGTCAGGTTTACGTTCTGAAGAAGGAAGAAGGCGGCCGTCACACACCGTTCTTCAACAACTACAGACCGCAGTTCTATTTCAGAACAACTGACGTTACCGGTATCATCACTCTGCCGGCTGACGTTGAAATGTGCACACCGGGCGATAACGTAGAGATGGACGTTGAGCTGATCTCCCCGATCGCTATCGAAGAAGGTCTGCGTTTCGCTATCCGTGAGGGCGGCAGAACTGTAGGCTCCGGCGTTGTAACTGCAATCAACGAATAATTCAATTTGCATTTTTTGTGAATTCCATGAGGGACGAGCTTCGGCTCGTCCCTTTTGTGTTACATGTATGGTTCACTTTGTGCAACCTGTATAAAAAAAAGAAAATTTTTCAGACATATTTTTTGTACCTTTCTGTTGTTGCATTCTTGCAATTTTGTCGGAGATACGGTATAATAATAACATGGCGGTGAAAAGTGGGGCGGATTCCCTAAAAGTGGGGCACCACTCCCACAGTCTGTCTGATTCTTTTGTGGAAAGGCGGCGGCGAATGTGGCTTCCCTTATGGGCACCTATTACCACAATATTGATGTAAAGGGACGCCTGAATTTTCCGACGAAGCTCCGTGAAATTTTAGGTGCGTCGTTCTATGTCACAAAGGGATTGGACCAGCCGTGTCTGACGGTGTATTCCGAAGAGGAATGGGATCGCCTTTCTGCAAAGGTGGCGCTCATTCCCGAAGCCAAGGGCAGCCAGATCAAACGCTGGCTCTTTTCCGGTGCCGGGATTCTTACGCCCGATAAACAGGGACGTGTGCTGATCCCCCAGGATCTGCGGATGTTTGCCGGACTGGAAAAGGACGTGGTGGTGATCGGTGCCAACAACAAGGCGGAGATCTGGGACAGAGCCAGATGGGATGCCCTCAATGCCGCTTTTGATGCAAAGCAGATGCTGGAAACACTGGAGGAACTGGGATTCTAAAAGGAGGCGCCCATGGAATTTGTTCATATTCCTGTTTTGTTACAGGAAGTGCTGGATGGTCTGGCAATTCGCCCCGACGGCACATATGTGGACGGCACAGTGGGCGGCGCCGGTCATGCAGTGGAAATCGCAAAGCGCCTGACAGCAGGCGGTCATCTCATCGGATTCGACCGGGACCCGGACGCAGTTGCGGTAGCCACGGAACGCCTTGCACCATATCCGGCGGAGGTAGTGCATCACAATTATGATGAAATGCAGACGGTTCTGACGGAAATGGGCGCAGCACCGGTGGACGGTGTCCTGTTGGATCTGGGCGTTTCGTCCCATCAGCTGGATGAGGAATCCCGTGGGTTTTCTTACCATGGGGATGCGCCTCTGGATATGCGCATGAGCCAGACCGGAATGACGGCGGAGGAACTGGTGAATACCGCCTCCGAGGCGGAGCTTTCCCGCATTCTCTACACCTATGGAGAGGAATCCTTTGCCCGCAGTATTGCGAGAAATATTGTGCGTGCCAGAGGGGAAAAGCCCATCCATACCACATCGGAACTGGCGGAACTTATTAAAAGCAGTGTGCCGCCGAAGGTGCGCCGTCTGAAAAATCCATGTAAAAAGTCTTTCCAGGCGATTCGTATCGCTGTCAATGGAGAGTTTGAGCACCTGGAGGCAGGTCTCCAGGCTGCATTTTCGGTGCTGAAGCCCGGCGGACGTCTTGCGGTGATTACATTTCACTCCTTGGAGGACCGGATGGTGAAACGACAGTTTGCCGCTTGGTGTCAGGGCTGTGTCTGTCCGCCGGACTTTCCGCAGTGCGTCTGTGGCAGAGTACCGGAGGCAAAGCTGGTCACAAGAAAGCCTATTGCACCTAGCGAAGAGGAATTGTCCCGGAACAGCCGGAGCCGGAGTGCAAAGCTTCGTGTTTTGGAAAGGAGCCGCTGAACGCTTATGTCGAAGCAGAAATCATCTGTACCGAAGCCGGCGGAACCGGAGGAAATCAAAGCACCCTCCAGCGGTATTTTCGTCTTTCGGATCGATCCCAGCAAACGAGGCGCTGCCTTGAAAGTGTTTATTGCCGGGGTTTTGGCGCTGCTGCTGTTCAGCGTGGTCATTAACAGCTATGTACAATTAAACGAAGTTTATTCTGAGATTTCTTCTGCCAATGCAGAACTCAACATCCTGCGCAGCGAAAATGTGCGGATGCAGACGGAATTGGAGGGAAAGGCTTCCATCAGTAATATCAAAGAGTATGCAGAGCAGCATCTGGGGCTCCAGAAGCTGGATAAATCTCAGATTCAATATATTGAGATACAGACCGATGATGAGGTCGTGATCGAAGAGGGAGAACAGAACATCTTTGTCCGGATCAAGCATAAGTTTGAAGACATTGTGGCATACCTGCGTGGCTAAGCTGCATAGAATATGGTGACATGAGATGTTCTCCAGATTTATTTTGCTGTCTATCGGCGCCGCTGTACAGCGGAATTCATACAGAAAATATGCCGTTAGTATAGACATACAGAGGAAAGAGATAATATTCGGGTGTCGGATCTGGAGTTGAATCTGACCGGGCGCACAAAAAGACCATCGGACAGATGGCGCAGCAAGGTTGGTTTTGATTCCGACATACGTTTTGCGGCAAGGTAATCGTTTGCCGCAAAATTGGAGATTCCCGTCTTTTGAGGTGTCCAGGCTTCGCTGCATGTTATGCAGCGTGTGGATCGATCTCAAGGAATGACGGTTGAAACAGGCGGGGTAATGACTACGATTCCCTGCCTGATTCTATTATAAAAGCAAGACCGACAGAGACGCCAGTGGGTTTTACACGGTATTGCCTGACAGCAATTTTATGAGAAACCGATTGCCCGCATGGAAACCGGAGGTGTGGCTGATGATGCATATGGGAGAAAAAGAGAAGGAAAAACAAGGGGAGAATTCGCAGAAAAAACCATCACGCTCGGCATCCACGCGGATGCGGCGGCGTTCGAAGGTGAGTATGGCGGTGCTCATGATCATGTGCATTGCAGTTGCCGGAAAATTGTTCAAGGTCTCTGTGATGGACAATGCCAAGTATGAAACCCTTGCCAATAACTATCATTTCGGTACCATGACACTGGACGCCAGCCGCGGCGCCATTTATGATGCCAACGGAACTGCCCTTGCCTGGAGTGCAACGGTGTATAATGTGTACATAGACCCGAAGCTCTATCAGGAAGAAATGGATTCTATCGAAAAATCCAATGCGAAGAAGCAGGCAGCTGCCGAGGAGGACGGAGAAGAAGCGGCAAATCTGGTGGATACGGATCAGCTTCATGACTCCATCGTGACCTTCCTGTCGGAAAAGCTGGAGATCACACCGCAAAAGGTGGAGGAATCCTTCGCAAAATCCGGCAGATACTATGTTTTGCAGACCCAGGTGGAAAAGGATATTGCAGACGAGATCGTAGCCTATTTTGACACGCTGAACCTTTCTTTTATCGGCACAGAGGCAACTACACGCCGCTATTATCCGCAGAATGAGCTGGCTGCGGCTGTGATCGGCTTCACCAATGGTGACGGCGATGGTCAGTATGGTCTGGAATATCAGTATGATGAATATCTGGCAGGTGTAGACGGCCGTGTCATTTCGGCACAGGCTGCCAACGGTGAGGAAATGCCCTATCGTTATTCCACCACCTATGAAGCGGAGGATGGTGCGTCCCTTTACCTGACTCTGGATACGACCATGCAGTATTATCTGGAAAAGGCACTTTCGGAAATGGTGCAGGAGTATGAGGTGCAGGATCGTGCCACGGGCATTCTTATGAACCCAAAAACCGGCGAGATCTATGCCATGGCGACCTATCCGTCCTTTGATCTGAACAATCCATCGGAAATTTATGATACCAAGACGGCAAACGCTCTGGCGGAACTGCCGGAAGCGGAGTATCAGGACGCCTATCTGGAAGCCCGGGAGACCCAGTGGCGGAACAAGGCGATCAGCGAGATCAATCCCCCTGGCTCGACGTTTAAGATCGTGACCACAGCTTCGGCTTTCGAGGAAGATCTCATCGACCTGGACAGTGACAGCTTCTTCTGTCAGGGCTATTTGCAGGTGCAGGACGCAAAGATCGGCTGTTCCAAGCGTACCGGTCACGGTGCCCAGACGTTCACACAGGCACTGACCAATTCCTGTAACCCGGCGTTTATGGAGATCGGTCTGCGTCTGGGTGTGGATAAATTCAGCTATTATTTCCACGGTTTCGGACTGTCGGAAAAGACGGGCATCGACCTGCCCGGCGAAGTATCCGGTGCCTATGTGGAAAAGGATGACATGTCCCAGGTTGACCTGGCGTCCAGTGCATTTGGTCAGACAAATGAGCTGACTACGCTGGAACTGATCACCGCCTATTCTGCTGCCATCAACGGCGGCTATCTGGTGACGCCCTATGTGGTGGATCATATTGTGGACAGCAACGGCAATATGGCGCTGCAAAACAGTAGAAAGGTGAAGCGGCAGATCATTTCGGAGGAAACTTCTCAGACTGTACGGGAACAGCTTCAGGCAGTTGTGGACAACAATCCTTCCCATAATGCGTACATCCAGGGCTATCGCATCGGCGGTAAGTCCGGTACGGCGGAAATTCGTAACACAGCCATTGAGGACGACTATGTGGCATCGTACTGCTGCTTTGCACCGGCGGATGATCCCGAGGTCATTCTGCTGATCCAGGCGGACTATCCGAATCCGGAGATCGGCTATTATGGTTCTAGGGTTGTAACGCCTTATGCACGGGAAGTGATGCAGGAGATCCTGCCCTATATGGGCTATTATCCGGAATATACGGACGAAGAGGCACAGGAGATGAATGTCAATGTGCCGCTGCTCCAGGATGCATCTCTGGAAAGTGCAAAGGCATCTCTGGAACAGCTGGGGCTGACCTATGAGATCGTCGGTGAGGGCAGTACAGTTGTATCCCAGTCTCCTACCACCGGAACGAGCATTGCCAAGGGCGGAAAAGTGCTGCTCTATACAGAAAGTGATATCACGAGAGATCTTGTCACTGTGCCCAATCTGGTGGGCATGACGATCTCACAGGCAAATGAAACATTGTCGTATTACGGCTTGAATTATGCCGTTGTGGGCGCTTCGGCAAGCAGCGAGGGTGCACTGGTACAGTTCCAGTCAGAAGCTGAGGGTACTCAGGTACAGCGAGGCACGTCTATCACGCTGACGCTGGTTGCCGGCGAGGTGAACGATTAACGGCGTATATGCCGTCAGAAAGGATGAGGAACATGCAATTATATGAGCTGCTGGAGAACAATGCAGTGACCAGTCTGCCCGACCAGGAGATCACTGGTCTCACAGACGATTCCCGGAAGATACAGCCGGGTATGGTGTTTGCCTGCATTCGGGGAGAGCACTTCGATGGACACAATGCTGCGGCAGAAATGCTGGAGCGTGGTGCAGCTGCGGTACTGGTAGATCATGATCTGGGACTGGGTGACCGCCAGATTCTGACGGAGGATACCCGTGCCCTGTACGGAAAGCTCTGTGCCGCATGGTTCGGGCATCCGGAACGGAAGATGCACTTTGTGGGCGTCACCGGCACAAATGGAAAGACCACCATCACCAATCTCATCAAACATATTCTGACGAAAAACGGCCATACTGTGGGACTCATCGGAACCATCCAGAATGAGATCGGCAGCCAGGTGGTGCATACGGACAATACCACGCCCTTTGTCTACGACCTCATGGCGCTTTATCGGAAAATGGCAGATGCCGGCTGTGATTATGTGGTCATGGAGGTTTCCTCCTTCGGACTGGTACAGCAGCGTATCGGCGATACCCACTTTGATGCGGCAGTATTTACGAATCTGACACAGGATCACCTGGATTATCACGGCACCATGGAACAGTATTATCAGGCGAAGAAACTTCTGTTCTTCCGCTGTGACCAGGCGGTTATTGATACAGATGACAGCTACGGTGAACGGCTCTTCGGCGAGATCGCATGTCCCGGCATCTCCTACGGCAGCAGTAATCAGGCGGATTTCTATGCCGATGCCATAAAGCTCCGTGCCGATGGCACCAGCTTCTGGCTTTGTTGCGGCGGAAAGTCCTATCCGGTAAATCTGCACCTGACGGGAATGTTCAACGTGTCCAATGCCCTTGCGGCAGTTGCGGCATGTCATGCACTGGGAATGCCTCTGGGACGGATCCTGTCGGCGCTAGAGACATGCACCGGCGTCCGTGGCAGATGCGAGGTGATCCCCACTGACCGGGATTTCACAGTGATCTGTGATTATGCCCACACGCCGGACGCTGTGGAAAATATCCTGCGGAGCGTGAAGGAATACACCAAAGGCAGACTGATCTGTCTCTTCGGCTGCGGCGGCAACCGGGATGCCACAAAGCGCCCGAAAATGGCACAGGCTGCGGCGAAATATGCGGACTTTCTCATGGTCACTTCGGATAATCCCAGAGATGAGGACCCCGAGGCCATCATTGCAGATATCCTCACGGGACTGGAGGGCAGCGAAGTGCCCTATGAAGTGGTGGTAGACCGGAAGGAAGCCATTCTGCGGAGTATGCAGCTGGCACAGCCCGGCGATGTGATCGTGCTCGCCGGAAAGGGTCATGAGGACTATCAGGTGCTGCCGGGCGGCGTGCACATTCATATGGACGAACGGGAAATTGTGCGTGAATGCCTGCCGCTCGTACCGAAACGCTGAGAAAGTGTTCCAAAAATAAATGCTGGGGGATTGACAGATGAAGCCTTGGATGTTGTCAGAATTGAAAGAAATATTGCAGTGCCCGATTCCGTGTGAAGCGGAGATCACCTGCGTGAGCACCGATACCCGTGACCTGCCGGAGGGATGTCTCTTTGTGGCACTGCGGGGTGCACGCTTTGACGGACACAATTTTGTAAAGCAGGCAATAGAAGCCGGTGCGGTTGCCGCTGTGACGGAGTATCCCATTGCGGACTGCCCTTGTCTGGTGGTAAAGGATACGGGCAGGGCACTGCTGCGCATTGCTGGCTTTTACCGGCATAAATTCTCCCCGGTACTGGTGGGTATCACCGGCAGTGTGGGAAAGACAACCACCAAGGAAATGATCGCCTGTGTACTGGAATCCCAGTTCTGCACCCTGAAAACCCAGGGCAACCTGAACAACGAGATCGGTCTCCCCAAGACCTTGCTCCAGCTGGAGGATTCCCACGAGGCTGCTGTCATTGAAATGGGTATGTCCCACTTCGGCGAGATCAGCCGCCTTTCCCGGACGGCACAGCCATCCATGGGTGTTATCACCAACATCGGTTATTCCCATATCGAAAATCTCAAGACCCAGGAAGGCATCTTACAGGCAAAGCTGGAGATCCAGGACGGCATGGCACCGGATGCACCCCTTGTGGTGAACGGAGATGATGCACTCCTGGCACCGCTCAAACGGGATCTGTCCCGTCCGGTGGTGACCTATGGTATGCAGTCTCCCAAGGCAGATGTCCGTGCGGTGGATATCGTGCGCAAGGCACAGTCCACGGAATTCTTCATTCTCGCCCAGGACGGTGAGAAGTATCCGGTGGTACTGCCCTGTGCCGGAGACCATAATGTCATGAATGCCCTGGCAGCATTCTGCGTAGGCAGACTTGCCGGCATTGCGCCGGAACAGATCTGTCGTGCTCTGGGACAGTATCAGACCGTGGGTCTGCGGCAGAATATTTACCGCCGGGGCGCATATACCATTATTGCAGACTGTTATAATGCCAGCCCGGATTCCATGAAAGCAGCACTGACTGTACTCCATGATCTGCCTTGTAAGGGCAGACGAGTGGCTGTGCTGGGGGATATGCTGGAGCTGGGGGAAATGTCCCGTCAGCTGCACACCCTGGTGGGCGAAATGGCAGCGGCAAGCGAAGTGGATGCGCTGTTCTGCTTCGGAAAGGAATCCTTCTACCTGGCACAGCGAGCTGCCATGCAGGAGGTTTCGGTGTATCACACCGAGGATCGCCGGGAGCTTTGCCGTGTGATCCGCCAGTATTTGAGGCCGGATGATGTGGTATTGTTCAAGGCGAGCCGGGGCATGCACCTGGAGGATTGTATTGACGTGATATTTGAGCAGGAGGAGGATGCAGAAGATGCCGTTCTGGATTAACATTGCAGTGGGACTGCTGGCATTTGCCGTGGCAGCACTGGGCGGAAAAGCCCTGATTCCGTGGCTGCACAAGCTGAAATTCGGGCAGCCCATCAAAGTCGATTTCGGGCCGAAGTGGCACGCCGGAAAGCAGGGGACGCCTACCATGGGCGGTATTCTGTTCATTGTGGGCAGCGTTGTGGGCACGGCTGTTGGCTATGCTCTGTACCGTTTTTTCGGTACAACGGATGCCGTTTCCATCGGCGGCGACCGGGAAGCACTCCGGGTACTGAGCTGTGTGCTGTTCTGCATTCTGTTCGGCGTTATCGGCTTTATTGACGACTTCGCAAAGGTGGCGAAGAAACAGAATGAGGGTCTGACGCCCATGCAGAAGATCATTTTGCAGGTAGTGGCAGCAGTGTTGTGGCTGGGTGCAATGTACTTCCTGGGCGACCGGAACACCGTCATTGACCTGGCGTTTGTGCAGTTTGATATCAAGTGGTTCTATTATCCCCTTATGGTGCTGGTGATCCTGTACCTGACCAATGCGGTGAATCTGACAGACGGTGTAGACGGCCTCTGCGGCACTGTGACGCTGGTGGCAATGCTGATCTTCACGCTCATTTGCAGCAGACTTCAGATGCACACATACACCCTGTTCACCATGGCGCTTGCCGGCGGATGCCTGGGCTTTCTGGTGTGGAATCTCCACCCGGCAAAGTGCTTTATGGGCGACACCGGCTCTATGTTCCTGGGTGCGGCAGTTGCCGCAGTGGGGCTAGCCACCCACCAGCATCTGGTGCTGGTGCTGGTAGCGCTGGTATACATCCTGGAGGCACTTTCCGTTATGATCCAGGTGACCTATTTTAAGTATACGAAAAAGAAGTACGGCGAGGGTCGCCGTATCTTTAAAATGACGCCCATCCACCATCATTTTGAGATGAGCGGCTTCAGTGAATATAAGATTGTCATTACATTTTCTCTGTTCGGTCTCATTGCCGGACTGTGCGGACTGCTGCTTGTGATATTCTAAGGGCAACGATGTCCGAACCCCCAAGGAGGTTGCATATGGCGGAACAAATTGCTGCCGGAACACGAAAAAAAAGTCGCTTCAATCTGCCCCTGTGGCAGCGCAATGTGCGTTACGGCGAGGTAGATCTTGCCTTTTTCCTGATCGTCATTGCACTGCTGGTTATCGGCATTATTATGATGTTCTCAGCCAGCTATGCCTGGGCCATTGCCGAGGGTGAGGATGGTACGTTCTATGCGGCAAATCAGATCAAAAATGCCATTGTGGGACTGGTGATCATGTGTGTGCTCTGCACGGTGGATTATCACATATTTCAGAAGCCCATGATCGCAGTAGGTGCCTATATCATCCCTCTGGTGCTGCTGGTCATGGTATTTGTCCCGGGAATCGGCGTTACGGAAGGCGGTGCCACACGATGGATCGCCATCGGCGGCTTTAACTTTCAGCCGTCAGAGCTGATGAAGATCGGCATTGTCGTTTTCCTGTCCTATGTCATTGAAAAGAACTACGACAATATGCGGTCGTTCCGCAAGGGAATGCTGCCGCTGCTGCTGTTTATGGCGATCCCGGCGGCACTCCTCATCAAGGAACCGCACCTTTCTGCCACAGTGCTCATTGTGCTCATGTGCATCATTCTGATTTTCGTGGGCGGTGCAGATCTGAAACAATTTCTGATGATCGGTATTGCCGCAGTGGGTGCTGCGCTGCTCATCGGCTTTCTCATGTCCGACAGCTATGAGTATATCGGAAAGCGTATCAATTCCTGGCTGGATCCGTTTGCCGACAGCCTGGGCGATACCTGGCAGACCTGCCAGTCTCTGATCGCCATTGGTTCCGGCGGACTGTTCGGACTGGGTCTGGGAGAATCCCGGCAGAAATATCTATACCTGCCGGAAACCAAAAATGACTTTGTGTTTTCCATTGTCTGTGAAGAACTGGGCTTTGTGGGCGCAGTGACCGTGCTGCTGCTGTTTGCGATGCTGGTGATCCGCGGATTCCACATTGCCATG
This sequence comes from uncultured Ruminococcus sp., assembly GCF_937915125.1. Classification (GTDB taxonomy): domain Bacteria; phylum Bacillota; class Clostridia; order Oscillospirales; family Ruminococcaceae; genus Ruminococcus_C. Next base: position 70,995 of record NZ_CALDMP010000098.1, on the reverse strand, counting down.
CACGCCAGGGATAAATTCGGGATGCTGGTTGCCATTGGGCTCACTTCCCACATCGGATTGCAGGCGTTTTTCAACATTGCCGTAGTCAGCAACCTGATTCCCAATACGGGTATCAGTCTGCCCTTCTTCAGCTACGGCGGCACGGCGCTGATCTTACAGCTGGCAGAAATGGGAATTGTTTTGAATATTTCCCGTGTGCGTTATCGTGTGGAAAAACAGAAGCCGGCGGACACTGGGGTCATGGAACGGACACAGCCCCGGCAGGGAGGTAACCTATGAAAGTATTATTGGCAGGAGGCGGCACGGGCGGTCACATCAACCCGGCACTTGCCATTGCCTCCATTATCAAACAGCACGACCCTTCGGCAGAATTCCTCTTTGTGGGAACGCCCAACGGCATGGAGGCACGTCTTGTGCCCCAGGCAGGCTATCGCATGGAGACCATGCATGTGGCAGGGTTTCAGCGGAAACTGACCCTGAAAAACATGGGGCGCAATGTGAAAGCGGCATATTATCTCGCCACATCCCAGCCCCGTGCCCGGAAGATCGTGAAGCAGTTCCAGCCGGACGTTGCCATCGGCACCGGCGGCTATGTGGCAGGTCCCATTCTTCATGCGGCGGCTCATCTGGGCGTGCCCTGCGCCATTCATGAGCAGAATGCCTTTCCTGGTGTGACTAACAAAATGCTGGCAAAAGAAGTAGACCACGTCATGCTGACGGTGGAAAAGGCGCTGGAGTATCTCCACCCGGACTGTGCTTATACTGTGACAGGACTTCCGGTGCGCGGCGGTATTTCCCACCCGGACAAAGCTGCTGCACGGAAAAAGCTGGGCTTTGATGATGGACTATGCATCCTCTCTTTTGGCGGCAGTCTGGGGGCAGGATGTATCAACGAAGCCATGGCAGAACTGATTCCGTGGCACGTGAAAAAGGGGCTGGCGATCAACCACATTCACGGCTATGGCGGTATGGGAAAGGAGACATTCCCGGCGGCGATGCAGCAGGCAGGGATTCCCATGGAGAGCGACCGTTTGCGGATTACGGAGTACATCAATGATATGGATGTATGCCTGGCGGCGGCAGATCTGGTCATCTGCCGTTCCGGTGCGTCTACGCTGGCAGAACTGGAGGCTGTGGGGAGAGGTTCTATTCTCATTCCGTCCCCCATTGTGACAGGCAATCACCAGCTGCATAATGCCAATGTGCTTGGGGATGCCGGGGCTGCCATTGTCATTGAACAGAAAGACGCTTCGCCACAGCGGATCATCCAGGAGGTGGAGAGACTGTATCATGACCGTGACCGCCTGACACAGATGGGACAGAAGGCAAAGGGATTGGAGATTCCGGATACAGAAGAACGTATCTGGAAGGTGATTGAGGGCTTGGTGCAGAAGAAGAAATAAGGCGGCAAAGTAAAAGAACGAGATGTTTTTTTCCGTTTTTAAAAGGGCTGCCTGGCAATGAAGTTTTTTGGTCCAGCAATTTTTCAAAAATGCTGGCGAGGTCCAGGGCGAGAAGCCCTGGTCGCCGCCCGCAGGCGGCGAAACACCCCGGCGCATTCTTCTGCGCCGCGGAGAGGGTGGTGAGAAAAAGCGACAGCTTTTTCGAGGCGGGGCGAATAAGACCGCCCCGCCTTGTAAAGCCATTTTCTCCAGTGAAGCCTTGCAAACGTCCCGGTGGGACGTTTGCAACGAGATGAACTTTCCATATCTCAGCACAACTCGACTTAGAATCTGTATGATTCTCACCAATTTTCCCGACTCCGCATACACTGAAAATAAAAAGAGGTGATGCGGATTGCAAAAACTGGTGATCGAGGGCGGCGTTCCGCTGGAAGGGGATATTTTCTTACATGGCGCAAAAAACAGCGCACTTCCGATCCTTGCGGGCGTACTGTTGTGCGACGGCGAGACCGTCCTGGAGAATTGTCCCCGGCTGACGGATGTCTTTGCCGCCTGCCGGATTTTGACCCATTTGGGGTGCCGCTGTATGATACAGGAACATACGGTGACTGTGCGTGTGTGTGACCTGCGGTCGGATACCATTCCGGAGGCACTTATGCAGGAAATGCGCTCGTCCATTATCTTTCTGGGGGCGGTACTGGGTCGTACCGGAGCGTGCCATGTGTCCTATCCCGGCGGCTGTGAACTGGGTCCCAGACCCATTGATATGCACCTGGACGCACTCCGCCAGATGGGTGCGCATTTTACCATTCACGGCGGTCAGCTGGATTGTACCGCACCCGAGGGACTGCATGGTGCGAAGATCCATCTGCCTTTTCCGTCCGTGGGTGCTACGGAAAATGTCATGCTGGCGGCGACTCTGGCGCAGGGGCGGACGGTGCTGCACAATGCAGCAAGAGAACCGGAGATCTGCGACCTGGCTTCGTTCCTGCGTACCTGCGGCGCAAAAATTTCCGGTGACGGCGAGAGTACCATTGTCATAGACGGCGTGGAAAAGCTCCGGGGCGGTACGTATTCCATTCTGCCCGACCGGATCGCCGGGGTGACTTATCTGGGTGCGGCGGCAATTACCGGCGGTACGGTCTGTCTCCGGGGTATCAGTGCCCGTCCCCTGGAAAACATGCTCCCGGTTCTGGAACAGGCCGGCTGCCGGGTGTACCCGGAACCGGATCGGATGCATCTGCTGGCACCCAGACGGCTGCGTGCTGTGCCCCTGATCCGGACAATGCCCCATCCGGGCTTTCCCACAGATGCCCAGGCGATTTTTATGGCAATGCTCAGCCTGGCAGACGGCGTCAGCGTCCTGGAGGAAAATATTTTTGAGAACCGCTACCGCCATGTGGACGCTCTTGTGAAAATGGGTGCAAAGATTCACGTCTCCGGCAGAATTGCTGTTGTCACCGGTGTACGTTCCCTCAGCGGTGCGTCCGTTGCAGCCACGGATCTCCGGGGCGGTGCGGCAATGGTGCTCGCCGGACTGGCGGCACAGGGACGAACGGAGATCCGGCAGATCTCCCATATTGACCGTGGATATGAGACAATCGAAACAGTACTCCGCAGCGTGGGCGGCCGTGTCACACGGGTGGATGATGATAATTAACCGGACGAAGAGAAATGCCCTATGGCTTCTGCGTTCCGGGCAGGGAGGATTCAGCGATGCAGGATGTGGAAAAAACAGAAATCCAGCGTCATAATAATGCCCGGCGGATGCGCCGCCGGAACCGGATGCGCCCTTTGTATGGGCTGGTCGTTGCGGTTCTGGTGGTGTTCATCGGCGTTGCGCTTTCCAGGACTGTGTTTTTTAACATTCAGACAATTGTGATCGATGGGGATGCACCCCAGTATTCCAAGGATGATATTGCCCATGCATCTGGTGTGCATACCGGCGATAATCTCATGCGGGTGAACGCAGATGAGGTGAAGCAGAATGTGCTCAGTGAGTGCTATTATGTGGAGAATGTCACCGTGAAAAAGGAGTTCCCGGACGAACTCGTGATCACAGTTTCGCCCAGTGTGTCAGCGTATAATGTGGTGGATAACAGCGGAACGCTTCAGGTAAATGCTGCCGGAAAGATCTTGAAAAATAGCCCGGAAACAGATGCTGCACTGCCTACCATTACGGGATTTGAAGCACAGGTGCGGGAAGCCGGACAAATGCTCGCCTCAAAGGACAGCCAGAAAGATAAGATCTTTCAGACCTTGACAAAGCTTATGGCGAAGGGGCTGGATTGTCCCATTACTGCCATTGACCTGACGGATAAATATGACATTGTGCTGACCTTCGACAATCGGGTGGAATTCTCTCTGGGAAACTGGAGCGATCTGGAGTATAAGATAACTCTGGCGGAAACTGTTCTCACAAAGCTTTCGTCTGACAAAGTGGGCTATCTCTCCATGGTGGGCGACCACCAGTGTTCCTATCGGGACAAGGAGTCGGTGGAACGGCAAACGACGGCGCCTATGACCACTCTGGCAACAGATGAAAACGGCGATCCTGTGGTGGAAACTGACGAAAACGGCGACCCCATCTCCACGACAACTGAGACCACAGCAGTGGAAAATGACTGGCAGTAACGATTTTTCTGTCTCTCATGCGACAGCTTTTTTCAAAAATCTGTGTAAAATTGTGAAAATCTGCCTTTATTCCCGGTAAAATCTTGTGGGAAAAGGAAAAACATAATTTATTTCAAAAAAAGGCTTGCAATGTTTGCAGAAATGTGTTAAGATAATAAGTGTATTTCCAGAGAAAGAAATCCGTGTTTGCGGAATGACAATACGGGTAATATACAGCTTGTGATAGAAGTTCTTGTAGGAGGAAATGTTGAGATGACTGATTTTATCTATGAAGATGCGTTTGATCCCGATGTAAATATCAAGGTGATCGGTGTCGGCGGCGGCGGCGGAAATGCGCTCAATTGCATGGCATCTTCCGATGTAAATGATATTGAGTATATTGCAGTCAATACCGATGCAAAGGCATTGAACAATTCAAAGGCAACCACCAAGATCCAGATCGGTGCAAAGCTCACAAAGGGCCGTGGTGCCGGCAATAAGCCAGAGGTGGGCAAAAACAGCGCAGAAGAGAACCGGGATGAGATCGAGGCAGCACTGAAGGGCGCTGATATGGTATTCATCACTGCCGGTATGGGCGGCGGTACCGGTACTGGTGCAGCACCTGTTGTGGCTCGTCTGGCACAGGAAGCTGGCATCCTGACAGTGGCTGTTGTCACAAAGCCCTTTGCCTTTGAACGGGAACAGAAGATGATCCAGGCAGAAAACGGCATTGCAGAACTGCGCAAGTATGTGGATTCCCTGATCGTGATCCCCAACGAAAAGCTGCTGGAAGGTCTGGACAAGCCTTTGACCATGCGGGAATCTTTCGCACTGGCTGACGATGTGCTCAAGACCGGTGTCAAGAGCATTTCCGACCTGATCGTAGAAGAGGGTTATATCAACCTGGACTTCGCAGACGTTTCCACTATCATGAAGGGTGCAGGCTATGCACACATGGCAATCGGTCACGGTTCCGGCAAGGACAAGGCAAAGGAAGCTGCAAACGCAGTCATCGCAAGCCCGCTGCTGGAGACTTCCATTGCCGGTGCAAGACGACTGCTCATCAATATCGCTATGAGCGAGGATATTCTCTCTTCCGACGTGGATGTTGCAACCAAGATGATCACTGACAAGGCAGCCGACGATGTAGAGTTCATCTTCGGTACCGCTTTCAAGGAAGATATGCAGGATGAGATGACCATTACGGTGATCGCTGCCGGCTTCGATATGGTTGACTCGGACGAACTGGAACAACAGGAAGAGCCCATTCCGGTGGACAATCCTCTGGTAAAGGACGTGAAGGTCAGCGGTGCACAGAATGCCGCTCCGGCACAGCCCCAGACCCAGACATCGGCGGTGGATGATGATCTTATGGCAATCTTCAATATTCTGGATCGGAAATAAGTTTTTGTAAAAAATGACAGCCCTGGTACGATTATGTGCCGGGGCTTTTTTGTTCACAGGGGCAAGCGCATGAATCTGTGCATATTGCTGGAAAAACCGATTGAAAAACTGGGAGAAATGCCAGTTTTGCGGACAGGTCAGAGAATTCGCAGGAATGTTATTGACAATTTTCTGTTTTTCCGATATAATATAAAAAGTGTGGAATGTGCTGTGCGATGCGGTACATGCTGCACTTCCTGAGCAATAGCAAACTGAACAATTTCACGGATTGATAGGGGAATGAGTGTTGAAGCCGGTACCTTTTGAGCAATTACCGGATGAGGAGCTTGTGCTTCTGGCGAGACAGAACCGGCAGGCGATGGAAGTCCTGATCACACGATACACTGGTCTCGTGTGGCGTCAGGTACGGCAATATCAGGGGAATTCCGATGCTGAGGATCTCGCACAGGAGGGCTTTTTGGGTCTGATCTCTGCGGCATGCCGGTATGAACGCATACGGGGCGTGCCGTTTTCTGCCTATGCGGGGAAATGTGTGACAAACAGCATTGTATCTGCCTTGCGGCGATGCCGCAATCTGCCGCTTCCTGTGGGGGCGTCGGATATGCCGCCGCTCTCTCAGGTACAGGATCCGTCACGGTCGCCGGACTCTGTGGTACAGAGCCGGACCCAGACTGCGGCAATGATTTGTGCCATGGTGAACCGCTTGTCCCGGCGGGAATATCAGGTTTGCATGCTGATCTATGGCGGTGCTTCCTATGCGCAGGCTGCGCAGAAACTGCACATGTCCGTCAAATCAGTGGATAATGCGTTGCAACGTGCACGCCGGAAGCTTCGTGCGGCGGCGGAGGACACGGTGTGATGAATTGCACCGGGAATATTTTTAATTGAATTGCCGGAGCATTCCGGCACGAGGAACCGCAAAAGGGATGCCTCGGGAAAGGTAAGGTTACACTATGTACGAAGACAAGACTTTGGTATGCAAGGACTGCGGAGCAGAATTCGTTTTCACTGCCGGCGAGCAGGAATTTTACGCAGAAAGAGGCTTTGTAAATGAGCCGAAGCGCTGCAAGGCGTGCCGTGATGCAAAGCGGGGCAATGCACCGAGACCGGAGCGTGAAATGTTCACTGCTGTCTGCGATTCCTGCGGCGGCGAGGCAAGAGTTCCGTTCCAGCCTCGTGAGGGTCGTCCGATCTATTGCAGTGCATGCTATGCCAAAATGAAGGAAGAGGCATAAACCCCACTCCAATGATGCGGTATTGTGACTGTATATGACTGTATAACAGTTACGCTGTTCTTTTTGTCTGCATAGCAGAACCCGATTCCGGGTACGCTATTTTTGCAGATGCAGCAAAGCGCTGTATGATGCACAGACAGGAGGTGTTAGAATATGGCAATGATTACTAAGGAAACCATCATCGGTGATATTCTGGACATTGCGCCCCAGACGGCTCCGCTGTTTATGGCAATCGGTATGCACTGTCTGGGCTGCCCGGCTTCTCGTGGAGAGACTGTGGAAGAGGCCTGCATGGTGCACGGCATTGATCCGGATGAGCTGCTGGAAGAGCTGAACAAGCAGATCGCAGCCGGTGATGTCAAGTAAAATCGTTTTTTTCAGATTGCTCCCCGTGTGAATTCTGCCCCTTCGGATGGTGGATTTTGACGGCGGAGCAATTTTTGTTCGCTGGTGGTGCTTGTAGGGGCGAACGCTGTTTGCCCCTACGTGACACATTATGCGAACTTGCTCGTAGAAAGGAGACAAATCACATGCTGACCAAACGTCTCGCCGCCTGTGCGGCACTGGTGACAAAGGGCGGTGTTGTCTGCGATGTGGGAACAGATCACGCCTATCTCACCGCAGAACTGCTGCAAAAGGGGATCTGTACCCGTGCTGTTGCCACGGATATCCACCAGGGGCCTTTGGATGCCGCACGCCGTACCCTCAGCGAAGCCGGCGTGCTGGCGCAGACGGAACTGCGCCTCTGCGATGGACTGGAACAGGTACAGCCGGAGGGCATCACCGATGTGGTCATTGCCGGCATGGGCGGCGAGACGATTGTTCACATTCTGGAACAATGCCCGTGGAAAAATGCGGTGCACCTGATCTTGCAGCCCATGACAAAGATTCCCACCCTGCGGCAGTGGCTGGCGGCACAGGGCTTCGGCTGGAAAGAGCATGTGATTGCAGAGGGAGAGAAATTCTACGTGATTCTGGATGCCTGGTATGACGGTACGCCACGTACTTTGAGTATTCTGGAACAGGAAGTGGGCTGTCCGGATTGGACGGAGAAAACGGCACAGCGTTATGCCAGCTGGAAGCGAGTACGTTTTCAGAAACTGGCACAGCAGCTGGAGACGGCAGGGCAGCCCGATGCACAGAAATGGAAAGCAGCTGCGGCACAGCTGGAACAAATGGAACATACATGGGAGGAATCCAAATGCTGACAGTCGGAAACATCTATGAAGCCATTGATACATTCGCACCCTTTGCATCCCAGGAATCCTGGGACAATTCCGGTCTCCTTGTGGGCAGCATGTGCCAGCCGGCACAGCGGATTCTGACCACCCTGGATATTTCGGCGGAAGTGATCTCAGAGGCAGTACAGCGGGAAGTGCAGCTCATTGTGGCACACCATCCGGTGATTTTTTCGCCCCTGAAAGCGCTGCCGGTTTCCAGCCCGGTATATCAGCTGGCAGCCCATGGCATTGCCGCAATCTGCGTCCATACGCCCCTGGATATTGCGCCGGAGGGCTTGAACATGTACGCTCATAGGCAGCTGAAAGATGCCTTGCTGCTGGAGGGAAATCCGGCAGTACTGGAACCCACCTGGAAAGACGGACGTGGTTTCGGCTGGGTGGATACCAGCCGGAGAGAGTGGATGCCGGAGGAACTGGCAGAGCAATTGCAGGCGGCGTTCAGCTGTCCGGCAGTGCGCTTTTCCAATGGGAATCAGCCGGTCCGGAAAATTGCATTCAGTTCCGGCTCCAGTGCGTCCCTGCTGGAACTGGCAGCAGCGCAGGGCTGCGATGCCCTGATTACCGGGGATATCAAGCATGACCGCTGGTATGCGGCGGAATTCCTGGGGCTGTCACTGTTCGACTGCGGTCACTACGGTACAGAGCAGATCGCTGCACAGATTCTCCATGACAAGCTCCGGGCGGCATATCCGGATGTAGAGATATTCTGTATGCCCGGTGCCGATCCGGCGGCAGTTCTGGCAGGAGGTGTGTTGCAATGAGCGTTTGGAAATGCCCGGTCTGCGGTGCGTTTATGCAGCATCGTGGACGGTGCTGGAGTTGTACCAAGGGGCATACCTTCGATATGGCACGGAGCGGCTATGTGAATCTGCTTCCGGCGAACCGCAAGCATGCAAAGAATCCCGGAGACAATGCGGTGATGATGCGTGCCCGGCGGAAGTTTCTGGATGCCGGACACTATGCACCGCTGCGCAATGCCCTGGAACAGGCAGCGCTGCGCTACGGCAGAGCCGGAGGGGTACTGCTGGATGCCGGCTGCGGCGAGGGGTATTATACAGAGGGCGTGGCGAAGGCACTGGAACAGGGGAATATGCCCATGCAGATCTACGGTGTGGATATTTCCAAAAGTGCTGCGGATGCGGCATCCAAACGCTGTCCCGATGGGCATTTTGCCGTGGGGAGTGTCTACCATCTGCCGGTAACTGACCACTGCTGTGATCTGCTCATGACCATTTTTGCGCCTTATTGCGGCGAGGAATACCGCCGGGTACTGCGGAAAAACGGGGTGATGATGATGGTGATTCCCGGTCAGCAGCACCTGTGGGGGCTGAAAGAGGCAATTTACGATGTGCCATATCCCAATGCCGTCCGGGATTATGCCCTGGAGGGCTTCGAGCTGATACAGGCAGAGTATGTGGATAGCTGGATGAAGCTGGACACCCCGGAGGATATTCAGAATCTATTCCAGATGACGCCCTATTATTATAAGACCGGACGGGAAGAACATGCCCGGCTGGAACAGCTGCAAAGCTTGTCCACGCAGATTTCTTTTGAGGTTTTGCAGTATCGGGTGGTGGATGCCGGAGAATGAGACAGTAAGCAAAGAATATTGCGATATGAAAAAGGCGGACTGCACATGGAGGAATTTACTATTTTTTGCAAGACTCTGGAAAATTTGAAAATGTGTAAAGCATATGAGAAACCATATGATCTAGTGGTCCGAACTGGGATTGTTCAGCTTTTTCGGATTTGCCTGGGACAGGCGTGTCAAGCCATGAAAGCATGTCTGCATGAACATGGATATGAGGAAAGCAAAACGGGATCGCCCAAAATGGTGATAAAAGTTGCGTATCAAGCTGGTATGATTCATGATGATGAGAAATGGCTGAGTGCATTAGAAGCACGAAATGAGGTGGCACATTCTTATAATGAAGAAATTGCACTGAATATCATTCGCAAGACAAAGGCAGATTTTATTGGACTATTTGAAGCATTAAAACAGGAACTTGCGGAAAAATGGATTTGAATCATATCGCTGTAATCCTCAAAAAGAAAGGATGAAAACACATGGCATTAGACGGTGCATATTTACACGCAGTGCGGCAGGAACTTCTGCCGCTCATGGATTCCCGCATTGAAAAAATTCACCAGCCGGCACGGGAAGAACTGATTCTGGCACTTCGCAGCCGTACCGGTGGGGCAAAGATCCTCATCTCCTGCGCCGCAGACCGGGCACGGGTGCACCTGACCCAGGTGGCAGTGGAAAACCCGAAAACGCCGCCCATGTTCTGTATGCTCCTGCGGAAACGCCTGGGCAACGGCAAGCTGCTGGATATCCGCCAGGACGGTCTGGAGCGTGTGCTATACTTCGACTTCTCTTGCGTCAACGAACTGGGAGACGTGGTACAGCTGACTCTTGCCTGTGAAATCATGGGGCGCTACTCCAACCTGATTCTCATTGACGAAAAAGGCGTTGTCATCGACAGTATGAAGCGTGTGGATGCCACCATGTCCAGCAAGCGATTGGTGTTGCCGGGGGTTGCCTATGAAATGCCGCCCCGGGACGACCGCCTGAATTTCCTGACCGCTTCTGATGGGGAGATACGTGCCGCAGTTGCTTCGAAAAATGCAGAACTGTCCAAGGCACTCCTACAGACCTTTGAGGGCGTTTCTCCGGTGCTTGTCCGGGAGTGGGCATATTACACCGGGCAGGGCACAGCGTGCCGTGCAGAGGCGCTTACAGGCGATCAGAGCGACCGTCTGTGCTACACCATTCGTCGCTCCCGGGAAATGCTGGAGCAGGGCACGGAGGTCTACACCATGGTCAGCACCCGGGAAGGACAGCCCAAGGACTTTTCTTTCCTGCCCCTGCACCAGTATGGCACCCTTATGGTGACGAAAACCATGCCTTCTGCGTGCGAACTGCTGGACGAATTCTTCGCCAGCCGTGACCATGCGGCAAGACTGAAACAGCGAGCCAACGATCTGTTCCATCTGCTGCTCCATGCCACAGAGCGTATCCAGCGGCGTATTGTTTCCCAGTCGGAGGAACTGGATGCCTGTGAGGAAAAGGATGCCCTGCGGCATAAGGCGGACCTGATCTCAGCGAATCTCTATCGACTGCACAAGGGAGATACTACGGCGGAACTGGAGGACTTCTACGACCCGGCGTGTCCCACAGTTAACATTGAATTGGACGCTCGTCTGACGCCGCCCCAGAATGCTCAGAAATACTATCAGGCATACAAAAAGGCATGTACGGCGGAAAAGATCCTGACCGAGCAGATCGCAAAGGGCAGGGAAGAACTGGCATATCTGGACAGCGTGCTGGATGCGCTGAGCCGTGCGGAAACGGAAAACGATCTGGAACAGCTGCGCACGGAGCTTGCGGAACAGGGCTATCTGCGGCTCCTGCGGCGTAAGGGCAAGCCGCCGAAGTCTCTGCCGCCCATGGCGTTTACCGCTTCGGACGGCACACGGATTCTGGTGGGACGCAATAATCGTCAGAATGACCAGCTGACGCTGAAAACGGCAAATAAAAACGACATCTGGCTGCATACCCAGAACATTCCCGGTTCTCACGTGATTTTGGAGACCGGAGGAAAAGAGCCATCCCAGCAGGTATTGGAGGAGGCGGCACAGCTGGCGGCATATCACAGCAAGGCAAGGGATTCCGCACAGGTTCCGGTAGATTATTGCCCGGTGCGGTTCGTGAAAAAACCGGCAGGGGCAAAGCCGGGAATGGTGATCTTCTCCAACCAGCATACGCTGTATGTGACACCGAAACAGATGGAACAAGAATAAGGGCAATACCGCACAAAGATTGTGCGTCAGATACGCCGTCAGATTTTTCGTCAGATGAAACAAAAAGCGCAGTGAATACTTTGTGTATTCACGAGCATTTTTGTGAAATATGACGAGAAATATGCAAGCATATGACGTGCAAAGCCGCCAGGCGCTCTTTGTGCGGTGTTGCCTAAGCACAGATCATACGAGGAAAGGGGAGATACCATGCAGCCTATCCGACTGAACGAATCCTTTTTTCACCGGGACTGTCTGGAGGTTGCTCCGGATCTGGTGGGGAAACTGCTTCTGCGCCGGCTGCCGGATGGGACGATCTTGCAGGAGCGCATTGCCGAGACAGAGGCATACCGGGGTGAGGAAGATCTGGGATGCCATGCCTCCAAGGGCAGAACACCCCGGACAGAATTGCTCTACCGGGAAAGCGGCGTGATCTATATTTACCTGTGCTACGGCATGCACTGGCTGATGAACGTCATTACAGGCGAGCCAGAACAGCCCCAGGGGGTGCTCCTCCGTGCCGGAGCAGTGCACAATGGTCCAGCGAAGCTGACGAAATATCTGCAAATCGACAAGTCGTTGAACGGGGACAGCTTTGTCACCTGCCCGGATCTGTGGATCGCAGACGATGGATTCCGCCCGGAATTGCGCACCGATGTGCGTGTGGGCATTGATTATGCCGGGGTATATTGGAAGAATATGCCCTGGCGGTGGATCGCCGATGTGAAAAAATAAAGGGCACCTCTAAAGAATAACCGTCCGGGCTGGAAACTTGGGGCGGTTATTCGTATTATAAATAAAAAAAGCGGCAGTGCAGCCAAAAGCCACACTGCCGCTTTTATTTTACCTTGTCAAAAGAGAACTTCCGGACTGGAATTATTCCTCATCCTCAGCAACGTCCTCATCCTCCAGCAGAGCACGCATGGAGATGGAGATGCGCTTGTTCTCAATGTCGATGTCAATGATCTTAACATCAACTGTATCGCCAACGGAAACGATGTCCTTGACGTTTTCAACACGCTTGTCAGCCAGCTGAGAAATGTGGATCAGACCATCCACGCCGTCAATGATCTGTGCAAATGCGCCGAAAGGTGTGATGGATACGATAGTAGCCGGGATCACATCGCCAACGCTGTAGTTTGCCTTGAACTTCTCCCACGGGTTGTCCTCCGGCTTTTTGTAGCCCAGAGAAATGCGGTTGTTTTCACGATCCAGTTCCTTGATGAATACTTCGATGTAGTCACCAACGTTGACAACTTCGCTGGGGTGCTTGATGCGCTTCCAGGACAGCTCGGAGATATGAACCATACCGTCGATGCCGCCCAGATCTACGAATGCGCCGTAGCTGGTCAGGGACTTGACTTCGCCCTTGTATACCTTGCCAACTTCAGCAGTTTCCCAGAATGCTTCCTTTGCTGCATCCTTTTCTGCCTTCAGAACAGCCTTGATGGAGCCGACAGCTCTTCTGCGGTGCTCGTTGACTTCCAGGATGGTGAAACGCTGGGTGGTCTTTACCAGAGAATCCATCTCTGCGCCTCTCGGCAGACCGCTCTGGGATGCCGGAATAAATACACGAACACCAGCATAAGTGATGATCACACCGCCCTTGACAGCTGCGTTTACAGTGCCTTCCAGAACGGCACCCTCATCCTTTGCCTTGATGATCTCCTCGAAGCCCTTCATCTCATCGACCTTCTTCTTGGACAGGGTCACAATACCCTCCTGGTCGTTGATCTTGGTTACGATCAGATCCAGCTCGTCGCCGATGGCAACAACATCAGCAGGCTTCTTGGAAGGATCGTCTGTCAGTTCGCTCAGCGGCACATAGCCGGTGTGCTTTGTGCCCACGTCCACGATTGCTTCCGTGTTGTTCAGTGAGCAGACGGTACCCTTAACCTTTTCCCCTGTATGTATTTTTTTGAAGGACTGATCCAGTGCTTCGGCGAAGTTGATGTCCTCCTCCATGGTGTTGTTATCCATAATTTCAGTCATAGTTTGTTGAACCTCCTTAATGATATGTGCCGGTGTGGACGCGCCGGCTGTAATCCCGATTTTCTCGGCATTACATAGGTCTAAAGTGTAAAGCTCATCCGAATTTTCAATATGATAAGACCTACAGTTTCTGTTGCAGACATGATACAGCTTTACGGTATTGGAGCTGTGCCTGCCGCCCACAATAATCATTAAATCTGACTTGCGAGAGAGTTTGTCTGCGTCGGACTGCCGCACTTGGGTTGCGTGGCAGATTGTATCGTAAACCATAATATTCGGGTTGTCCTTGGGAAGAGCTTCTAAACACTTTTCCCATACTAATATATTATACGTTGTTTGCGCAACAATTGCAAGCTTTTTATAAGAATTCGCTAAATTTTTTTGAAAAAAATTGTTTAGAGCTTCTTCACTTTCGAAAACAAAGCAATTATCTTTGCAATGTCCAACGATGGCAGCGACCTCCGGATGATTTGCATCTCCGGCAATGAGGACAAAATCCCCGTCTGCGGTGTGTTTTTCCACAATGCGGTGGATCTTGGCAACAAAGGGGCAGGTGGCATCCACATAGGGATTTCCGGCACGTTCCAGTTCTGCATAGACATCGGCGCTGACGCCGTGGGAGCGAATGACCACGCATTCGCCGGGACGGAGTTCGGAAATGGAATTGACAATGCGGGCGCCTTTCCGTGTCAGGTCATCCACCACATTCTGGTTGTGGATAATGGGTCCAAGCGTAGCCACGGATTTATGCTGTTCCAGTGCCTGGTAGCAGAGCTTTACGGCACGGTCTACGCCGAAGCAGAATCCGGCAGAGTCGGCAACAGTGATCTGAGCCATGGTTTAGTCCTCCGTTTTTTCAGGGGCAGATGCTTCTGCCTGTTTTTTCTGTTTCAGTTCGGCACGGCGCTGTTCCTGAGCAATTTCGATAGACGTGCGCTTTTTCGGTTCGTCGTGGAGAATGGGGAAGGGCGGATTTTCCTCCACCATTTCCCGGATGGCGTCCATAATATCCTTGCGCATGGCGTGCATATCGTGGGGTGTGGAATTTTCGTCCAGTCCGTAGTCAGCGGCATAGATTGGTTTACCCACCCGGACGCAGATGCGGCTGCGGAAGTGGAGATTGTTGGAATCGAAAATCAGTCCCACGGGAACGACCGGTTTACCACTGCGTGCTGCCAGGACACAGACACCGCTTTTTCCTCTGCCCACTTTGCCGTCTGTATGACGTGTACCCTCCGGAAAAATGGTCAGATGGCGGCGTTTTTCCAGACGGCGTGTTGCCTCAGAGAGCATGTCATAGGACGGATCCTTGCTGTTGGAAGTGGGGAATGCGCCCATGAACCGGATGAAGCCGCCGAATATGGGGTTTTTGAACAGCGGTTCTTTTGCGATATAGTTGAAGGGATGGGGCGCTGCCATTGCCACGAGCACCGGGTCGAGGTAACTGCGGTGGTTGGAGGCGAAGATAACGGCGGTTTTTTGGGGTACATTTTCCCGTCCCTCGAATTGAATACGGTAGTAGAACAGGAACAGAAACCGCACGATGTAATAGGCGATGCGATAGAAAAATACGACAATGGGATAAGGCAAAAGATGACCTCCTTTTCAAGCAGATTGTGTAGGGGCGAACTGTGTTCGCCCGCAGGGGGTGTATTTGTGAAATTGAATGGTAACTGTAGGGGCGGATATTATCCGCCCGCAAGCTTTGTTCCCCAAGAGTTGTTCTCAAGGTTTGACTTATTTTCTCCGCTGCGCATTTGGGTATGGTAAGGGAACTTTTTTACCTATGGGATGGACTCGGAAAGCTTACTCCAAATCCAACCGTTCCTCAATGAGATCCAGAATCTCCTCGCACACCTCATGGAATCCCATGGTTGTACTGTCAATGAGCACGGCATCCTTCGCCTGCTTCAAGGGCGAAACGGCACGGTGCATGTCATTATAATCCCGCTGTTTGATCTCTTCCAGAAGCTGCTCATAGGACGGCGCATCGGGCTTGTCCTCCAGTTCCAGATACCGGCGGCTGGCACGTTCTTCCGCAGAAGCCGTCAGATAGATTTTCAGATCGGCATCCGGCAGCACTACCGTGCCGATGTCTCTGCCATCCATAATGACATTGTACTCCCGTGCAATGTCCTTCTGTGTTTCCAGCAGGAATTCCCGTACCTCCGGCAGGGCAGAAACTTCTGATGCCTTCATGGAAATTTCCGGCGTGCGTATCTTGTCGGTGACATTGTCGCCGTTCAGGAAAATGCACTGGGTGCCGCCGAAATATTTCATCTCCAGATGGCAGTCGTCTTCCAGTGCGTTCAGAAATTCCCGGCGGGAGGCATATTCCGTGGAGAACAGGGCAATGGCACGGTACAGCGCACCGGTGTCCACATAGACAAATCCCAGCTCAGATGCCACCTCTCTGGCAATGCTGCTTTTCCCGGCACCGGCAGGGCCGTCGATGGCAATGTTAATCGTTTTCATAAGGTAACTCCTTTATGTATAATTTCAATATTGAACCAAAACTTGGGTGACAGGTGCTTCTCCTGCCTTAAAATGATACCTGATCTGCTTCGCTCATGGCAAGCCCGGCACTGTATGCGGTTGCAAAAGCAATTTGGAGATTGAAGCCGCCGGTATAGCCGTCCACGTCTAGAATCTCTCCGGCGAAATACAGTCCCGGACAGCACTTGGATTCCATGGTCTTGGCGTTGACCTCCCGGACAGAAACGCCGCCTCTTGTGATAATGGCTTCCTCAATGGGACGGAACGCCCTGACCTGAAGGGGTACGGCTTTTACCAGCTTACCCAGTGTCAGCCGCTGTTCCCGTGTCATGCTGTTGGCTTTGGTGTCCGGCGGTATCCGGCAGAGTCTCAGTACCGGAAGAATCAGCTTTGCCGGTAGCAGTGCGTGGAGAATATTCCCCAGATCCCGGTTGGGGCTGTCCGTCAGGTCACGCTGGATACGCTTGTCCAGCTGTTCCGGTGTCAGTCCCGGTTTCAGGTCAATTTCCATGCGGTAATCCTGCGGCTGTCCCTTGCGCATCACAGCGCTGGCGCTGAGTACCAGAGGGCCTGATACACCGAAGTGGGTGAAGAGCATTTCCCCCAGTTCCTCAAATACGCATTTGTCTCCCCGGTACAGCCGAAGTGTGACGTTCCGCAGGGACAATCCCATGGCATCCCGGCACCATGTCTCCTGTGTCACTAAGGGTACAAGAGAGGGCATGGGCGGTACAATGCTGTGCCCGGCTTCTTCTGCCAGCTGATACCCTGTTCCCGTGGAACCGGTCTTGGGATAGGACACGCCGCCAGTGGCGAGAAGTGTTGTTCCTGCCCGGAATTCTCTGCCGTCTGTGGTACGTATACCGCAGCAGCGGTTATCCTCCAGAATGAGATGCGCCGCCTCGCCGCGTATTACCGGAATCCCGGCACGGCGGATGGCTTTCTGAAGTGCCTGTACAATATCCTCCGCACGGTCGCTGACAGGGAACACACGGTTTCCACGTTCTGTTTTCAGAGGCACGCCCAGGGATTCAAAATATGCCATGACATCCTGGGGCATACACCGGGAAAAGGCGCTGTACAGGAATTTTCCGTTGCCGGGAATATTGGCAAGGAGCGTCTCTCTGTCGCAGTTGTTGGTCAGATTGCAGCGCCCCTTTCCGGTGATACGCAGCTTTCGTCCCAGCTGTTCGTTTTGTTCCAGAATGATGCAGTGTTTTCCGCTGCCGGCGGCAGTCAGGGCTGCAAACATGCCCCCGGGACCGCCGCCGATACATAAGTGGTCTGTTTCCATATTACCTCACTGTTTCTTTATCCGTTTCATACGGGCA
Source organism: uncultured Ruminococcus sp. (assembly GCF_937915125.1). Taxonomy (GTDB): domain Bacteria; phylum Bacillota; class Clostridia; order Oscillospirales; family Ruminococcaceae; genus Ruminococcus_C. Next base: position 53,479 of record NZ_CALDMP010000098.1, on the reverse strand, counting down.
AGGAGCTTTTCCCGCCGTGCCTGGGTGGCTTCTGCATCCACTGCATAGCCATCTGCTGTCTGGGTGAGAATATCCCCCTCCCGTGCATTTTCCGGCAGCAGACTGCGTGCTGCCTGTATCATGCCGCTGTCTGTTTCCAGTACGGCAAGATCGCCTTCGAATCGGTCAATGATGATCATAATGTCCCTCACTTTTCTGTTGTCACAGTCAGCTGCTGTCCGTCGGACTGAATGCAGACTGTGCCGTTTTCGTCTGTCCGCCAGATCTGTTCGCCGCAGAATTTGGTGAGCCGTGCTATGGCTTCGCTGTGGGGATGCCCATAGGAATTGTCATAGCCGCAGGAGATCACTCCATAGCTGGGATTGATGGCATAGAGAAAATCATCGGTGGAGGACTCCCGGCTGCCGTGATGTCCCACTTTCAGGACATCCGCCTGGACATGATCCAGAGCACCGGATTCCAGCAGGTCCGTTTCCTCTGGCTTGGAGGCGTCACCGGTAAAGAAAAATCCGGTTTCGCCGCAGGTTAAGTAGGCGCAGATGGAGTAGTCATTGAGGGAACTGTAATCGTCTCCCGGCGAGGGAATGATCTCCAGAGAAGCACTTCCCAGATCAATGGTCATGGAGACGGCTTCGGTCAGTTCCAGCCCGTTTGCCTCCACGCCGTCCAGAAAGCTTTCATAGATTCTGGTGGTGGGGATCTGGCTGTCCGGCAGTGCCGGGGTCATGACATTTGCAACAGTCAGATCGTCATATGCTGCGGCATATTCCAGAATTTTCGGGAATCCGCCGATATGGTCGGAATGGGGATGGGTGCCGATGATCCAGTCCAGGGTGGTGACGCCGTATTGCTGCAGATCGGCGAGGACATCGTCTCCGGCACTCTGTTCCCCGGCATCAATGAGGACGGCGGCAGTATCCGTCACAATGAGTGAACTGTCGCCCTGTCCCACGTCCAGAAAATAGACGGAACAGCTGCCCTCTCCGGCAGTTTCCTCGCCGCCGAATGCCTGGTCAATGGTATCGGTCATATATGCCTCAATATCCTCCAGCGTACAGCCGGGCAGGAGAAGTGCTGCAAATGCAGTCAGGAGCGCCGTGATTTTTTTCGGGATGATTGCTTTGGATTTCGTGGGGATGCACCTCCTTTGTGCTGTTTTGAATGGGATGCAGAACGGGGCTTGGCATCCGGTGCCACAAGGCAGCCCGGCTTTGTGCCGATGAGATCCTGCCGTCCTGCCTGCCGCAGTGCAGTCAGTACCAGCTGCTTGTTCTGGGGCAGATAATATTGCAGCAATGCACGCTGCATGGCTTTTTCCTGAGGTGTTTTCGGAACGTAAACTGGTTCCATGGTATAGGGGTCTAATTCCGTGTAATACATGCAGGTGGAGATGGTTCCCGGTGTGGGGTAGAAGTCCTGGACTTGTTCCGGATGCATCCCATGATCCCGGAGAAACAGGGAAAGCTTCACAGCTTCCTGCAGCGTGCTCCCCGGATGGGAGGACATGAGATAGGGCACCAGGTATTGTTTCTTGCCCATGCTCTTGGTGATCTCATAAAATCGCTTCTGGAATGCCTCGTAGCATTCGATGTGGGGCTTGCCCATTTTATCCAGTACCACATTGCTGACGTGCTCCGGTGCCACCTTCAGCTGACCGCTGACATGCTCCGCCACCAGTTCCTTGAAAAAGGTATCATCCGGGTCTGCCATGACATAGTCAAAGCGGATGCCCGAACGGATGAACACACGTTTCACACCGGGCAGGGCACGGAGTTTCCGCAGAATATGGAGATATTCCGAATGATCTACCTGCAATGCCTTGCAGGGCTTTGGCGCAAGGCATTTCTTCCCCACGCACATGCCGGCTTTCTCCTGCTTCTTACAGGACGGCAGCCGGAAATTTGCCGTAGGACCGCCTACATCGTGGATATAGCCCTTGAAACCGGGCATGGCAATGATTTTTTTTGCTTCCTCCAGGATGGATGCCTCACTGCGGCAGGTAATACGCCGTCCTTGGTGGAGGGCAATGGAGCAGAAATTGCAGTAACCGAAACAGCCCCGGTTATGGGCAATGGAAAACTGTACTTCCTCGATTCCCGGCACGCCGCCTTGCGCATCGTACATGGGGTGGGGACGGCGCTGGTAGGGCAGGGCATAAACAGCGTCTAGTTCTTCCTGGGTCAGGCTCAGCGCCGGCGGATTCTGCACCAGCATTTTATCTCCGTGGCGCTGGATTACCGTTTTGCCGGTGATCTCGTCCTGCTGGTCATACTGCTGCCGGGTCGCTTTGGCATAGGCTTTTTTGTCCCGGCAGACCTGGGCGTAATCCGGGCACTGCACCGCACCCCATGGGGTATTTACCGGGTCAGTGAGATAGCATGTACCCCGGATGCCGGTGATCTCCGCAATGGGCACACCGTTTGCCAGCTGCTGTGCCAGTTCTGTGATCTGATGTTCTCCCATGCCGTACATGAGCAGGTCAGCGCCGCTGTCCACGAGAATGGACGGGCGCACGGCATCATCCCAGTAGTCATAGTGGGCGAACCGCCGGAGGGATGCCTCCAGACCGCCGATGGCAATCGCCACATGAGGATATGCTTTCCGGATCTGCTGACAATAGGTGATCACGGCACGATCCGGACGAAGTCCTGCCTTGCCGCCGGGAGAGTACATGTCATTGCTCCGGCGGCGCTTGGCAGAAGTGTAGTGCGCCACCATGGAATCAATATTGCCGCCGGTCACAAGAAAGGCAAGCTTCGGTTCGCCGAAACGTTGGAAATCCTGTGTGGTGTGCCAGTCCGGCTGGGCAATGACAGCCACGCTGTAGCCCTGGGACTGGAGCAGCCGTGTAATGATCGCCGCACCGAAGCTGGGATGATCCACATAGGCATCACCGGTGATGTAGACGAAATCCGGCTGGGATACGCCGGTTTCCAGGAGTTCCTGTTTTGTGACGGGGAGAAAATTGGTCATGGGGTGCACCTCCTTTTGTATTTTATAATTATTGGAATAATGATTTTGCCGCATACGGAACATCACTGCAATCTCCGCATTTTCCGTTCCGCCAGCTGTTCCTTGGTCATGAGTACCTTTCTGGGCTTTGCCCCCTCATAGGGACCGATGACGCCCATTTGCTCCAGTTCGTCCATCATCCGTGCGGCGCGGGCATAGCCCAGCTTCAGCCGCCGCTGGAGTGCAGAGGTGGACGCTTGTCCGGCTTCCACAACCACTTCAATGGCACGCTCCAGGACATCCTCATCGCTGCCCGGCTCTGGTGCGGCGTTTGCCTCAGCGGCAGCTTTCATTTCCTTCTGCTCCGCCTTGGTGACAGGAATGTTCTGTTCTACCTGTTCCATAATCTCGTCACTGTAATTGCTCTGTGTCTGTGCCTTGATGAATTCCACCACTTTTTCAATTTCCTTGGTGGAAGTGAAACAGCCCTGGACACGAACCGGCTTGATCTTGCCGTTGGGCAGATAGAGCATGTCGCCGTGTCCCAGCAGTTTTTCTGCACCGCCGGTGTCCAGAATGGTTCTGGAGTCGATCTGTGACATAACAGAAAGGGCGATACGGCTTGGAATATTCGCCTTAATCAGACCGGTGATAATGTCTGTCGTCGGTCTCTGGGTGGCAATGATCAGGTGCATGCCTGCCGCACGTGCTTTCTGCGCCAGGCGGCAGATGGCATCTTCCACTTCTTTGGAAGTGGTCATCATCAGGTCTGCCAGCTCGTCAATGATCACCACGATCTGGGGCATGGGTTCCAGTTCACTGCCCGGCTGTGCCGCTGCGGCGTTGTAATCTCCCAGGTCACGGACGCTGTGCTCCGCAAAGAGATTGTACCGCCGCTGCATTTCCTGCACTGCCCAGTTCAGGGCACCGGCAGCCTTTTTCGGGTCGGTGACCACCGGGATCAGCAGGTGGGGAATGCCCTCGTATACTGTGAATTCGACGATCTTCGGGTCAATGAGGATAAGCTTTACCTCGTCCGGTGTGGCGTGGTACAGAATGCTCATAATAATGGAATTGGTGCAGACGGATTTACCGGAACCGGTAGCACCGGCAATGATCATATGGGGCAGACGTGCAATGTCTCCCACAATGGCATTTCCGGCAATGTCCCGTCCTACGGCAAAGGTCAGTTTGCTCTTGGAATTTTTGAAATTGTCGCTCTCCAGGATCTCCCGGAGAGAAACGGTATCCTTGTGATTGTTGGGCACCTCGATGCCGATGGCAGGCTTTCCCGGTATGGGGGCTTCCATGCGGACACCCTGTGCCGCCAGAGAAAGGGCAATGTCATCTGCCAGACCGGTGATCTTGGAAACCTTGATGCCGGCGGCAGGCTGGATCTCATAGCGTGTGACAGAAGGACCCCGTGAAATGCCTGTGATCCGCACGGTCACACCGAAGCTTTTCAGTGTGTCTGCCAGAATGCCGGCATTTTCTTTCAGTTCCTGTTCCGCAGCCGGGTCCCCTGCACGGCTGATGCCTGTCTGCAAAAAGTCCAGAGGCGGTATCTGATAGGGACGTACCGGCGGTACCGGTGGCGCTGCCTGTGCCGGGAATTCATCCTGCGGCTGAAACAGCTCCGGCGGGTCTGTCAGCAGCTCTTCCGGGGATACGATGGCAGTATTTCCGCTGCCGTCCGGGGGCAGGGGGATGTCAACATCCATATCATATGCCGGCGTATATGGCTCTGACGGTTCAGGCTGACCATAGCTGTCATGTATCATTGCCTCCAGATCCGGCGGCAGGGGAGAGCTGTCCTGTATAAAGTCCGGTACTTCTGGTACAGCGGACGGGATGGGTTCCGGCTGGGGTTCTGCTTTTTCTCTGCGGCGGCGTTTTCTGGGGGATTCCTCCGGCGGGAGGAAAAACTCCGGCTCTTCCGGGGGAATGTCATTTTCATCGATATCATCTGCCCAGTCCGGTTCACGCCGCCAGAGTTCCCGCAGTTTGCGGAAGGGCAGAAGAATGTATTGAAACAGCTGGCGCATACTCAGATCCAGCATCCACATGATTGCGACAAAGAGGAGAACCACAATGAGAATGCGTGCTCCCGTTGTGCCGAGGATCCGGATGAGGGGATAGGCGAGGACTGCACTGATGACGCCGCCGCTCTGAAAAGCGTCCTCGGCGCCGGTTTCGTATAAGTAGCCGACAGCACGGAAAAAGGATTTTTTCTCGATCTCGCCGACAAAGAGGATCTGTACAAAGCTGCTGGTCAGAATGGTCAGTCCCAGGCTGAAGATCAGCCGTTTTGGGAGAGACATGCCCGTGCGCTTTTCTGTATAATAGGCGGACACCAGCAGGATAATGGGTACCAGGATAATGGAAAAGCCGAACAGCCCCCGGACAAACCGGTGGAGGACATACCAGCCGGCGCTACCCTGAATGAATGCAATGAGGAAAAACAGCACTGCGCTTGCAAATAAGATCACAGACTGAAATTTGGTGTTGCCGTTTTGCTGTCGGTTCAGTTTTTCCAGAGCCTCTTCTTTTGCAGTGCGTGCTGTATTATCATTTGTCTTTTTTGCGGCAGGCTTTTTTTTCGCCGCCGGTTTTTTCTTTTTGGTGGAAGCGGATTTCTGTGCCAATTCGTTTGCCTTTCTGTGCAGAAGCCGATCATGCCGGCGGCAGTGCGTCGGGATATCTCGGCTCCCGGGTTTCGATCAGATGATAGAGCGCTTCTATGGCATCGTGGAGTGTGCCAAGCCGGTCGATGAGACCGCAGGCAACAGCTTCTTCCCCGGAGATCACAGTGCCGATATCGGTGGCAAGCTCCTGGGTGTTCATCATCATTTGTTCCAGGGTCTTGGGGTCAATGGAACTGTTCCGGGTGATAAAGCCGGTGATGCGCTCCTGGATTTTTTCAAAATAGACCACGGTCTGCGGTACTCCCAGTACCAGTCCGCTTGTGCGGACAGGATGCACGGTCATGGAAGCGGACGGGACGATCATGGAAATGTCTGCGCTCACTGCCATGGGGATGCCAATGGAGTGACCGCCGCCGATGACCAGAGAGACCGTAGGCGTTTTCATGCCGGAGATCATCTCTGCAATGGCAAGACCAGCCTCTACATCGCCGCCCATGGTGTTCAGGACAACCAATAGTCCCTCCACATTGCGATCCTGTTCAATGGCGACCAGTGCCGGGAGAATGTGCTCATATTTGGTGGTTTTGGTGTCGTCCGGCAGGATATTGTGCCCTTCCACCTGTCCGATCACGGTCAGACAGTGGATGAGATGCTTTGCGTTCTGGGTGCGGACGGCACCGGTCTCTTCGATGAGCTGTGCCTGATCCAGCTGCTCATCGGTGTTGGACTTGGAATCGGAAGTATTGCGCTTGTTTTTTTCTGACATAGGGATTCGCTCCTTTGCAACTGATTTTAAAATCAGTTTGCCCGTCAGAACAAAAGTTATGCGAAACAAGAGACAATACTTCCAGCATACTTCTATATTATAACACAACTGCGGAAAAAGTCAAGGGAGCGGCGTGATGGAAATATGCAAATGGATTTATATAAGAATTAACCCCTCAGTCACGGCTGCGCCGTGCCAGCTCCCCTTTCAGGGGAGCCTAATTTGCCTCCCCTGAAAGGGGAGGGGAACCATTGCGCAGCAATGGTGGAGGGGTTGAAATACGATTCCAGACATAAAAACGGCAGACCCTATGGTCTGCCAGAATTGTTTCCTCATGGCAATACCGCACAAAGAGCGCCTGCCGGCTTTGCACGTCATATGCTTGCATATTTTCCGTCATATTTCACAAAAATGCTCGTGAATACACAAAGTATTCACTGCGCTTTTTGCTTCATCTGACGAAAAATCTGACAAAGTTTATGCTCGTAGAGTACATCTGACGCACAATCTTTGTGCGGTATTGCCCTCATTTTTTCTTCCGCTGGGGATTTGTGCTTTTTTTCTTCTTTTTCCGCACCGAATCCCCGAAATTCCCCAGCTTTCGTCCCAGAGCAAAATATTCCCCGTGGGCATACGCCATGAGACCGCACTGCTGTAGGTTCAGCTTGCCCTTGCTGTCAAGGTATTTTTCGTCCACATTGACTCCGGTGATCTCCGCCTCGAACACCGTATGGGTGCCCATTTCCTTTGTGTCTGTCACACGGCATTCCAGATTCACGGGGCACTCTGCGATCAGCGGCGCCTGAACCGTCTGCGCCGGCTCCGGGGTCAGGTGGCAGACTGCAAATTTGTCCACATCCTTGCCGCTGCGCACGCCGCAGAAATCCGTTGCTTGCATCATGGCAGAGGTGGGGAGATTGATGACAAATTCCCGGTGCTTCATGATGATATCGTAGGAATATCGGGTGGGGCGGACAGAAATATATGTCATGGGCGGATGGGTCGCCAGAACGCCTGTCCATGCCACTGTCAGAACGTTGTGGGATTCCATGGTGCCGCAGGTGACCAGTGTGGGCGGTACAGGTGCCAGCAGAACGCTGCCCTTCCAATGTTGTTTTGCCATAGTTTCAAAACCTTTCTCCGGGAAAATCTTACGGCAATACCGCACAAAGAGCGCCTATCGGCTTTGCACGTCATATGCTTGCATATTTTTCGTCATATTTCAAAAAAAATCTGACGGCGCATCTGACGCACAATCTTTGTGCGGTATTGCCCTGTATTCAGAGTCTGTTTCACATTCCGACCGTGCACAGGGACTTTTCCGGTACTGTCTGTGAATATTGTACCATGCACAGGGGAGAATGTCAACCTGCCGGGAACAGCCGGCGGACAGAAAAGCGGCGCCCCGTTTCCGAAGCGCCGCTTTTCCCTCTTACTATTCTACTCAATCTTTGAAAGATGTGTGATCAATGTGCTCACTTGACGATATATTTACCGATAGCCTTTACCAGCGCATCTGCATCGTCTGTGTGTGCCTGAAGCTGAATCGGCTTGGACAGATCCAGGCTGAAGATACCCATGATGGACTTTGCGTCGATGGCATAACGACCAGAAACCAGGTCGATGTCATAATCAAACAGCATCACGGTGTTGACAAATTCCTTCACGTCATTAATTGCATTCAATTGAATTGTTGTCTCATACATAACAATTACCTCCTCTGAAAGATTCCTGATTGATCTTTCCATGGTGTCCGCAAAATACACAGAACTCAAAGTCATTGTCATAAACCAGTCACGTGCATACTGCTTCTGACTTTCACTTGTTCTGTGTCTATAGCATACCACGAAAAAATTTTCTTGTCAAGACGATTGCATCATTTTCGTTGATATAGTATAATAGGAGTGGAAATACAACACCTATTTTTGACGGCGACGATAAAATTTATGTAAATCACGTGAAAATTCCACGAAATTCCTGTCGAAAAAACGCCGTATTACCAAAGGAGAAATACCATTGAATTGCTATTTTCTGACGTTTGGCTGCAAAGTCAACACCTGTGAAACTGCCGGAATGCAGTCTGTTCTGCAAAAAGCAGGCCATACCATTGTCCAGGAGCCGGCGCAGGCAGACGTGATCCTGTTCAATTCCTGCACCGTCACCTCGTCCGGTGACAGCCGTCTGCGCACCGCCATGCGGAAAATGCGGCAGACCTGTCCCCATGCCCTGCTTGTCCTCACGGGCTGCTATGCCCAGGCATATCCCGAACAGGCGGCGGCTGTTCCCGAAGCCGACCTGGTCATCGGCACCAAAAACCGCAGCCGGCTTCCGGCACTGCTGGACGAACTGTGCCGCAGCCATTCCCGGCGGAACGCTGTGGACAGCTATACTGCCGATGATCCTTTCGAAGTCCTGCCTTGCGACACCATGCCGGACAACACCCGTGCCTTTCTGAAGATCCAGGACGGCTGCAACTGCTTTTGCAGCTATTGCATCATTCCCTATGCAAGAGGACGCTGCCGGAGCCTGCCGCTGGAGGAGATCCGGCACAGTGCCGCCGCCTTTGCCGAAAACGGCTATCGCGAGATCGTGCTGTGCGGCATCAATCTGGGTTTCTACGGCATGGAATGGGACGGCACACTGGCGGACGCTGTGGAAGCCTGCGCCGCCGTACCCGGTATCCAACGCATCCGGTTGGGTTCCCTGGAGCCGGAACGCCTGACTGAACCAGAGCTGAAACGCCTTGCCGCACTGCCGAAATTCTGTCCCCAGTTCCACCTGTCTCTCCAGAGCGGCTGCGACAATACACTGAAACGCATGAACCGCCGGTATACAGCAGCGGAATACGAAGCGATCTGTGCCAACATCCGGGCACTGTTCCCCCATTGTGCCATTACCACGGATTTCATGGTGGGCTTTCCCGGAGAAACAGACGAGGATTTTGCCGATTCCCTGGCATTTGCAGAGCGTATCGGCTTTGCCGCTATGCACGTGTTCCGCTATTCTCCCAGACCCGGCACACGTGCGGCGGAATTTCCGGATAAGATCAGCAGCCAGACCAAGACCCAGCGCATGGAGATTGCCCAATCTGCCGCAAAATCCATGAGATCCGCCTTTCTGCGCACCCAGATCGGGCAGACTGTTCCGGTACTTTTTGAACGGGAACGGGGCGACGGTTTTCACGTAGGACATGCCCCGAATGGGACGGTTGTGCGAATTTCTGCAAAAAATCCAAAAAAAAGTTTGCGTAATCAGATTTTTTATGTTAGAATAGAAGAGAGTGATGCGGACTGCTGCTACGGCACCCCTGTGACGGCAGACGCAAATTCATGATAGAAGGAGTATTACCATGTCTGTTTTTCGTATTTATGTGGAGAAAAAACCGGAATTCGCAGTAGAGGCACGCTCGGTACTGAGCGACCTGCAAACTGCACTGCGTCTGAATGTGACCGATGTCCGGATCTTCCATCGCTATGATGCAGATCATCTCACAGAAGCCGCTTTTCAGCGTGCCGTACCCACGGTCTTTTCCGAACCTGCAGTAGACCATATCTACACCGAGGTGCCGGCACTGGAGGACAACCAGCGGATGTTTGCAACAGAATATCTGCCGGGACAGTTTGACCAGCGTGCCGACAGCTGCGAGCAGTGTATCCAGATTCTGCTCCAGGGTGAACGCTGCCGTGTCCGCACAGCAGATGTCTATGTTGTCACCGGCAATCTCACCGATGCAGAGTTTGACCGTCTGAAATCCTATCTCATCAACCCCGTAGAGCGCCGTGAAGCTGCCATGGAACTGCCGGAGACACTGGATGCCAACTATACCATCCCCACCACTGTGGAGACTCTGACGGGCTTTATCGGGCTGTCAGAGGACGAGTTGAAGCAGTTCATTGCCGACTATGGTCTGGCAATGGATCTGGGAGATATCCAGTTCTGTCAGAGCTATTTCCGTGACACGGAGCACCGTGACCCCACCATTACCGAAGTACGCATGATCGACACTTACTGGTCGGATCACTGCCGCCACACCACCTTCCTGACCCAGATCTCCGATGTAGACATTCCTACGGACTATATCAAAGAGACCTATGACGCATACTGCAAGGTACGCCAGGAACTGGGACGGGGCGAAAAGCCCATGACCCTTATGGATCTGGCTACCATTGCCGCACGAAAGCTGAAAGCAGACGGCAAGCTCCAGGATCTGGACGAAAGCGAAGAGATCAACGCTTGCTCTGTGAAGATCAAGGTAGATGTTGCCGGCAAGGAAGAGGACTGGATCCTCATGTTCAAGAACGAGACACACAACCACCCCACCGAAATCGAACCGTTCGGCGGTGCGGCAACCTGTCTCGGCGGTGCGATCCGTGACCCGCTGTCCGGACGTTCCTATGTTTATCAGGCAATGCGTGTCACCGGTGCGGCAAATCCCCTGGTACCGGTAGAGGATACCATTGCAGGAAAGCTGCCCCAGAGAAAGATCACCCTGGGTGCGGCAAACGGCTACAGCTCCTACGGCAACCAGATCGGTCTTGCCACCGGACATGTTGCCGAGGTATACCATCCGGGCTATATGGCAAAGCGCATGGAGATCGGCGCCGTTCTGGGTGCTGCACCGGCATCCAACATCCGCCGGGAAGCACCGGTGCCGGGAGACATTGTCATTCTCCTGGGCGGCAAGACCGGACGTGACGGCTGCGGCGGTGCAACAGGTTCTTCCAAGTCCCACACCATTGAATCCCTGGGACACTGCGGCGCAGAGGTACAGAAGGGTAATGCACCGGAAGAGCGTAAGCTCCAGCGTCTGTTCCGCAATCCTGTTGTGACACGTATGATCAAGCGCTGCAACGACTTCGGTGCAGGCGGTGTATCCGTTGCCATCGGCGAGCTGACAGACGGTCTGGAAATCGACCTGAACGCTGTACCCAAGAAGTATGACGGTCTGGACGGCACAGAGATCGCCATCAGCGAATCTCAGGAGCGTATGGCAGTTGTGGTTGCCGCTGAAGATGCAGAGAAGTTCATCAAGGAAGCCAGCCGGGAAAACCTGGAGGCAACCATTGTGGCAACTGTACAGGCAGAGCCTCGTCTGCGGATGCACTGGAACGGCAACACCATCGTTGATCTGTCCCGTGAATTCCTCAACTCCAACGGTGCGGCAAAGCATACGGACATTGCCATTACAGAACCCCAGCCGGAAGCAGAATCCACCCTCACGGACAGTGCCGATGCCTGGACAGAACTGCTGTCCAGCCTGAACATCTGCTCTCAGAAGGGTCTCATTGAAAAGTTCGACTCCACCATCGGTGCAGGTACTGTGCTCATGCCCTTCGGCGGTGTATACCAGCTGTCTCCCTCTCAGGCAATGGCGGCGAAGATCCCGGTACTCAAGGGCGAGACAAATACCTGTTCCCTCATGGCATGGGGCTATAATCCCACCACCAGTGAACGCAACCCCTATCTGGGCGCCATGGACGCTGTAATTACCTCTATTGCAAAGGTCGTTGCAGCAGGCGGCAGCTGGCATCACTGCTGGCTGACGTTCCAGGAATATTTCGAACGCACCCAGAACGACCCCAAGCGCTGGGGCAAGCCTATGGCGGCACTGCTGGGCGCATTCAAGGCACAGCTGGAACTGTCCTGCGGCTCTATCGGCGGCAAGGACTCCATGTCCGGTACATTCGAGAATATCGACGTGCCGCCCACGCTGGTCTCCTTTGCTGTTTCCACCGCCATGGCAGACAAGGTGGTATCTACAGAATTCAAGGCAGCAGGGGACAAGGTAGTGATGCTCCGTCCCGCAGTGGATGGAAACGGTATTCCGGACTTTGACAGCATCCGTGCCACATTCGACAAGGTAGAGGAAATGATCGCTGCCGGACGTGTCCGTGCAGGCTGGGTCATCGACTACGGCGGTGCAGCCGAGGGTATCGCAAAGATGTGCTTCGGCAACGGCATCGGCTTCACATTCTCTCGCCAGCTGACAGATGCAGAGCTGTTCCAGCCCTGCTGCGGCGGTTTCCTCCTGGAACTGAACGGTGAGGCACAGGACGGCGAGGATGTTATCGGTACCACTGCCGAAAAGCCGGAGATCGTCTGCCCGAAGTACACGCTCCAGCTGGACAAGCTGCTCTCCGTCTGGGAGCGCAAGCTGGAGCCGGTATTCCCCTGCCGCATCAAGACAACGACAGAGGTACCGGAAAAGCTGTCCTATCCCAGAAAGACGACCCTTTCCGCTTCTGTCAAGGCGGCGCAGCCTCGTGTCCTGATCCCTGTATTCCCGGGCACAAACTGCGAATACGACACCGCACGTGTCTTTGAGCGTGCCGGCGCACGTCCTCAGACCTTTGTGGTACGGAACCTCTCCGCATCGGCAATGGAGGATTCCATCACCACCTTTGCAGCAATGATCAAGCAGGCACAGATCATCATGATTCCCGGCGGCTTCAGCGGCGGCGATGAGCCGGAGGGCAGCGGTAAGTTCATCACCGCATTCTTCCGCAATCCCCGCATCAAAGACGCTGTTCACGAGCTGCTCAAGAACCGGGACGGTCTGATGCTGGGTATCTGCAACGGTTTCCAGGCACTGGTAAAGCTGGGTCTGGTACCTTTCGGCGAAATCATGGATATGACGGATGTTTCGCCCACACTGACATTCAACACCATTGCACGCCATCAGTCCATGCTGGTGAATACACGCATTGCATCCAACAAGTCCCCGTGGCTGTACGGCACAGAGGTGGGCGATGTGCACACCGTTGCTATTTCCCACGGTGAGGGACGCTTTGTGGCGCCGCCGGAGCTGCTGGCAGATCTGGTGAAGAACGGACAGATTGCGACTCAGTATGTAGATCTGGACGGCAATCCGTCTATGGATATCCACTTCAACCCCAACACTTCCATGATGGCAATCGAGGGTATCACCTCGCCGGACGGCAGAGTTCTGGGCAAGATGGGTCACAGCGAACGTATCGGACAGAATCTGTACCGGAACGTGCCGGGCGAAAAGGATCAGAAGATCTTCGAAAGCGGCGTAGCTTACTTCCAGTAAAATGATCAAGGCAATACCGCACAAAGATTGTACGTTGTTGTCTCAAATAAAAACGGACAGGCAAACTCCGAAAAAGGAGTAAGCCTGTCCGTTTTTTATATTGCTGATTTAAGGCAACACGATTTTCGCTTAAAAATTTTTCCGCCAGACAGAGGGTGCAAGCAGAATCAGCAGAGGCAGACATTCCAGACGACCCAGGAGCATGTCTGCCGTCAGTACGACCTTGGAAAAATCCGATAGGAAAGAAAAATTCTCCATGGGTCCCACCTGGTTCATGCCGGGGCCGATGTTGTTCACACAGGTGGAAACTGCCGAGATCGTTGTCCCGAAATCCAGATCGTTCAGGGACAGCAGGAGCATGGATGCCAGTACAATGCCCAGATACAGGATCAGATAATGGACAACGCCATACACAGTTTCCTCATTCATGGTCTTGTCGTCGGATTTTACAAGGCTGACGGAGTTGGGGTGGAGCATCTTCCGCATGGACAGAGCGCCGCTTTTGCAGAGGATCACGAACCGCTGCACCTTGAATCCGCCGCCGGTGGAACCGCCGCAGGCACCGATATACATCAGGATCAGCAGCAGCATCTGGGAGAACATAGGCCACTGGTTATAATCCGCCGTGGCAAAGCCGGTGGAGGTCATAATGGATGCCACCTGAAAGACTGCATACCGGAAGGTCTTTCCGATAGTCTGGTAGAGCGAGTGGGTATTTGCCATGATCAGCAGGGTGAAAACGGCAAAGATGCCCAGATACACTTTCAGTTCTGTATTTTTGCGCACTTCCCGGAAACGCCGGATGAGGATGAAGTAATACAAGCTGAAATTCACGCCGAAGAGCAGCATGGTTACTGTTGCAACGCCTTCCAGATAAGGGGAATTGTAGAAGGCAATGCCATCGTTTTTGATGCTGAAGCCGCCTGTTCCGGCAATGCCCATGGCGTGGCAAACGCTGTCAAAGAGGGGCATTCCGCCGACTGCCAGGAGTATCGTGGTCACAATGGTCAGCCCTGTATAGATCAGATACAGATACATTGCCGAATTTTTTCCCTTTGGCACAAGCTTGCTCACCTGGGGACCGGGGCATTCCGCACGCATGAGATAGAGGGCGTGGCTGGAGGACGGCATAATGGCAATGGCAAGCACAAGAACCCCCATGCCGCCTACCCAGTGGGTAAAGCTGCGCCAGAACAGCATGCCCTTCGGCAGGGCTTCAATGTCCGTCAGAATGGTGGAGCCGGTTGTGGTGAAGCCGGAAACGCTTTCGAACACTGCATCGCAGAAGCTGGGAATACAGCCGCTCAGATAGAAGGGGAGTCCTCCTGCAACGGAGAACAGTACCCACAACAGTGCTGCAATGACCATGCCCTCCCGGGCGAACATGTTTTTATTTTTGGGGCGAATCAGCGAAAAGGGCAGGGAAACCGCCGCCACACAGATGCCCACAAGCAAAAAAACGCCGGCACAGAAATATTCCCGGAAATAGAGGCTCACTGCTGCCGGTATCAGAAACAGTGCCGAGCCGATCAGCATTGCCCTGGATAAGTAATGAAATACAATCCCTTTGTTCATCTCGTACCGCCTAATTCAAAATATCCTTGAGACCAGAGAACCGATGTCCTTTGGAGACAATGACAACAGAGTCGCCCATTTCAATGGCATCGTTGCCGTCCGGTATGATAATTTCACGTTTCCGGATAATGGCACAGAGGAGAATATTTTTCTTCAGCTGTACCGCATGAAGGGGCACGCCCACCAGACCGGGAATCCGGTCTTTGACACGGAATTCGATTGCCTCCACCTGGTTTCCCACCAGATGATACAGAGATTCGATCTCGCTGCCGGCGGCATTTGCCAGAGAGCGCACATAGCTCACCACATTGCTGGTGGTCAGATATTTCGGAGAGATCACACAGTCCAGCCCCAGCTCTGACGCAAGGGCAACGTAATTATCCCGGTTGATCTTTGTCACGACCTTTGCGTTGGTGCAGTCCTTTGCGAACAGGGAAATGACCATGTTTTCCTCATCGATGCCTGTGAGTGCCACAAAAGCGTCCACATCCTGCACGCCCTCTTCCACCAGCAGATCCTGGTCGGTGCCATCGCCGCAGATGACAATGGCTCTGGGCAGCAGCTCTGCCAGCTTCATGCTGCGCTGGCGGTCTTTTTCCACGATCTTCACCTTCATGCCCATATTCAGCAGCTGTCTTGACAGATAATAGCACACACTGCCGCCGCCTACGATCATAACGGTCTTGACCTTGTTTTTCATAAAACCGCTGGCACGGAAAAAGCGCTCGATATTTCTGTGAGAAGCTGCCACATGGATCCGGTCGCCGGGACGCAGGGAGAAGTCACCGCCCGGGATATAAACTTCATCTTCACGCTGTACCGCACAGATCAGGAATTTCGTCTTGACTTTTTTGTACAGTTCCTGAAAGCTCAGCCCGTCCAGCCACTGAAACTGGGGCAGACGATATTCCACCAGTTCCAGCTTACCCTTTCCGAAAACCTCCACCTTTGCCGCAGACGGGAACACCAACACACGCATGATCTCATCTGCTGTGGCAAATTCCGGGTTAATGACCATGGACAAGCCCAGATCCTCCCGGATGAGGTGCATCTGCTGGTAATACTCCGGCATCCGCACACGGGAAATGGTCTTTTTTGCGCCCAGGCGTTTCCCGATGAGACAGCAGAGGATATTCAGTTCGTCATAGGGTGTCGCGGCGATCAGAAGCCCTGCTTTATTGATACCTGCCTCCATCTGCGTCTCCGAGGTCGCACCGTTTCCCTCAATGCACATGACATCCAGCATGTTCTGTGATTTGCGTAAAGGTGCTTCTGCATTGTCAACAACAGTAACATCATGCCCTTCCCGCACCAGGGCAGAGGACAGGTTGCTGCCGACCTTTCCGTTTCCGATAATCACGATTTTCATAATCATTTCACCCTACATCATTGCAACATCATTTTTTCGACATATTTTCAATGCCTATTATAGCATGCTCAGCAAAAAAAGTCAATCATATTGACAGAAAAACGCATCCATTCTGCCACGTGGATGCGTTTTTTGATGTATTTACGACTTGTCCGAAAAAACGGTATCTCTAAGCTGCTGCTGTGCCGCTGCAAAATCCACCTGCAATACCGATTCGCCGCCGATATCCGCAGGACTGAAGGTGCCGTCTGCGGGGATACGCTGCTGCGCCATGTCATAGCTGATCAGCTTGAATGGCGTTGTTACAGCGTATCCATACAGTGCGCCCACAGAGAGATTGGTGGTCATTTTCGGCAGTGCCGACATACAGATGGATGCCAGCCGCAGGGGATTCTTTTTTGCCTTTTCCATGACCTGCTGCATCACCGTCCGCTGGCGCTCGGTACGTTCAAAGTCTGCATTTCCCACATAGCGGATACGGCTGTAGGACAGCGCCTGTTTGCCGTCCAGCGTCAGTGTGCCGCCGCTGTCCAGCAGATCGTCCTCCCGGTCGTCGCCCATGATCTCATTGACCTCGCTGATGAGGATCTCATTGACCGCCTGGGCTTCTTCGTCGGAAATCGTCAGCTCCACGCCGCCCACAGCGTCGATCATCTCCGCACAGGCGGCAAAGGTGATCATGACATAATCGTCAATGTGTACATCATAGTTGGATTCCAGGGTATCCATGAGCAGTTCCGGGCCGCCGTAGGAATATGCCGCATTCAGCTTTCCGCCGCCGTTTCCGGGAATATCCACATAGGCATCACGCATAAAAGACGTCATGTAGATCTCCTTGGTTCTGGAATTCATGGAGACCAGGATCATGGAATCCGACCGTCCTCGTTCCTGTTCCGGATCTCTTGTATCCGTGCCGATGACCAACACATTTTTCACATAGGAGGCGTCCAGACTGCCGCTTGTGACACTGCGTTCTCCGGTGGAGACACGGTTCATTCCCAGAATGCCCACCATAGCGATTGCCGAATACAGCAGAAACAGCGCCACGATCAGGGTGAGCACAAGCTTCACAATACGTCCTAGCAGGGATGTTTTCTGCCGGCGGCGAGGTGCGCTTCTCTGCCGGGGTACAGGCTCCGGTGCACTTTGCCGGGGCTGTCTTGGCGGCGGGCTCTGTCTCGGGGGAGCAGACCGTCCGGCGGGCTGGCTCTGTCTCTGGGGCTGGCGATAGCCGGACGGTGCCGATTGTCTCTGCTGCGGCGGACGCTGTCCGGCGGCAGACCGGTTTTGCTGGGGCGGTCTCTGTCCCGGTGCCGGCTGGCGGTACTGGGGATGGGGCGCATTGCTGGAGCGAGGATGATTTCCCTGTGCCGGACGGCTCTGCTGTCCATAGCCGCCGGGGGCACTCTGTCGGGGACGCTTCCCCTGAGGATAACCGCCTTGTCCATAGCCGTTCTGGGGGTATGGCTGTTGCGGATAGCCGTTTTGCGGATAACCATTCTGGGGGTATCCGTTCTGAGGGTAACCGTTTTGTGGATACCCATTCTGTCCTGCCTGACGCCGTACCGATCTGGCGTTCAGCTGCTGTGTATCGTACTGATCCGTGGGCTTTCCGGATTCTGCCGCACGGAAAAACATGGTTTCTTCTCCGTCTGTGTTGTCTCCGTTTTTGTGATATTTGTCCATATTCAGACTCCTTTCCGTGGGTCAGTTTCGTTCAGACAAATTCGGAAAATATTTTCTGCCTTTTTTATTTCATCGAATCCGCACCGCAAGCGCCGTGATTGCCGTAAGGATCAGATGATACGCAAAGAAAAACTGCGCTGTCATCTCACCATAGGCTCCGGTGACAATATGTATCATCGCCAGGGACAAGCCCAGAAGTGCCGATACGATCTGCAAAATCACACCGATCACTGCCGCGCGTCTCACCCGGCGTGCACCCAGCAGCAGTCTTGCCGCACCAAAGCCCTTGCCACCCACGGTCATAGAAGCACTGACACAGCCCAGATCGGCTGTCTCCCGCTGGAAGAGATTGTGCATAGACGTGGGAATGATCTTCATGAGATGCTCCGGGAAATCGAACAGCGATGCCAGACGGCGCAGGGAGACGGAGCTGTCCACACTGCGGATCACCAGCGCAATGCGTTCCTGGCGCAGTGCCTGCATCTGCCGGCGTACCATGGGGTCGGCAGTGATGCGGATGGAAAACATGGCGGAAAGCACACCGCTGACAGAGAGATACAGCACATCGCCGTTGCCCTCTGCAAGCTCTGTTTCCCTCGTCTTAGTGGGAAGTCCCTCAATATTGTGATTCGCCATCATTTCCCTGCCGCCGAAGAGTACCCGGCGGTTGGCGATCCAGCCGCACAGCCCCAGTCCGTCCTCGCAGACGAATTCCTCGACTTTGCGCAGTGCCTCATGATCGGGAATCATCTCTGAAAATGCGCTTTGCAGTATACTTTCTGCATGATCCACCAGACTGGCGGCATCCAGCAGGACATCATCCATTTTGGCACCGGAGAACACCTTCATTCCCTGGATCTGCACCGAGCCCTTGGGGAACAAGTCGGTCGCCTCCACCAGCATGGCGTTGGTATCAAAGAAATCATCCACACTCTGGTACCCCAGCATGGCGCTGTCAGAGGCCGCTGCCATTTTGGATTCCCGTTCCAGGGGGAGATTGACCACCAATGCGCTGGCAACACAGCAGCCGGCTGTCATGAGCATGGTCAGTACCGAGAACAGAAAGCTCAGCCAGAGCATACTGAATGACGTTCCCATGCGGATCAGGGTCATGCCCACTGCCACTACCAGTGCGAACCCGGCACAGACCGGCGTCATGGGACGGCACAGGGCATCTGCCATATCTGTGGAATATGTATAGCGCAGAATATCGCAGAGAGAATCTGCCTTGCGTACCGCCGTCACAATGGGGAAATCGTTGAGCACGCCCCGCGTCAGCAGCTCCGCCGTTTCCTCCTGAGAAACATAGGAGAGCACACGCTTCTGCCCGGAACGGGAGATCACGTTGCAATTGCGCAGGGCACGCCGCACCACCAGAAGCCGTCCGATGGCGTTGCAGAACAGCGCCAGCAGTGCACAGGGCACATAGAGATGCACCGTCTCCTCCGCCAGTACCGATGGCGAAATCACTGCGCAGATCGCCCCTGCCATTGCCGGCAGGAGCGGCAGTACTGCCATGCTGTCACTGTCTGCATGAAAACGCAGAAAATTCCACAGCCCGTTTTTGACTGTGGGAAATGCCACGCCCAGACCCATTGCAGCTAAGAGCAGTTCCGTGACGGCATAGCCCCGGGGTGTCAGCAGCTGGGTCAGTGCACCGCCGCCAATGGTCTCGCTCAGCGCCATGATACCGCTGAGAATGGTCAGAAGCAACAGGGCGAGAAAACGGAAAAATACCACATTCCGCAGGCTGTCCAGTTCCTTCCGTATGGATTCCACATCGTCTGGCTTCTGCCCCTGGGCATCCTCGCCGAAGGCGTGGCTGCGCACACGCTGGCGAATGGCACGGAACTTTCCCGTCTCCTGTTTTTCCTGATAATAATACCCCTGATCCTCTTCCCAGTGTCGCCGGGAAGAAGGCGCCTGTTCGCCGGTGCGGAATTCGCTGATCCGCTGAAATTCACCGGTCACAGATTCCTTGGCGTAGGATGCGTCTGCCGTTCTGCGCCGTCTCTTCCGGCTTTTTTCCTTGGCACGGGTGGAGTCCTGCATCTGCCGGATGCTGGGACGATGCTTTTCCCCATCAAAGGGCGTTTCTTCCTCCGGTTCCAGAAGCTTCACAGCGCCGTCATAGGCTTCGTCACTGCTCTCCGGATAGGCGGTGTTATAATTTTTCGCCCCGGCGGCATTGACAAAGGACACATTTTCCCGGCGCAGCTGCTGTGTGGGAAAGCGCTCCCGGAGCACCGGTGACGCCGATTCATACCGCGCCGCCTGCGCCGCCTTGTTTGCCTTGATGTGGGAAATGGTGGACTTGATATCCACCAGTTCCTCCTGCCCCTCCTGGGGTTCTTCCGGAATCACTGCACGATAGCCGGCATTTGCCTGATGCAGGGGACGGCTGGAAGTTGCCGCTGCCACCAGCTTTTCTGTCTCCAGCGTGCCGTGAGAAAGGGGCTGTTCCTCTGTCCGACGGATGCCGGAGCGTTTTCCGTCGGCGCTGTATTCGTTGAGGATCTCTTCCAATGTAAATTTACGATCTGCCATAGTTTCTCCTGTTGAGTCAGTTTTCTGAAAAAGAAAATCGGCTCTTATGTACCCGGCGCCATTCGCTGGCGCACTGCTTCATACAAAAAGATACCTGCCGCCACAGAGGCATTCAGGGAATTGACCTTTCCGCGCATGGGCAGGCTCAGCATTCCATCGCATGTCTCGCTGACCAGCCGGCTCATACCAAAGCCCTCTGAGCCGATGACAAAGGCTGTACCGCCGGTGAAATCGGTCTCTGTATAGGACGTGCCGGCGGCGTCTGTCCCGTAGATCCAGACGCCGTGTTCCTTGAGTGTCTCCATTGCTGCCACCAGATTGGGAACACGTGCCACCGGGAGCCAGCTTGCTGCGCCGGCAGAGGTCTTTCCCACGGTCAGGGTCAGGGATGCGCTGCGGCGTTTCGGGATAATGACGCCGTGAGCCCCAGCCGCTTCTGCGGTACGGATAATTGCTCCCAGATTGTGGGGATCCTGGATGCCGTCGCAGAGTACCAGCAGCGGCGGTTCACCCCGGTCTGCGGCATTCTGGAGCAGTTCCTCCAGGGAGACATACTGTCCGCAGGCACCCTCAGCCGCAACGCCCTGGTGTACCGCACCGCCGGTGAGCTGGGACAGCTTTGCATCTGTGACCATCTTCACGGGAATGCCCCGGTCTCTGGCAAGGGAAATGATCTCCTGCAGACCGCCGCTTTCCTGGCTGACATATATGGTATCCACCGCCGCACCGCTGCGCAGTGCTTCCATCACGGGATTGCGTCCGGCGATCCGTTCGTTTTCGGACGCTTCCTGGGGACGGGGTGCCCGGTGTTTCTGTGATTTTTTCTGACTCATTGCCTTCCTCCTGGGTTCATTCATGCTGTCCGATTCCGCAAAAGATCTGCTTTCCCGGACGTTCTTTTCCATTATAGCATGACTTTCGCAAAAAAACAAGCGCAATTTGACGTATCTCACAGAAATCAATTTTATGGCAACACCGCACAAAGATTGTGCGGTGTTGCCTTATTTCCATTATCGCACCAAGAAGCAGACCACTGCTGTTCCCACACAGCTGAGCAGCACCAGCAGCAGAGAGCGCAGCCAGGCACGCCTGCCGGATCTTGCCGGAGCCGCCTCCATGAGCAGTGCATCTGCATCCGCCTGGGACAGCTGCTGGGGCAGCTGGGTGATGCCCGGCTTGAGATAAAAGACCGCCCGTTCAAAGTACAGGCTGTCCGGATGATTCACTTCGATGATCTTCTTCTGCACGCCCTTTACCATATGCACTTCCTCCTGTTTGCCTTAGGGCAACACCACACAAAGAGCGCCTATCGGCTTTGCACGGTATTGCCTTAGATTTCAGTAGGAGTATGTGCACTTTGTGAAAGCTTCAAACAGGAAAAACCTGATTTTCCACAAAAAGCGGTTTTTCGACGGCGATAGTTGTGGAAAACTCTGTGGAAACAGTGGAAAATCCATTGTATTTTCCAATCCCTTTCCCCTTGTGGAATCCTGTGGAACGATTCCGGTGGGATATCATATTTTATTCAAATTTAAGTGCTGTCAGAGGCATGGCAAGAGTATCTGTCCGGAAAGGTGCTGCCGGAATGCCGTTTGTGCCGAAAAGTGTCACGGCACCATAATTCACCCAGTTATAGCGCACGAAGCAGGGCGCCGGAACTGCATCGCAGGTCAGGTGTACTGCGTTGCCGTCCAGCACCGCCTGTGCCGGATGATATACCCCATCCCCACCGGCAAGCTCAAAGCCTGTGGGGTCGCCGTGCCACTCCATGCCCTGCTGGGCATGGTCAAACCAGACGGTCATGGTATCCCCGGAGACTGCACTGCTGCGGTACATAGGACCAAACGCTGCCAGATCCCGTTCACCGTACACCAGATGCCGTGCCAGCAACGCCAGGCGGTGTCCCACCGGATGCTTGTCCGTGGGATGGATATTCCCAAGCTCGCCGCAGTCCAGAATCACTGCAATGCCAGTATTTTTCACCGTGCGGTAAACACGCATCTGCGCCTCCCGGAGTTTGCTCCAGGTGCCGTTTTCCGGGGCATCCTCATAGGCGAACATGGGCAGCTGCACCAGCAGGAAGGGCAGGGAATCGTCCTCAAAGTCCTGCCGCCAGCGAGAGATCATGACAGTCAGCAGTGTGGCGTAAGTATCGGGACGGTGGTCATCATTTTCGCCCTGATAATAGAAAAAGCCACGGAGGGTATAGGGTGCCACACGCTTGAGCATGGTGTGATACATACCGGACGGACGATAGGGGCTTTTCACACCCATAGGCCCCGGCCAGCGGTTTTCACCGCAGCGGCGGATAACTTCGTCCCACTTCATATTGCCGTCCTCCTGGTAGCACTGTTCCATGCGCTTTGTCCAGGCGGTGTGATATTCCACATATTCGTCATAGGCGGCAATCATTTCGGCATCGGTCTTGCCCTGAACGGCTTCACGGTAATCGTCCAGATAGGCATGACCTGCGGCGTGTGCCTGCAGATCCGTCTCCGGCATCCAGCAGCTCACGGAAGAACCGCCGAAGTTACAGCCGATAATGCCCACAGGAACACCCAGCTTCCGCACCAGTTCCTTTGCCGCCAGGTATGCCACAGCCGACCAGGTGCCACAGGTTTCCGGCGAAGCCGTCTGCCAGCAGCTGTTCTGGAATTCTTTTTCATAGGCTGCATCCACAAAGGTATTCCGGGGCACCTGGAAACAGCGCACGCCGGAATCTGCACAGTGTTTCAGTTCCTCCGCTCCGCCCTTGGCATCTTTCAGCATAAATTCCATGTTGGACTGTCCCCCGGCAAGCCAGACCTCGCCGAATGCCACGTCTGTGAAAGTGCGGTCGTTGACTGTCAGGGTACAGTCTGTACCGCCGCTGGCAGGCGGCAGAGTTACACGCCATGTTCCGTCCGGGGCAACTGTTCCGGTGGCGGAGCGGCTGCGCTCCGGTACAGATACGGTCACAGTCTCGCCGGGCGTTCCCGTGCCGAACACGGCAATGTTTTTGTCACGCTGCAGGATCATATGGTCAGAAAAAATTGGAGCACAATGAATCATTTTCAGATCTGCCTTTCTATATGTTAGATGAAACCATTATACTCAGATTTTCAGGGGATGTCAAGGCGGCATCTTGCAAAAAACGGTTTGTCTATCTGTGGTACGATTTTTTTGCTACGGTTTTCTTTTTCCCCCGCTCCCCTTGTACTAATCTCTGATCAGTTCCATGAAAAGATACGCCGACAGGCATTCGCTGATCAAGGAAAACGTCCGCAGGCAGGCTGTCGCCTGTTTCGGTTTGCCTGGGGCAACACCGCATAAAAAGATTGGCAGCGTTGGGTATCTCCTGTACGGTGTATTTCCTCTACAGCAGATACAGGTGTATCCCATGCAGGAGAGATCAGTATCTCCCATACGGTTGACCAAGAAAGAAACAATAAAAAGAAACATAAGAAAGAAACATACTGCACATGTGCATGCTACGAACATCTGTGGACGGAATATCCCAGCAAGATCGGGTATGCAGAGATGCACCGGGCATTGGAACACCCATTCCGCAAGCTGAAACGGAAATACGGCGGCGACAAACAGGACTGATATTTTCACAGACCGCCGCATAAACTGTTTCGGAGGTGAATGCCATGAAACGGATGATGGCGGCGATGCTGGCAGTGCTTTGCAGTTTCATCCTGCTGGGACGCAATGGTGTACTTGCTGCGGAGGAACCGGAAATAGCAGCGGCGGCGTATGTACTCATGGAGGCGGAGACGGGTACGGTTCTGCTGGAATCGGGTGCAGATACACAGCTTTCCTGCGGCATGATGGCGAAGCTTATGACAGCACTCCTGACGGCGGAACAGCTGGAGTCGGGACGCTGGACACTGGAAACAGAGCTGACTGCCAATGAAGCCGTCAGCGGCATCAAGGGTGCCGTCATCTGGCTGGTGCCGGGAGAGACCATGACAGTGGGCGACCTGCTGAAAGGTCTGATTATCGGCAACGCCAACGATGCCGCCGTTGCACTGGCAGTGGGCGTCAGCGGCGATACGGAAAGCTTTGTCATGGACATGAATGCCCGTGCCTTTGATCTGGGGATGCACAATACACGTTTCAACAGCCCTCAGGGAAATCATGAAGAGGGACAGTATACCACGGCGAGAGACCTTGCCCTGTTGTGTGCAGCCCTGTCCCGATACGATGTGCTGACGCCGTATTTCCAGACGTGGCGTGATTTTCTCCGGGGCGAAGCCACAGAGTTGGTCAATGAAAACGTGCTGGCACGGACAGATGATACCAGCATCGGCTTCAAGGCATGCCACACGGAGACAGACGGCTGGAGCATTGCCGCCGGAGCGGAACGGCAGCATATGAAGTGCATTGCCGTAGTGCTGGGCTGTCAGACGGATGACGACCGATTTGCTCTGGCGAAATTGCTCCTGCGCCGGGGCTTTGCCGGGTGGAAAGTGGTGCAGCCGGGCTTTTCCGCAGAATTCCTCTACCCGGTAAAAGTCCGTGGCGGTGTGGATCAGGCAGTTCTGGTGGAACCGGGGGAATTGCAGGGGCTTGTGGTGCCGAAATCATGTAGTGAACTGGAAACTGTGCTGGTTCTGCCCCGGTATGTGGAAGCGCCTGTGCGCCGGGGACAAAAGCTGGGAGATGCTGCTTTCTACCAGGGTGATACCTTGCTCTTTGAAACGACAGTTGTCGCCGCAGAATCCGTCCGGGCACGAAATTTCTGGGATGCGTTACAAAAAATCACCGTCAAAATGCTAAAATTATAATTGTTTAAGTTGTACAGATTATACAAGAATCTGGATTCCCCTTGCAATCGGGCGCAGAATATAGTATGATAGATATGGTAAAGTGGTTGAGCAATACCCTGCGCTCCGAAAACGGTGCGCTGTATGGCTGCTATAGCCTTTTAGAAAGTGGAGGGAATCGTATTATGTCTGTCAAGCTGAATACAAAATATCTGGCAAATTTTGTTGGCGATGATGAGCTGAACGGAATTCGTCATCAGGTAGAGGCGTCTGCGGAAATGCTGCACAACAAGACCGGTCTGGGCTCGGATTATCTGGGCTGGCTGACCCTGCCGACGGATTACGACAAGGAAGAATTCGCACGCATCCAGGCGGCTGCAAAGAAGATCCAGAGCAACTCTGAGGTTCTGGTTGTGATCGGTATCGGCGGCTCCTATCTGGGCGCACGTGCTGCTATCGAATTTCTGAAATCGCCGTTCTATAATAATCTGAAGAAGGATACACCGGACATCTACTATGTGGGAAACAACATCAACCCCACCTATCTGAACGAAGTGATCTCCATCTGTGAGGGCAGAGATTTCTCTGTGAATGTCATTTCCAAGTCCGGTACAACAACTGAGCCGGCGCTTGCATTCCGTGTGTTCAAGCAGCTGGTGGAAAAGAAGTACGGCAAGGATGGCGCAAAGGATCATATCTTTGCAACTACCGACAAGGCAAAGGGTACGCTGAAGGAACTATCCGATGCAGAGGGCTATGAGACCTTTGTGGTACCGGATGATGTAGGCGGACGTTTCTCTGTACTGACCGCAGTAGGTCTGCTGCCGATTGCTGTGGCAGGCTGCGATATTGCCGCACTGATGGAAGGTGCTGCACAGGCACAGAAAGATCTGACAGCAGATTTCGACAACAACGACTGCTACAAGTATGCAGCGCTGCGGAATATTCTCTACCGCAAAGGCAAGAGCGTGGAAATGCTGGTTTCCTATGATCCCAGCTTCGTTATGATGTCCGAGTGGTACAAGCAGCTGTTCGGCGAGAGCGAGGGCAAGGATAACAAGGGCATTTTCCCGGCATCCGGCGTATTCTCCACCGATCTGCACTCCATGGGGCAGTATATCCAGGAAGGCAGCCGCATTCTGTTTGAGACTGTTGTGGATATCAAGCAGCCGAAGCAGGACTTCTATCTGGAGCCGGACGCAGAGAATCTGGACGGTCTGAACTTCCTGACTGGTCAGAATATGTCTGTTGTAAACCGCAAGGCACTGGAAGGCGTT
This sequence comes from uncultured Ruminococcus sp., assembly GCF_937915125.1. Taxonomy (GTDB): domain Bacteria; phylum Bacillota; class Clostridia; order Oscillospirales; family Ruminococcaceae; genus Ruminococcus_C. The sequence goes on along the minus strand of NZ_CALDMP010000098.1, from coordinate 26,857 downwards.
ATCCTGGCACACACCGACGGCGGCGTTCCGAATATGATCCTGGAAGTCGAGGATGTTTCGGAGAAGAGCCTGGGCTATCTGATCTATTTCTTCGAAAAGGCATGTGCAGTTTCCGGTTATCTGCTGGGTGTCAATCCCTTCAACCAGCCGGGCGTGGAAAGCTACAAGCGCAACATGTTCGCACTGCTGGGCAAGCCGGGCTATGAGGATCAGAAGGCAGCTCTGGAGGCACTGCTCGCCAAGTAAATGATGGTCACCTCTAAAAACCCGCTCACCCGTCATCTGCGGCGCATTTGACGGATTCGGGGGTTTTAGAGATGCCCTGATGAGTTTCACAGCTGCAAAGCGGCTGTAACTGATAAGGCAGTATCGTGCAGTTTTTGTACGATATTGCCATAAGAATCTGTTTCGGCAGGTTCTAAAAGCCATGCCGGATTCCGGCACGAAAGGAGTAAAATTATGATTCAACTGATTACAGGAAAAAAAGGCACCGGAAAGACCAAGATCATTATCGATAAAATCAACGCAGCAGTCAAGGATACCAACGGCTGTCTCGTTTGCATCGAAAAAGGTGAGACCCTGCGCCGTTCTATCAGCTACAAGGTAAGATGGTGTGATGCAGAGCAGTTCAACATCGACAGCTTCGACGCATTCTATGGCTTCGTTGCAGGTATGCTGGCTGGCAACTATGACATCAAGGAGATCTATGTTGACGGTATCCTGAAGATCGCTGGTGCTGATTTCGAGGCACTGGGCCGTATGCTGGAAAAGCTGGACAAGCTGACCGGCGACGATTCTTCCGTGACTTTCACCGTTTCTGCAGATGCCGCTGAACTGCCGGCTTCTGTGACAAAGTACATGGACTAAGAAAGGCTGAAACCAGCACTTTTTCGGATTTTTTGAAAAAGGGCTTGACAAGCCGGGCAAAAATTTGCTATAATAGGGAATGCAATGCGTGAAAGGAAGCAGGTATGGTTTTACAGCTGCGGGAGCTTTTTCAGATTGAGGGTATGCGGATGCCGGTGGAGTATGAGATCACACCGGAGGAGCTTGCCGATGTACGTGGATATCAGTTTGATGCACCAGTGACGGTATCGGGTTCCATTCGGAACCGTGCCGGCATTGTGACACTGGATTACACCGTCTCCTGTACGCTGCATGTGGTCTGTGACCGCTGCCTCAAAGAGCTGACGCGTGACTATTCGTATGACTTTTCTCACACAGTTGTACAGTCGCTGCAAAGCGAAGGGGACGTGTATGACACATACCTGGTGGCACAACACGACAGCATTGATATGAATGAGACAGCAATCTCAGATCTTTTGCTGATGCTGCCGACAAAGATGCTTTGCCGGGAGGACTGTAAGGGTCTGTGCGATATCTGTGGGTGCGATCTGAACGAGGGCACCTGCGACTGTCGAAAGTAGAAGGAGGTGCCAAAACATGGCTGTACCGAAGAATAAGGTCTCCAAGGCAAGACGTGACAAGAGACGTTCTGCTGTTTGGAAGCTCGATGCACCTGCAATGAGCACATGCGACAACTGCGGCGCATTTAAGGCTCCGCACAAGGTTTGCAAGAACTGCGGATTTTACAAGGGCGTTGCTGTTCTGAAGATGGACGATGCAGAATAAGCGCTGACAAAATGTAGTATTTTGTACGAGGAGGAGAGGCGGCCTGTGCCGTCTCTCTTTTTTGTTTGCTGTAGAATTGCGGGGAATTCTGGATGTTTTCTATGATATGGCGCAATATTGTAGGGGCGAACTGTGTTCGCCCGTGCACAACGAAACGTAAAAACAGGATATATAACGCAAAAACAGGATAAATAACAAAAAAGGAGATGACAAATTTATGGCATTACCAGTTGTTGCGGTGGTAGGGCGTCCCAATGTGGGAAAATCTACCCTGTTTAATAAGCTGATCGGTCAGCGGCTGTCCATTGTCGAGGACACGCCGGGCGTAACACGTGACCGGATCTATGCCAAGGGCGAATGGCGAAACCGGCAGTTTATGCTGGTGGATACCGGCGGCATCGAAACAGTCACCGATGACGTGATCCTGAAACAGATGCGCCGCCAGGCGGAGCTTGCCATTGAGCGTGCCGATGTGATCGTTCTGGTCACAGATGTGCGCTGTGGTGTCACGGCTGACGACAGCGCTGTGGCAAGTATGCTCCAGAAAAGCGGCAAGCCTGTGGTGCTGGCTGTCAATAAATGCGATTCCATCGGCGAACCGCCCCTGGAACTGTACGAGTTCTACAATCTGGGCATTGGCGATCCCTATCCCATCTCTGCGGCGCACGGTCACGGCACCGGTGATATGCTGGATGCAGTGTATGATCTTCTGCCGCCGGAGGATGCACTGGAAGAGGACGAGGATGCCATCAAGGTCGCCATTATCGGCAAGCCAAATGTGGGAAAATCCTCTCTGGTGAACCGCATTGCCGGAGAAGACCGTGCCATTGTGTCCAACGTTGCTGGAACGACTCGTGACGCAACGGACACCACGGTGGAAAATGAAAATGGTAAGTTTGTCCTCATCGACACTGCCGGTATACGGAAAAAAGCACGTGTTACCGAGCGAATTGAGCATTACAGCGTACTGCGTGCCTATATGGCGGTAGATCGTGCGGACGTGTGTCTGATTCTCATTGATGCGGCAGAGGGCTTTACGGAACAGGATTCCAAGGTTGCCGGCTATGCCCACGAACAGGGCAAGGCGTCCATCATTGTGGTGAACAAGTGGGATCTCATCGAAAAAGACGGGAACACCATGAAGGAATATGAGGAAAAGCTGAAAAATGATTTCAGCTTCATGTCCTATGCGCCGTTCATGTTCATTTCCGCAAAGACAGGACAGCGTGTACAGAAGCTGTTCGAGAAGATTCAGGAAGTCCACATGCAGAACAGCATGCGCATCTCCACAGGTATGCTCAACGATGTGCTGGCATATGCCACCACTCGTGTCCAGCCGCCGTCGGATAAGGGACGCCGCCTGAAGATTTATTATATGACCCAGGCGAGCACCAAGCCGCCTACGTTTGTCATTTTCGTGAACCGTGCCGACTTGTTCCACTTCTCCTATCAGCGGTATATTGAAAACCAGATTCGCTCCACCTTCGGGCTGACGGGAACGCCTGTGCGGTTTGTGGTACGGGAACGTGCCAGAGATGAGAAATAACGGAGGTTGCAGTTATGCTGATTTTGGCAATTGTTTTATCGGCAGTGCTGTCCTACTTGCTGGGCAGCTTCAACAGTGCCATACTGGTGGTGCGTCTGCTGAAACACAAGGATATCCGGGACTATGGCAGCCATAACGCCGGTCTGACCAATACCCTGCGCTGTTTCGGAAAGGGCTGCGCTGCTTTGACCTTGCTGGGCGATCTGGCGAAGGGCATTATTGCCGTGTGGCTGAGCCGGGGCATCTGTGTGCTCCTGGATACTGGGCTGACAGCCCAGCAGGATGTGCATTTTATCGGCTATATCGCCGGCATCTTCGCCATTCTGGGGCATGTGTTCCCCATTTATTATCATTTCAAAGGCGGAAAGGGTGTTCTGGTGGGCGTATCAGTATTTCTGGGCATCGACTGGAAAGTCTTTTTGTGCCTGATCCTGATTTTTATTGTTGTTCTGGCAATTTCCCGATACGTTTCCCTGGGTTCTATCATCGCTTCGGCTTTTTGCCCGGTGATCACATTCCTGTTTCAGATGTGGCAGCGGGGCGATCTTCCCATGTGGTATATCTGGCTGAACACCGGACTCTCTGCCCTGATGGCGGCATGGGTCATCTGGATGCACCGAAGCAATATCCAGCGGCTGAGAGCCGGAAACGAAAATAAATTCTCATTCCATTCATCCAAGACCCACGAGTGACAGAAGGAGGGTAATTATGGCAAAAGTAACCATCATTGGTGCCGGGGGATTCGGCGTAAGTCTTGCGATCATTGCAAATCAGAACCACCATGCGGTGACGGTCTGGGATATTTCAGAGGAGATTGTCCAGGCAATTCTCCGGGACGGGGAGCATAAGACAAAGCTGCCCGGCGTACCGATTCCGAAAGAGATCGGGTTCACCTGCGATCCCCAGTGCATGGAGGGCAGCGATCTCATTGTATTCGTTGTGCCGTCCCAGTTCATTCGCTCTGTGGCACAGCGGCTGAAGCCCTATATTACGCCTCAGATGGTGCTGGTCAATGCCAGCAAGGGACTGGAAGAAGACACCTTTTTGACAATGAGCCAGGTGATTCAGTCGGAATATCCCGACAATGCGGTAGGCGTGATCACCGGGCCGTCCCATGCCGAGGAAGTGGGGCGGGGCGTTCCCACCACGGTAGTTGCAGCGTCGAAAAACGAAGCGGCTGCGGCAATGATACAGGATATGTTCTCCAGTCACACCCTGCGGATTTACATCAATACTGATCCGGTGGGCTGTGAGATCGGCGGTGCGCTGAAAAATATCATTGCACTGGCAGCAGGCGTCTGTGACGGGTTGAAATGCGGCGATAATACCAAGGCTGCCCTGATGACGCGCGGTATTCATGAGATCACCAATCTGGGCGTGAAAATGGGCGGAAAGCCGGAAACGTTCAGCGGTCTGTCCGGTATCGGCGATCTCATCGTCACCTGTTGCAGTATGCACAGCCGCAACCGCCGTGCAGGTATCCTCATCGGCGAGGGCGTTTCGCCTGAAGAGGCGGTAAAGCAGGTGGGCACGGTGGAAGGCTACTATTGCTGTCATGCGGCGTGGAAGCTTGCACAGGTGCACCATGTGAGTATGCCCATTACGGAACAGCTGTACCATGTGCTGTTTGACGGCGCAAGTGCAGCCCAGGCAGTGCAGAATCTCATGAACCGTCCGAAAAAGCGGGAATATGAGGATATTTTGTCCTGATTGAGAGTGTTGTTTGAAAGTTGGTTTTGTTGTAAACGTCCCACCGGGACGTTTACAAGGTTTTACTTGTGGAAAAGGGGAAGGGAATGATTTTTGCTGTTATGTTATGGCAGCTGCGAAATAATTGCAAGGAGGAAGCTATATGCTGGATTATCGAATGGATACGTTTCTCTCCCTTTGTGAGACAAAAAGCTATACCCGGACAGCAGAGTGTCTGCATCTGACCCAGCCATCGGTGACACAGCATATCAAGTATCTGGAGCAATTTTATCAGTGCCAGCTGTTTCGCTACGACGGCAGACGGGTGGAACTGACAGAAGCCGGACAGTATCTGCAAGACAAGATGATTCTCCAGCGTGCCCGGGATGCGGAGATCCGGAAACGTCTGAATCGCCTGGAGGAAGACGTGCCCCTTGACATCGGGCTGACGCCCACGGTGGCATTTTCGCCGTTGCTGAAGCCCCTGTGCCCTTATATGCACACGGCTGCTGATCCCAGAGTGAAACTTCATGTGGCAGACACACGCCAGCTGCTGCGGCGGATGCAGAACGGTATGCTGGATGCTGTGATCGTGGAAGGGGATATCCCCGACATGCTGGTAGAGGCGACAGAGCTCCACCGGGAGAAAATCATTGCCGCCACCTGTCCTGCCCTGGCAGAACAGCTCTATGGCTGTACCTGGCAACAGCTCATGCACCAGCCCCTGATCCTCATGGAATCGGGCTGCGGTCTGCGGACATTGGTACAACAGAATCTGAGCAGCCGGGGGATTTCCCTCTATGACTTTGCGGATGTGCTGGAGGTGGATTCGTTCACCATCCTCAAGGAACAGCTGCGCCAGGGAGACGGCATTGCATTTCTGTTTGAGTCCACCGTGGCAAGAGAACGGGCAGAGCATGACCTGAAGCGCATCTATATTGACACGCCGTCCATGTACGGCACAATATATTTTGTTTCCATGCGGGAACGGCTGGAACAGGAACCCCTTGTACGGCTTCGTGATGCCCTTGCCGCTGCGGTATTGCCACAGAAGTAAAATGATCCGCTTTTCGATGCTATGTATCAAAAGCGGATTCGTGTTTTGTTCATGCCTTGACTTTGGCAGTACCAATGCTTGGATTTCTCCTATGACGAGTATGAAAGAGGGATAAAAATGTATTTACTGTTATTGGCGGTTATATATCTTGCATTTATCAGTCTCGGATTGCCGGATTCGCTGCTGGGTTCCGCATGGCCTACCATCCGGACGGAATTTGGAGTGCCGTTGTCCTACATGGGATGGATCTCTATGATCATTTCAGGCGGCACCATTATTTCCGGGCTGATGTCAGAACGACTTACAAAAAAATTTGGAACAAGAGCTGTGACGATCGTGAGCGTTTTTCTCACCGCAGTCGCTTTGTGGGGATTCTCTACTGCAACAGAGTTCTATCAGATGTGTTTATGGGGCATACCCTATGGATTTGGCGCAGGTGCCATCGATGCAGCATTGAATAACTATGTTGCGCTGCATTATAACTCCAGACACATGAGCTGGCTGCACTGTTTCTGGGGCGTGGGAACGATCATCAGTCCCTATATTATGAGTTATGCCCTTACGCATGCTGCATGGACAAACGGCTATCGCATGGTTTCTTACTTGCAATTCGGTATTGCTGCGGTGCTGTTGTTTACGCTGCCCTTGTGGAAAGTCAACAAGTCCGCCGCTGTGAAAGAAAATAACACTGAAATTCTTGGCATAAAAGGTGCTCTGAAAATCGAAGGCGTGCCGTATCTTCTGGTGGGTTTTTTGTCCTATTGTGCGGCAGAAGCCACAGCCATGCTCTGGGCAAGCAGTTATCTGGAGGGGACGAGAGGTGCAGCAAAGGAAGAAGCTGCTGCATTCGGTTCGCTGTTCTTTATCGGAATCACAGTGGGAAGATTTTTATCAGGCTTTTTGTCGGATAAATTGGGAGACAATAGAATGATCCGCCTTGGCACAGGCATTGCATTATTTGGTGTGTGCTTTATCACACTCCCGTTCAAAATCACATCTGTGATAGGATTTATCATAATCGGTCTGGGGCGTGCGCCGGTTTATCCGTGTATTATTCATTCCACGCCCAAAAACTTCGGCGCAGAGCATTCACAGGGCATTATCGGCATTCAGATGGCAAGCGCCTATGTTGGTTCAACCTTTATGCCGCCCATTTTTGGTCTCATCGCAAATCACATAAGCTTGAAACTCATGCCCGTGTATCTTGCATTTTTTATGATTCTTCTGCTTGTTATGATTGCAAAAACCGAAAAGGCATGCCATACGAATCCCGATAAAATTGCGGTATAATCTGTGGCGGTGTGCAGGAAAAGTACGGCATTGTCCTTTCTGCTCTGGATGGACACAATGGAAGTAACCGAAAAATGATCCGGGAAGGCTATCCATTCTTCCCGGGTCATATCTTTATGTCCCTTCCGCATTTTCGTGCGGAAGTTTTTCTGTTTCACGGTGAAAAATTTTTGAGAAGTGAGATATTTTGCCCATCCCGATCGTTATAGGGGTGAAGCGCTTCAAAAAGAAATGCCGAAGGAGGTGGACTGAATGGAAGAACTGGAATTTCAGCAGAAGCTGAAACAATACAAAGACACAGTTTACCGGATCGCTTATACCTATCTCCGGAACAAGGCGGATGCAGAGGACGTGGCGCAGGAGACATTCCTGAAATTCTTTATGCACAAAGAACCATTTCCGGACGAGGGAATGGAAAAGGCATGGCTCATTCGGGTTACCATCAACGCCTGTCACGATCTGTGCCGTTCGGCGTGGCACAAAAACCGGGCAGAACTGCCGGACGAGTTGGCGGATGCCTTTGCAGAGCCGTCAGAAAATGCCCTGTATGCAGCGGTATTTTCTCTGCCGGAGAAGTATCGGGTAGTGATCCTGTTGTATTACTATGAGGAATATTCCGTGAAGGAGATCTCTCAGATCACCGGGCGGAATCCCTCGACCATTCAGACGCAGCTGGAGCGTGCCCGAAAGAAATTGAAGGCACTGTTGGAACAGAAAGGTGGGTTTCACTATGGACAAACGGCAATACAAACGAGTTATGGAACAGATTCGCATGTCGGATGACTGCGAGCAGAAGATCCTGGCGGCAGTGCAGAAGGGGGAACAGCCTGTTTCCGCAAAGCCCCGTGTAACATGGAAAAAGAAAGCTGCCATTGCCATTGCGGCAGCGGCGTGTGTCAGTGTGGTTAGCGTCTGCTCTGTGGCAGCGGCACAGCATGTCAGCGTGCTGCAATTGCTCTTCCCGGAAATGACAGTGGAAGAAGTACCGGAATCCGCTGTGAACCTGTATGGCACCATGGAGAATTTCACGGTGACAGGCATGGAGGGCATGACCATTACACCGTCAGCAGTTGTGCATGATGCCAGAACCATTTATCTGCTTTTCGATGTGGTGCCGGATGAGGGCATCGATCTGGAAAACAGGATGCTCATGGAATATAGGGTACCATCTCAGAATGGACTGCAATATCCGAAAATCAACGGCGAAAGCGGCTGGAAAGAAGATGGCGAACCTTTTGCATTGGCAGGAGGCGGACGAGGCCCAGAACTGACCGCACTAGGGGATGGCTCATATCAATTTGAATATGAGCTGAAATTCCAGGAACCCTTTGATGCAGATACGCTGGATGTGGAGATCGCACTGTCGGATGTTACGGACTTGCTGAAAGAACAGGACGGTTATATCGAATCCGGACAAATGGAACTGCTGGGGATGATCTCAGCAACCCTGCATCTGGGAGAACCGTTGGAAGCACGTTCGTATACTTTTAAGGAGCCAGTATGCATCGAATCCATCAGCGGAACAGCATATCTGGAACAGCTGGGGATGCAAGGATTTACGCTGACAGCTTCCGGCACAAGTCAGGGAAGTCCGCAGAGTCCTGAATATGCTTTGACGCCGGTGGTTCTGACTCTGACAGACGGCAGCACACTGTCCGGTATTGTCATAGGTGCTTCGTATTATCACGATGGCGGAGACTGGGATTTCGAATGCCGTCTGGAAAAGCCCATTGACCCGGCGGATGTGGTTTCCGTGCAGCTGGGTGACAATATGGTTCCTCTCAATTAACCATTTCCCGTTTTCACATACAACTCTCCAAAAAACCGGGTGCAGCGATTCACATAGCTGCATCCGGTTTTGCTTTTGCGCACGCAAATCAATTTTAAAATTATATGCTGTAAAATGAATCATTTTATGTAGGGGCGACCATTGGTCGCCCGCCAAAAATCCAGGGTAATACCGCACAAAGATTGTGCGTCAGATGCGCCGTCAGATTTTTCGTCAGATGAAACAAAAAGCGGAGTGAATACTTTGTGTATTCACGAGCATTTTTGTGAAATATGACGGAAAATATGCAAGCATATGACGTGCAAAGCCGTCAGGCGCTCTTTGTGCGGTGTTGCCCCAGGCAAACCGCAACGGGCGACCAATGGTCGCCCCTACAATAGAAATAGCCGCCTTATGTGGAAGTCAGGCGGCTATTTCCGTTTTATGAAGAAACTGCAAGTCAGCGTTATACAGAAACAGCGTTACCCACAAAAGGGATAACGCTGTTTTTTTCTGTTCTATTTTTCGTTTGAATGGAACATATTACTTTTGCAGAGTGCCGCTGGAAAGTGCTTTCAAATAGGCATTGATGAAGCCGTCCAGATCGCCGTCCATGACTGCCTGGATATTGCCGTTTTCAAAGCCAGTGCGGTGATCCTTCGCCAGGGTATAGGGCATGAACACATAGGAACGGATCTGTGCACCCCATGCGATCTCCTTCTGGACGCCCTTGATGTCAGCGATCTTGTCCAGATGCTCTCGTTCCTTGATTTCTACCAGCTTTGCACGGAGCATTTTCATGGCGTAGTCCTTGTTCTGGAACTGGCTGCGCTGGGTCTGGCAAGATACCACAATGCCTGTGGGCAGGTGGGTCAGACGGACAGCGGAGCTTGTCTTGTTGATATGCTGACCGCCGGCACCGCTGGAACGGAATACGTCCATTTTGATGTCCTCAGGACGGATGTCTACTTCCATGGAGTCGTCGATTTCCGGCATCACTTCCAGCGCCGCAAAGGAGGTGTGGCGGCGTCCGGAGGAGTCAAAGGGCGATACACGCACCAGACGGTGTACACCGGATTCTGACTTCAAAAAGCCGTAAGCATTGTCGCCGGAGATCAGAATGGACGCACTCTTCATGCCGGCTTCGTCACCGTCCAGATAGTCCAGCAGTTCTACTTTGTAGTTGTGGCGCTCTGCCCAGCGGTTGTACATACGATAGAGCATTTCCGCCCAGTCCTGCGCCTCAGTACCGCCGGCACCGGCGTGGAATGTGAGGATGGCGTTGGAACTGTCATACTCGCCGGTCAGCAGGGATGCCAGCTTCAGGGATTCCAGTTCCTTCACAAAGTTGTCTGCCTCTTCGTTCAGTTCGGCGTTGGATTCCTCCTCGCCCTCTTCCATGGTCAGTTCAATGAGCGTCAGGATGTCCTCCAGGGACTCTTCCATTTTCTTGTACTTGTTGATCTTGTTCTCCAGTGCCTTGGATTCCTGGAGTACCTTCTGGGAATTCTCCAGATCATCCCAGAAGCCCGGTTCGGCTACCTGCTTTTGCAGTTCGTCATAGCGTGCCTGTGCGGCTTCAATGCCCAGAACCTCATACAGTTCTTCCAGTTCCTTTCGGTAGTCGCTCATGGTGACGCGCAGTTCATCTAATAAAATCATGGGTATTCTCCTTTATGTCGTAGTGATTTTCAGGATCAAAATAGTTGAGGCAACACCGCACAAAGAGCGCCTGCCGGCTTTGCACGTCATATGCTTGCATATTTTCCGTCATATTTCACAAAAATGCTCGTGAATACATAGAGTATTCACTGCGCTTTTTGTTTCATCTGACGAAAAATCTGACGGCGCATCTGCCGCACAATCTTTGCGCGGTATTGCCTTGAAACTTCCTGTGATTCCTCGTATCTTTCTTATTATACTACAAAATCGTCTGAGATGCAAATATTTTCTTTGGATATTGAAAAAATTTTTCCCATGTGGTATAATAAGAAGAAAGGCAATACCGCGCAAAGCCGTCAGGCGCTCTTTGTGCGGTGTTGACGAAAGTACCCAAAGGAAAGAGGGATGGCATATGGGGCTGCATACAGGAGACCCGTGCTTCGGCTGCGGAAAGAAATTGCAGGAAAAGGATGATGTGGTAGTCTGCCCGGAGTGCGGCACACCCTATCATCGGGAATGCTGGACAAAGAACAACAAGTGCATCAATATAGAACTGCATCAGTCCGGGGAGACCTGGAAATCAGAACGACAAAAAGAGGAAGAGCAGAAGCCGGAGCAGATCTGCCCCAATTGCGGCACTGCCAATGATCAGGCAGCCCAGCGGTGTCAGAACTGCGGTGCATCTATGGCAGAACCGCCGCAGATGCCGTCCTGGGAGGAAAACGGGGACAGCGATGTGCCGCCCCAACGGGATTCCTTCCGGGAACGGATGCGCAGGACAGCAGAGATGATGGGAATGGACGATCCCTGCTGCGGCATGAACCGGGACGATGTTATCGGCGGAGAACGCCTGGAGGATGTGGCGGATTTCGTGGGCAACAACACTCTGTACTATCTGCCGAAATTCCGGCGGTTCCATGAGGGACATAGGATCTCCCTGAATTTTCCCTGCCTGATTTTTCCCCAGTTTTATTTTGCAAACCGGAAAATGTGGCTGTTTTCTATTATATTGATTGCCGTTCTGACGCTGCTCCATCTGCCTCAGATGGCAATGATGCTGCAAACGTCACTGCCGGATATGCTCCAGATGATAAAGAGTTCTGAGGGAAGTGCGCTGGCAGAAATGTATCCCAACATACAGCAGGTGATGCAGGGGATGCTGGAACGGCTGGAAAACTGTGAGACCCTTGTGTATAATGCAGCGGTGATCTGCAACTACCTGGAAGTTGGCATGACCATTGTTCTGGGACTTTTCGGAAACTGGCTGTACTACCGTTTTGTGCTGCGCCAGGTACACCAGATCGCACAGGAAGATCTGTCCAAAGAAATGCGCCGTCACCGGCTGCGTGCCCAGGGCGGTACAAATGGCTGGCTCATTGTGGGCATGGTCGCTTTGCAGTATCTTCTCACTGGCGTGCTGTTTTTGGTTTTATTTGCAATTCTAATGATGTAAAAATAAGGGACTGTCTGCAGCAGTCCCTTATTTTCGTTGATATGCTTTCCTAGAGGCTGACAAGCATCAAAATCCAACAAGAAAACGGTGCGATGTGGGTATCGCACCCTACAATCACCACGAATTTCGTAACGTTTTGTAGGGGTCGATGCCCACATCGACCCGTGAATCAGGATTTTGCTGTCCTTGCAGCAACCCTTTTGTGCGGTGCTGCCTGAAGTTTAATCCGTTTCTTTTCCTACGGAATTGCTTGCATAAGTCAGAAGCATCTCATAGGCATCGTTGGCGTCTACCTGCCCATTCAGATCATAGTCCGCAGCCACACGCTGTACCGGCTGGAGCGGATCCTCTTTTCCTACGGAACAGCTTGCATAAGAGGTCAATGTCTCGTATGCATCGTCGGCGTTGATGATGCTGTCGTTGTTGACATCACCGTTCTGGAGATAGCGGATGGGGTCGTCATGGATGAGAACTGTTTCATCATAGGCAAGCTCTGTTATCATGTACGAGTAATTGTCCACGGACTGCACCAGTCCGTGTTCCATCAGGGTGCGAATGGAATCATACCAGTTTACGGAATTGCCATTCAGGCTGATGGTATATGAGGTCGGATCATCTGTGGACTGTTTCAGGGAATTTAATTCCAGGTAGGGTGCGAAGTCCTCTTTGGTCAGCGCACTGCCTTCTGGAGTAGGGCAGGTGACAGTCAAATTTGTCAGGGTGAGCAGGTTGGGAGATTCCGAAATAAAATAGCCGGCTTTGGCGTAGTCGATATGCTGAAATCCCGGCAGTGCATGGAGTATCTGCAAAACCGCTTCTTCATCATAATTGAGTGCTTCGCCGCAAGCGAACAGCCAGGTGTTTCCCTCGGCTTCTTTATCCTGGATCAGATAGGCTGATCCGGCATAATAATAATACATGGTGTCGAAATTCGGATTCTTTTCCACCGTTGCTGCGGCGTTGTTCTTTTTTTGGGTGATGAGACCGGACAGCTGTTCATATACACTGTCATCAATGGTATAACCCTCTTCCAGGGTAATGCGATAGCGGTTTGCAGTAATATAAATTTCATCATACCCCTGGTGATCCAATGCGAGGATCCTGTTGGGATTGTATGAACTTGGCACAGCGAGAATATCCTGTCGTTCCGGCAATTCCATGATAAAGCGTGTGAAATTGTCAAAATGATACCTGGATTCCATGCTGACAGAGGCAATGGGGACTTCGTTCCACTGATCAAGATCATAGAAAGCACCAAAATAGCCGTTGCTCCATTCGCCGCAGCGATAAACAAAGAAAAATGTCTGAGTCGTTTCGTCAAAAACAATAGAATCCGGATCAATCAGGCTGTAGGGAAAATCCGCAGTCCCATTTTCAGCCAGATCGTTCAGCAGAGCAAAAATGGCTTCTTTTCGTGCAGCAGTGTCTTTTGCCTGATATGTGCTGTCATCCAGGAGTGTATCAATTTGCATATTGACTTCGCTGATCTCGTTCAGTTCGTCGTTCGTATAATCATCAGCAACGAGAATACGCACTGTGTTGGATTGTACGCCGTCTGCAATGACATAATAAGAGTATACCGCAGGTTCTGTTGTTGAAATGACAGTGCGATAGGAATAGATGCCGTCTCCGGCGAGATTGTCGCCGCTGTTGGTGTAGGCACCGTCATCACGCAGAACGCCGATCTGTTCGCCGGTGTCGCCGTCCATAAGCATAATTTCATCTGGTTTCTGGTCGGTTTCCACCCGAAGGATTAGCGCATCCGAACCGGGGTAGGAATCGATCTGAAGAAATTCATACCGGTTTGCTGTCAGGATGATGGGAATGCTTTCCTCCGCCGAAGTCGGCAGGCTCACAGCAGTACTGCCCAGGAGCAGACTCAGTGCAAGTGAGATGGATATCAGTTTTTTCATAAGAATTACCTCCTTTGAATTGGTTTGGAAAAATGTCTCTTTATAAAGGATACAATGGAGACGGCAGAAATGTTGCAATTCTTTCAGAAATTCAGAGTGATGCACAAGAACTATCCCAGGCTTTTGTACAGACTGCCAAAGAAAAAACGTCCTGACACGAAAAAATTTTTTCAGAAAAATCTTGACAAGCCACCGGAAATATGATACAATAAAAAAGCCGCATGCGTCCGGGTCAAAAAGCATTTTGATGCACCCATCGCAGCGAGTTTTTGTAAAAGGCAGGTGCCAGATATCATGTACGCAGTAATTGAAACCGGCGGAAAGCAGTATCAGGTAAAGGCAAACGACACGCTCTTTATCGAAAAGCTGAACGTAGAGGCAGAGGACAGCATTGTATTTGACAAGGTTGTTGCAGTTGGCGGCGAGGACGGTCTGAAGATCGGTAATCCGTATGTAGACGGTGCTTCTGTTCGTGCCAAGGTCATCAAGAATGGCAAGGCAAAGAAGATCACAGTTATGACCTACAAGCCGAAGAAGGGCGAGAAGAAGAAGCAGGGTCACAGACAGCCCTATACCCAGGTGCAGATCGAAGCCATCGAGGCATAATGATTTCCGCACGTTTTTTCTATGCAGGGGAGCACTGCACGGGCTGTTCCGTTGAGGGACATGCGGGCTATGCAGAAGAAGGTGCAGACATTGTCTGTGCAAGCGTTTCTTCCGCAGTGCAGACAGTTGCCAATCTCATGACGGAGATATATCATCTCCCGGTTTCCGCAGAGGAAGAGGAGAAAACAGCGGCAATTGTACTCCGGCTGGACAAACCGGATGTTTCCGGAAATGCAGACCGGCTCTTTGCTGGACTGGAATTACAGTTCCAGCTGCTTGCAGAGGCTTATCCCGCGTATATCCAATTGAAACACATGGAGGTGTAAAGTTATGTTGCGCATTAGTATGCAGTTTTTTGCACATAAGAAAGGTTCCGGTTCTACTAAGAACGGCCGTGATTCTGAGTCCAAGCGTCTGGGCGTAAAGCGTGCAGACGGTCAGTTTGTAAAGGCTGGCAACATTCTGGTTCGCCAGAGAGGTACCCACATTCATCCGGGTGAGGGCGTTGGCATCGGTTCTGATGACACACTGTTCGCTATGGTAGATGGTACCGTAAAGTTTGAGCGTGTTGGCCGTGACCGCAAGAAGGTCAGCGTATACGCTGCTCAGTAACTGACAGCTTTTGCTGTTTTACGTGAAGAACGACAGGAAATCCCGAGCCGCACGCTTGGGATTTTTTGATAGAAGGTCACCTCTAAAAACCCGCTCACCCGTCATCTGCGGCGCATCTTTACGCCATCTTTCCTTGCGAAAAAACTTGAAATACATCGAGTATTCCTGCGTTTTTTCACAAGGGGATCTGTCGCGAATCTGCACCGCATCTGACGGATTCGGGGTTTTTCAGAGATGCCCAGAATTTTATGAATGCCGAAAACAGGAAGGAGACGAAAAGCTATGTTTGTGGATCAGGCTCGCATTACCATCAAAGCAGGTGACGGCGGTGACGGTGCCGTATCGTTTCACCGGGAAAAATATGTGGCAGCCGGCGGCCCCGACGGCGGTGACGGCGGAAAGGGCGGCGATATCGTCTTTCAGGTGGACGATAACTTCTCTACGCTGATTGATTTTCGCTATAAGCGGAAGTATACCGCCCAGCGCGGCGAAAACGGCGGCGCACGCAACTGCACCGGAAAAAGCGCACCGGATCTCATTATCCGTGTGCCCCGGGGTACTGTGGTACGTGAAACAAAGACCGGCCGCATCATGGCGGATCTCTCCACCGATGAACCCCAGATCCTCGCCAAGGGCGGCAGAGGCGGCAAGGGCAATATTCACTTTGCCACTTCCACACGGCAGATCCCACGGTTCGCAAAGCCGGGCTTTCCGGGCGAAAGCTTTGACGTGACCCTGGAACTAAAGCTCTTGGCAGACGTGGGACTGGTGGGCTTCCCCAATGTGGGAAAATCCACGCTGATTTCTGTCGTCAGTGCTGCAAAACCCAAGATTGCCAACTATCACTTCACCACCCTGACTCCGGTATTGGGCATGGTGCGTGTGGCGGAGGAGCAGTCTTTTGTCATGGCGGATATCCCCGGTCTGATCGAGGGCGCCAGCGACGGTGTAGGACTGGGACACGATTTCCTGCGCCATGTGGAGCGCTGCCGGCTGATTCTGCATGTGGTGGATGTCTCCGGCTCTGAGGGACGTGACCCCATCCAGGATTACGAGACCATTCAGGGTGAACTGGAACAGTTCCGGACGGAACTGGCAGAGCGTCCCCAGATCGTGGTGGCGAATAAGTGCGATATGGCAGAGCCGGAACAGATCGAACGGTTCCGCAGCTATATTGAGGAAAAGGGACTGCCCTTCTATGAGATCTCTGCGGCGACTACAGCCGGTACAGCAGAACTGGTACAGGCAACGGCAGCAATGCTGCAAACGCTGCCGCCTATTCTGCAATACGAACCGGAGGCGCCCACCCAGGAGGAACTGGCGGAAAATGCCCACGGTCAGTTCGAGATTGAAGTGGAAGACGGTGTGTACTATGTCCATGCGCCCTGGCTGGAACCCATTCTGCGGACAGTCAACATGGACGACTATTCGTCTTTGCAGTACTTCCAGCGTGTACTCCGCAGCAGCGGTATCATTGATGCGCTGGAGGAAAAGGGAATCCAGGAGGGCGATGGCGTCGATATCCTGGGATTCGAATTCGACTTTGTGCCGTAAGGAGGCTGAACATTGATGCAGCCTGGTATCACAGCGTCTCAGGCGAGACAATACAGTCCCCTGGCATTGGCGTTTCTGGGGGACAGCGTCTATGAGGTCATGGTGCGGGAACGGCTCTTGCTGGAGGCGAACCAGCCGGCGGCAAAGCTGCACGTGAAAAAGGTGCAGCTGGTCTGTGCGGAATTCCAGGCGCAGGCAGCCGACCGTATTCTGTCCCGGCTGACGGAGGATGAGCTTGGGGTGTACAAGCGAGGCAGAAATGCCAACAATACGGTTCCGCGCCATACAGCGGCGCAGGATTATCATAAGGCAACAGGACTGGAAGCACTGTTCGGTTATCTGCACCTGATGGGCGCAGAGCAGCGGCTTGCGGAACTGTTTGCTGTGTGTATAGAAGATGCGATGTCATCCATATAAGGAAAGCGCAATGTAGTGCATTGTCACGCCTAAAGCTTTACTTTCTGTCTGGAAATCAGAAACGTAGGGCGGGGGCTTGCTCCCGCCGGATTTATCTGAAACCTCCAGTTTATAACAATATAAAGTTTTAGTTGAGACTGCGTAGTAGGTGCGAACCGTGTTCGCCCGTTATTGCAAGTTATCTTGTTGAAAGAAACGATATGGATGTAACTGAAAAAGAGGAGTGTTTGCAATATGTCAGGACATTCGAAGTGGAATAATATCAAGCGGAAAAAAGAGGCGACCGATGCCGCAAAGGGAAAGATCTTCACAAAGATCGGCAGAGAGATCACCGTCTGCGTGAAAGAGGGCGGCCCGGATCCCAACACCAATTCCAAGCTGCGGGATCTCATTGCAAAGGCAAAGTCCAACAATGTGCCCAACGACAACATTGAGCGTGTCATCAAGAAAGCGGCAGGCGAGGGTGACAAGAACAACTACGAAACCATCGTCTATGAGGGATATGGTCCCAGCGGCGTGGCTGTGATCGTAGAGTGCCTGACCGACAACAAGAACCGGACTGCCGGCGATGTACGCCATTATTTCGACAAGTTCGGCGGCAATCTGGGCACACCGGGCTGCGTATCTTTCATGTTCAGCGAAAAAGGTATGGTAGTACTGGAAAATACCGGTCTGGACGAGGATCAGGTCATGGAGGACTGCTTCGAGTTTGATGCAGACGATTTCTCTATGGAGGACGAGGACGTGATCGAGGTATCCTGCGCACCCTCTGCACTGAGCGGACTGCGTGAGGGTCTGACTGCAAAGGGCTACAATGTGCTTTCTGCGGAAGTCATGCAGATTCCGGCAACGTATACCACCCTGGAGGATGAGGATGCCATCAAGAAGATGAACCTTCTGCTGGAACAGCTGGAGGACAATGACGACGTACAGAATGTATATCATAACTGGAATATGCCGGAAGAGGACTAATGGCATCTGACAGTGGGATGGGCGTATCCGGTTTCGCCACGGGCGGCGCTGGGTGCGCTTTTTTGTCGGGAGATATTTTTTGAATATTGGGCATCTCTAAAAACCCCGAATCCGTCAGATGTGGTGCAGATTTGCGACAGATTCCCTTTCGAAAAAACGCAGGAATACTCGATGTATTTCAAGTTTTTTCGCAAGGGAAGATGGCGTAAAAATGTGCCGCAGATGACGGGTGAGCGGGTTTTTAGAGGTGACCTATTGGGGTTCAGATGAAAAACTTCTGTTTTCAAGGAAATTGTAGGGGCGAACTGTGTTCGCCGGTTAGATGATTTTCGAAAATCTGCGGACGAAGGCAGTATCCACTACTGGGTGAAACAAAAATAAAAAGAAAAGCAATAGAGAAAAGTATGACGTTATAGCAGAACACAAGAGCTGTTATTTGACGAGGAAGAAATCGTAGAAAGGGAGTAACATGCAATTTCAAGAACTAAACCTATCCGCACCGCTGCTGGAGGCAGTGGCGCAGCTGGACTTTACAGAAATGACAGAGATTCAGGAAAAAACCATCCCGCTGCTGCTGGAGGGCAAGGATGTCATCGGCAAATCCAACACCGGTACCGGGAAAACCGCCGCATTCAGCATTCCCATTCTGGAGCAGATGCAGCCGAAGGACTGCGATCATGTCTGCGCTCTGATTCTCTGTCCCACCAGAGAACTTGCCATGCAGGCGTGTGATGAGATCCGGAAATTTGCCCGGTTCAAAAAGCACGTGCGCCCGGTTGCCGTCTATGGCGGTGCCAGTATGGACAGACAGATTCACCAGTTGAAAAACGGTGCAAATCTGGTAGTGGGTACGCCGGGACGTGTGCTGGATCACCTCCGCCGCCGTACACTGAAGCTGGATCAGCTGCAAACCATCGTGCTGGACGAGGCGGACGAAATGCTGAACATGGGTTTCCGGGAGGATATCGAAGCGGTACTGGCGCAGGTTCCCGAGCAGCGCCAGACGGTGCTGTTTTCCGCAACCATGCCCCCGGCGATTCTGGCAATCACCAAACAATACCAGAAAGACCCGGTGCTGGTACAGATCCAGAGTGCACACCGGACGGTGGATGCCATCGCCCAGTACTATGTCAGCGTACCTATGGGACGCAAAACCGATGCCTTACAGCTGCTCCTGCTGGCGAAGCAGCCCAATTCCACCATGATTTTCTGCAATACGAAAAAGACTGTGGACGAGCTGACAGAAGCCCTGTGTCTCCGGGGATTTCCGGCGGTGGGACTCCATGGGGATATGAAACAGCTCCAGCGTACCCAGGTCATGAACGGTTTCAAAAGTGGCAGAAGTACCATTCTGATCGCAACGGATGTGGCAGCACGTGGTATTGATGTCAAGGGCGTAGATGCCGTGTTCAACTACGACCTGCCCCAGGATCACGAGTACTATATCCACCGCATCGGCAGAACGGGACGTGCCGGAAAGACTGGTACGGCGTACAATATTCTCAGTGGTCGTAAGCAGGAGATGGAACTGCGTGACATTTCCCGCTATACCAAGGCGGATATCACGGAAATTGCCGTGCCCACTTCCAAGGAACTGCGGGCGCTGGCAGTGGATTCAGAACGGGAGAGACTGCTGGCATTGTCGGAGACGGAGGTTTCCGAAGAGGCTATGGCATTGACGGAAACACTGCTGGAGCAGGGGGATTCCGCAAAGCATATTCTGGCGGCAATGGTACAGCAGCGCCTGGAAGAGGCAACGAAAAATCTGCCCACTTTCGATGTGCCGAAGCCCATCCGCAAGGGTAAGCGTGCCGGAGCAAAGACTGTGCGTGTGCACATCAATGCCGGACGAAAAGACCGGATGGCGCCCAATTTTATCCTGGGCGCACTGGTGGAAGCTACAGGTATGGCAGGCAACGAGTTCGGGAAAATCGACATTCACGATCAGTTCACCACGGTGGAAGTGCCTGAGGCAGAATTGGACTTTGTAGTGGATGCCATGCAAAATGAGAAGATCAACGGCAAGCAGGTGGCTGTGCGGAAGTATGAGGAACGTGACAGCGGCTATGGTTATCGCCGGGAGGATTCCCGGAACCGGGGCAGAAATGGCGGTCAGCGGCGTTCGTCCCGGCATGGATATACCCAGAGTCCCTGGAACGGTGGGTATAACCGGAAGCGGCGGAAGGGGTAAGCTGAAGGATATCCATGAAAAACTATGATAACCACTTGACAACCCCATCAAAATCAGCTATACTATAAGAGAAGAGAGCACACCGATAGGCGGTCGCTCCCAAGTTAAGTAGTTTAGAAATAACCGCTCACGTTGGCAAGCTGGGGCGGTTATTTCCTTTTATTGCTGTTTTGAAAAATCACAATGACTTGACAAACGACCATCAACAGAGTGAGAAACTCCATCCATGTCATAACAATCACTCCCTTCCGGGAGCGTGGATTGACCGCCTACCGCTGTATGGTATGCTCTCTGCATTCTATTTTATCACAAATTCTGACAGATGTCAAACCAAAACCGGCTTCCCCCGAAACAGGAGAAAGCCGGTTTTCCATATCTGATTCCGTTTATTGCACGCAAATCTTTCCGTCAATCATGACCAGCCAGGGGTCGCACAGGAGATCCAGGGGATCGCCCCGGTACAGCTGCAAATCCGCATCCATGCCCACGGCAATGCTGCCCACACGCTCCTCTACGCCGAGAATTTCCGCAGCACCGGCGGTAATGGCATAGATGGCGTCCTCCCGGGACATGCCGCCTTTCACCGCAAGCGCCGCCGTGGTGGACAGATACTGGATTGGTATCACCGGGTGGTCTGTGCAAAGTGCCACTTTTACGCCGGCATTATGCAGCAGTGCCGGGTTCTGAATAGTAAGCTTCTGCATCTCCGGCTTGCACCGGTCGCAGAGGGTCGGCCCGGCAATCACAGGCACCTGTTCCTCCGCCAGAATGTCTGCGATCTCATAGCCCTCTGTGCCGTGCACAATGACATAATCCAGGTGGAATTCCTTTGCAATGCGGATGGCTGTGCAAATATCATCCGCCCGATGGCAGTGGAAATGGGCTTTCACATCCCGTTCCAGCACAGGCAGCAATGCCTCGGATTTGGCATCATAGTCCGGCATATGCTCGTCCGGATCGCTTTCTGCAAAGTCCAGTTCCTGCTGATATCGCTGGGCTTTGGACAGTCCCTCCCGGATCATCGCCGCTGTTGCCATGCGTGTGATGGGCGTTTCGTCCCGGTCATTGTAGACGCTTTTGGGATTCTCTCCCAGAGCAAATTTCATGCCCGTACCGATCAGCATCCGGTCTGTCATACGCCCGGCTGTCTTGAGAATTGCCATGGTGCCGCCGCAGGTGTTAGCACTGCCCGGAGAAGTCATGACTGTGGTCACGCCGGCAGCACGTGCCTCCTCAAAGCAGCGATCCAGAGGATTCACGCCGTCAATGACACGCAGATGGGGTGTAAAGGGATCGGTGGCTTCGTTGCAGTCATCTCCCTCAAAGGCAATGCCGTTTTCGATAATCCCCAGATGGGTGTGGGCGTCAATAAAGCCCGGCAGGAGCATCGAACCCCCGGCGTCAATGTCCTCTGGTGTAATGGTTTCTGGCGTACCAGATGATACTTCTGTGATTTTGCCGTTTTCCACGGAGACATAGCCGTTTTCAATGATACCGGCTGCGGTCTGCGTGTGTATGGCTGCGTTCCAGATCTTCATGGGGATACCTCTTTCTTTTCTATATCCATATAGAGTACAAACGGAAATAGCCGCCCCACTTCCACATAAGGCGACTACTTCGTTAGAATCCTTTTACATTGGGAGCGACCGTCTTACCGGTATGCTCTTTCTTTTTTTATTATAGCAGATTTCATGGGCTGTGTCAAGTGATTTTCGCCGGGGAAACACAAGGTCACCTCTAAAAACCCGCTCACCCGTCATCTGCGGCGCAATGGTGGAGGGGTTATCCTGAATAGTATTTGAGGAATCCTATTGCCCTCATCCCGTCAGCCCATAACTCTCATCCAGAAAATACAAGATTTCCTCTTCCGGCACAGACCCGTCCAGCAAAATGGAGATCCAGTGATTCTTATTCATGTGATATGCCGGGAAAAATCCCTTTTTCCGCAGCAGTGATCCGATTTCCAGAGGATCACATTTGACATTCAGCACATCCACTGTTCCGTCGCCGGGCAGTCCCAGCTTTTTTTCATGGACATCCAGAACGACTGCGTACCACTTGCCGTTTTCTTTATGCCGCAGGATGGCGTTGTCCGGTGATTTTTCCCATAGGTATTCCGGCTGCGTGCCGTAAGTATCCATTGCATATTGGAACAGAAACTTTCGCAAATGCAGGTCGGGTGTCATTTTGCATTCCTCCGTTTTCCGGTCATTGCAGTGACAACCAGCTTGAAAACAGTTGTATGCGGTATGACATCCCGGTTGAATGCAAAGTCCTCCCGGTGATAGTGCCGCATAATTTCTATCAGTGCGTCAAGTTTTTCCTCATCTGAAACAATTTCAACTTTGCCCTGTCCGATGACGCTTTCATATGCCATGGTACAGCTGCATGCCTGTTCGTTGATGATTAGCTGGTGACTACAGTCTGCTTCGAAGCTGACCAGGGAATTTTTTGCCATGAGGTCGTATTTTTTACCCTCGGTTGCCCCGTGAAAATACAGTGTCAGCTGCGTGCCATCCACAGTCATACCGAAATTCAGGGGCAGGATGTAGGGGTATGGCTCGTCGTGGAATGCCAGACGGCATACGTCGCATTTTTTCAGGATTGCGATCAGTTCTGGAAATGCAGTGATTTCCCGGTCGGTTCTGCGCATGGTGTGCCTCCTTGTTTTGTTGCAAACGTCCCACCGGGAAGTTTGCAAGGCGTTCCTTTGCTTGTACGGTTTCACAAGGCGGGGCGGTCTTGTTCGCCCCGCCTCGAAAAAGCTGTCGCTTTTTCTCACCACCCTCTCCGCGCGCCGAAAGTACGGCGCAGGGTGTTTCGCCGCCTGCGGGCGGCGACCAGGGACGCTGTCCCTGGACTCTGCCAGGGCTAAACGCGCCCTGGACTGCGTATGTCCGGTTTTTCATGTCAAAAGGATTTTTCTTTGCTATCGGGAATTATTCTTATTCCAGGCTGACAATTGTCACGCCGTCCTCACCCTCGCCGAATGTGCCCAGTCGGAAGGATTTCACATATTTCAGCTGTTTCAGCCGCTGGTGAATGGCTTTGCGCAGCTGTCCCGTGCCCTTGCCGTGAATGATCGTCACTGTGGCAATATGGGACATCACTGCCCGGTCAAGAAAAGCGTCCATCTGATAAACACCTTCGTCACAGGTGCAGCCCCGGATATCCAGTTCCATGGTACCACGCCGTGCCGCCTGTGCGGAAACACGTCCGGCGGAGCTGCGCTGTTTCTGCTGACTTTTCTGCTTTTCTTCTACGCCGGCAACCAAACGCAGCTTGCCTACTGGTGCCTTGGTGCGCATAGCGCCCATTTGCAGGAATACCATGCCGTTTTTGTCGGGCTTTCCGGCGACGACTGCCTTTTGCTTTGTATCCGCCATAAGCACTGTGTCGCCCACCTGTAATTCTCTGGGGAGTACATAGTCCTCATCTGCCGTATCCGTCACCGGATTCGCCGTTTCGTACATCTTCCGGAATCCACGCTTCACATGTCCCTTTGCGCCGATCACATCCTCCGCAAAGGATGCTTTTTCTTTTTCCTTGCGCAGCTGTTCCAGTTCCGTCAGCATTTCGTTGGACTGTGCCTTTGTGGTTTCCACAATACGCATTGCCTCCAGTCGAGCCTGTTCCATAATATTTTCCCGGTCTTTTTGGGTACGCTCCAGTTCCTCCCGGAGCTTAGCCTCATTTTCCTCCGCCTGCTGTAGGGATAACCGCAGGGCATCCCGGTCGTGCTCCAGTTCTTTCCGGGTCTCCTCCAGCTTTGCCACAGCCTGTTCAAACCGGGTATTTTCCTCGCTGACCAACGTTTCTGCCTGGGTAATGATCTCTTTTGCCATACCCAGCCCCTCGCTGATGGCAAAAGCGTTGGACTTCCCGGGGGAACCGAGAATGAGCCGATAGGTGGGACGGAGTGTTTCAATGTCAAACTCACAGGATGCATTTTCCACGTCTGGCTGCTGGGTGGCATAGAGCTTCAATTCCTGATAGTGGGTGGAAACCATAAGCTTTGCGCCGTTGTCTTTCAGCCGGGCAATGATTGCCTCCGCCAGAGCCGCACCTTCTACAGGGTCAGTGCCCGAACCCAGTTCGTCCAGCAGTACCAGGGAATGTTCGTCCGCCTGTTCCAGAATGCGGATAACACTGCTCATATGCGCCGAGAACGTGGAAAGATTCTGCTCAATGCTCTGGGTATCGCCGATATCCGCCAGCACATGATCAAAGACGGAAATCTGACTTCCCTCAGCCGCCGGAATCAGCATACCGCTCATTGCCATAAGGGTCAGCAGACCGCAGGTTTTCAGGGCAACGGTCTTACCGCCGGTATTGGGACCGGTGATAATAAGCGCACGGTAAGGGTCACCCAGAGTGAAGCTGATGGGGACAGCTTTTTTATAGGGGATCAGGGGATGGCGTGCCTTTTTCAGGATGATCACGCCGTCATCTGTCAGCGTCGGTGCAAAGGCGTGCATCTGTTCCGCCAGCCGTGCCTTTGCAAAGTACAGATTCAGCTCTGCACAGACCTCGTGGTCACGGATTATGGCGTCTGCCCAGGTGCCGCATTCGGTGCACAGTTCCTCAATAATGCGCTCGATTTCCTCTGTCTCCTGGATTTCCAGCAGACGGATGTCGTTGTTGGCGTCTACCACGGCGATGGGTTCAATAAATAAGGTCTGCCCCGTTGCCGAGGTGTCATGTACCAGTCCGGGAATTTTCCCCCGGTGTTCCGCACGGACAGGCAATACAAATCTGCCGTCACGGAGTGTGACACGGTTGTCCTGTAAGCATTCCTGAATCTCCTGCCGCCGCATCATATTGTCCAGGGTGTCCCGGAGTTTCTGCCGGGAACGTCCGATCTTCCGGCGAATCTCCGCCAGCGCCGGACTTGCGGCATCGGCAATTTCCTCTTCGGAGAGAATAGAGCGGTCTAATTTTTCCAGCAGAAAGGGAACTGGTGCCAGCTGGGTGAACAAGTCGTCCAGGGAAGATTCCACCCCGGCACAGCGGTCATACCAGTCACTGAGGGACTGCACCTGCCGCAGGACAGTGGCAATTTCCAGCAGATCTTTCAGTGAGAGCCGTGCGCCGGATTTGGCACGCCGCAGTCCCATGCGCATATCCTGAAAGGCGTGGAAAGGCGGTGCGCCGAACTGAATGGAGAGACCCAGTGCATCACTGGTTTTCTCCATTTCGGCACGTGCTTCTGCAAGATCAGAGGTAGGGGTGATTGCCCTGACTTTTTCCCGTGTGATATCGTTGGCGGACAGGTTCGCCAGCATATCCAGTATTTTATGAAATTCCAGTATCTGATAATGTTGGTTCATGAGTTGTTTCCTCCATAAGCTGAGGTGGTGTTGTGATCTTGTGGTAAAATTCCAATGTATCCAGCCGCACATCCAGATGATAGCGCACGAAGCGTTCGGCGCACAGCTGGACGGCGGCAAGGTTTTCCGCACCCAGGCGGAAGTTGTACAGCCGGGTGAAATCGGCGAACACCATATGCCGCATTGCCTGCAAAGCCGGTGCACGGAGCAGGATGGGTGCATATGCCGTTTTGGGTGCTCCGCAGTCCTGACAAGAAAAACAGCCCTCTTCCACGGAGAAATAGAGCCGTTTTGGTAAAAATTCGCCGCAGCAGCGGCACATGAGCAGATCGGGCATCATACCCAGCTCTGTCATAAGGCGCAGTTCAAAAACGGGCTTCAGAAAGCCTTCCTCCCGCTGACCGTTTTCCAGATAGTGCAGGGTGTTGAGTGCCAGACGCATGACCTCGCAGTTCTCGCCGGGGTTTTGATGTTCCCGGACACTCTGCCGCAGCAGTTCGCTGAAATACATGGCAAGGCTCAGCCGGGACAGGGATTCCCGGAGCCGGTAGAAAATACGAATGGGCTCGGCGCTGTCCAGATAGAACCGGTTCTGCCGCTGCTGCACACTGAAAGTGGCATAGGAAAACAGCTGGGTAGTGGAAGTGCCCGAAGCAGAGGCTTTTTTGGCACCACGCACATAGACCTCCTGCAAGGTGTTTTTTTCGGTGAGGATATCAATGAACTTCCCACGGTCGCCCGCTGTCCGCTGTGCCAGCACCAGTCCTCGGTATGTTTCCATGCGGTTTTTTCTCCTTTGTTGTCGCCGGATCGGCATGCGGCTGTGCCAGTCCCTGTGCCTGACGATAGTGCAGATAGTCGTCCACGTGTCCGGTCAGACAAAAAATATCCCAAGCATCCATTGTGTCATACCTCCTGTTTTGGGGATAGGATTAGGATGCGCCGGATGGGTTGATTTATGGGTGGAAATGATTGGGGTGATGTGTAATGTTATGTCCGAACACAGGGTGGATTTTTCTGTAGGGGCGAACTGTGTTCGCCCGTAGTACATTGTAACGCTTAAAATTTTACTTCTTGTCTGGAAACCAGAAGCGTAAGGCGGGGGCTTGCTCCCGCCGTTCCCAAAGAACCTAAGGAGAACCCTTTGTAGGGGCGGATATCATCC
>NZ_CALDMP010000097.1 GCF_937915125.1 uncultured Ruminococcus sp. | reverse complement strand
TTAACTTACTGAAATGGTTTCACAAGGCGGGGCGGTCTTGTTCGCCCCGCCTCGACCCGGCGAAAAGAATGCGCCAGGGTATTTCGCCACCCGCATTTTTGAAAAATTGCTGGATCAAAAAACATCATTGCCGCCTGCGGCGATTCTCTTTTCAACGGTTTTCCACACGTTTCAACACGAAATTGTGGAAAACTCATTTTTTCCGCAAATTTCGCAAAAAGGACGTCTCCCGAAGGAAACGTCTCTTTTTATTTTCCACAATATTTGCCATCAGCCCACCAGACCGGAGCGTTCGATACCTTCGGTAAAATACTTCTGGAGGAACACATACATGAGCAGAATCGGCAGAATTGAAATCAGACAGCCTGCTTCCATCCACACGATCTGTTCTCTGGGACTGACATCGGCATTGTTGAACAGCTGCTGAGACAGCAGCGTGCTGAGGTTTTTCAGCATCAGAGCGATGGTCTGGTTCTTGGTGAAGAACGTAGAGCTGACATAATAGTCATTCCAGTACCATACCACCGAGAACAGAAATACTGTCAGAAACGAAGAGGATGCATTGGGCACCATAACGCGGATAAAGGTCTTGAACGGACCGCAGCCGTCCAGATATGCCGCATCTTCCAGTTCTTTGGGCAGTCCCTTGAAGAACTGTCGGAAGATGAAGATCATCAGACCGGCACGAATTCCGTTGCCCACAGCCGCCGGCAGGTACATACAGAGCTTCGTGTTGATGAGATTCACTTCCAGTCCGAAGAGACCGAAGTGCCGGAACAGCATGTACTGGGGAATGGCGATGATCTGCGACGGTACCAGAATCATCATGACAACGATACCGAAGAGAATGCCCTTGCCCTTGAACTTGAACCGGGCGAAGCCATAGCCTGCCAGTGCGCAGGATGCCACCTGTACCAGGGAGCAGCCCACATTCAGAAGCAGGGTCGTTCCCAGGGTGTTCCAGATGTCCATGACGCCGGCGGTTTCCTTGATGACCTCCCAAGTCAGATGACGAGGAATCCACATAACCGTAGGATCGCTCATATCTGCCGGGTCACGGAACGCACAGCTGATCATATAAATGAGCGGATAGAGGATGACAAAGCACAGACCAAACAGAATGAAAAAGCGGAAAAAGGGCCAGACTGCTTCAAATACACGCTTGCGGCGCATATAGGCGATCTCGGATTTGTTCATGCTCTGCATCCGGATCTTTCGTGCCTCCCGCTTGCTCATACCGTTTCCTACCTGTGCGTCGTCCTTGGGAGACGCCAGCGGAGTTTCTTTGATTGTTTCCATAGTTGCCGCCTCCTTTAATCGACTTCGTAGTAAACGAATTTGTTGATGATTGCGGTTATGATGCCCACGGCAGCCAGGACAATGGCAAAGTATACCCACGCCATCGCCGATGCCGGTCCATACTGCCAGTCAGACTGGAGATCCAGAATTCGTCCCATAACTACGTTGTTGGGATCCGTAAAGGAGTCGATGATGGTGAAGATAAAACATGCCAGGATCATGGGGCTGACATAGGGCAGGGTGATCTTCCAGAAATATTCCCACGCTGTGGCACCTTCCATCTGAGCTGCTTCCTTTGCGGAAACAGGGATATTCTGGAGTGCTGCCAGAAAGATCAGGATCTGAATACCGGAATTCCACACAATACCGAAGATATTGTCCGAAACCGTCTCAATGGTAGTCTGCATACTGTCCGAAATACCATAAATGCCCAGGAATTCCATAAGTTCGCCCAGCAGATCTGTGGAGAACATGGTAGAAAACTGGCTTGCATCGCTGTTTCCGGTGCTCTGCAGGTTGCCGTTGATGATATTGTACACCGGACCGGTGGCAATGATGACGGGCAGGAAGAATACGGCACGGGCAAATGTCCGTCCCTTGAACTTCTGGTTCAGAATGACTGCCACAAACAGGGAGAACACCAGGATCAGCGGTGTTTTCCATGCGGTATCTTTCAGCACCTGTACCAGGTACTGACGATAGTTCGGGTCCACATTAAATGCATAGTTGTAATTCTCCAGACCTACCCAGTTTCCTGCCATACCGCCGGTGTCCGGGGTGATATCCTGGAAAGAATAGAGCAGCGACTCCACAACGGGGATCAGGAAGAAGATCACTGCACCCACAAACCAAAGGGCAATGAAGCCATAGCCGTACATGCTCTTTCGTTTTTCATACGCCATTTTCATGTTTCGCTCCAGCTCCCTTCTTCAACATAATCCGAAAGCGCATATTCGGTGCCGTCTACACTGACGGTCTTTTCAGTCAGATCTGTGACAACGACTGTGCCGTTCTCATAGGTCGTGGTGATCACATTGCCGTCCCGCTCATAGTCGGTGATTGCCTGATCGCCCAGACCGGAGAGCACCGCCTTAGAAAATGCATAGCCCTGTGCAGCGGGATCCGTCCAGTCCTCTGCGCTTGCGTAATACAGCGTGTCCAGGCTGGTATCCTTCAGTATGCTGGTTTCCTCGCCGATCATGTCATAGTGCAGGCTGCTGCCGGTTGCAATAGAGAGGAGCAGTGTTTCCTCGGGATTTGCAGAAGCATTGACTGCAGTTGCAGCGTAGGATTTCACACCGTGCATCACCATCTGATAGAAGGGAATATCCTCATCGAAGAGATCGAATCCGCTGGACTGAAGCGGTACGTCTGTAATCTCCTTGATATAGGACAGCGCATAGGCATTTGCCGTATCTGCCAGCATGGCGATGGATTTATCCGAAAGGGTCTGGTAGGATCCTTCCAGAAGCTCCTGCGCCTTGTCACGGGAAATCGTAGCCTTGCCATAGTCGCCGTACAGTGCAGAGGTCATGCTGCCCAGAGAAACCGCCGACAGTTCTTTGTCACTGTAATTCTCCGCCAGCTTGGCATAAATATCCGTAAAGGTGGACGGTGACAGCAGGGACAGGGGCTTGTTCACCGTGCTTTGCGTGCCGTATGCCAGATTGTAGTCATAGATCCGGGCATAGGAACCGGAAATGCGGACGGTGGTATCGGCAAACGTGAAATAGCCGTTTCCGGATGCAAAGGTCTTGTTGTCCACGGTGGGATAAATGGTCACGCCGTTGGAATCCGCATAGGACAGCAGGTCTTTCCAGTCGCCGTTGCCGCCGAGACAGCCGGCTGCCTTTGCCTTATAGTCCACCTTGCCGGAAATGCCGGCGTTTGTCCAGTTGTGATACTGCACACGGATATTTTCTGCGCCGCCTGAAGCGAGATTCTCCAGAATATCCTGTGCCTGTTCAAAACTGGTCAGCGAAGTTTTCATGGTAACCGGCACGCCCAGAATGGATTTCTCCTTTTCTGTGCCGCCGTAGAAGTCCAGATACAGCCCCGGATCTGCGGAATCCACGGTATTTTCCACGCCAGTTTCCTCCGTGAGATAATTCCGGTATGCCTCGGCAATATCACCATAGTCCGGCTCCTCCTCCGTCTCCAGGGGATAATAACGCAGGGCAATGGCATCCGTCTTGATGTCTCCGTCCTCGAACACAGTAAGTGCCGTGTTATTATCGCCGGACATATAATAGGTATCCGAATCACGGATGGTGAAATCAAAGCCGCAGATGTTATAGCTGCTCTTGGATTGTCCGCTGACGCTTGCAGTCAGCTTCGCATTGGAATCGCCCTCGGTGCAGACCACCATCATGGCGTCATTGCCGTTGACGATACCGTACATAGGCAGATATACCTGCTCAGTCACAGCCGGCTCTGTCAGGGAGACTGCTGTGATATCGGAGCCGTACACATAGCCCGTATAGCTCTTGGCACTGGTCTTGCCGTTATTGAACCGGATCAGTGCACCGCTACCGTCGGGAATCACAAAATATCCCTCATCCGTAGAAGATGCCGCACCGAAGCTGCTCATAATCGAAAGCGAAGTCGTGAGCTTTCCGGTCTGGGAAGTATCATCCTCCTCGATCTCGGAAGTCTCAATGCGTGCTTCCAGATAATCATCCTCCAGGGTATATGTCACGGGAATGGTGATACCTGCCTTCCGGAAGGTATAGGTAATCTTCACACCACTGCTCTTGTCCTTTACCTTGACCTTGGCGTCGCTCTTGGAACGCATATTGGTGGTGCTTCTCGCCTCCGGCTCGCCGTATACCATTTTCAGAGAAGAGGAAAGATCATCCACAATGGTATTGGTAGCACGCTTGTCGTGTCCCACATTTTCCGGTGTAGACCACCACATTTTCTCCGCTGCCTTGTCATACAGACCAATGACAGCGGTGTCATCGTCCACATACAGCGCCAGCTTGTCATTTTCTGTGACAAACCGTGCAGAGGAAATCACTGCGTCAAAGGTATCCGCCAGCGCAACTGTCCAGCCGTCCTCGTTGGTATAGGTGACCTTGCCGTCCTCTCCCTTGCCGCTGCTGGTATAGCTGCGTTCTACTTCGTCAAAGTCGTCATTGTACAGTTCCAAGGTCTTGTGATCTGAGGACAGGAACAAGAATTCGTTGTCCAGGGTGGAGACGATGCGGCGCACCATCGTCACCTTGGTATATTCCGTGTCCATGTACACCAGCCAGCGTCCCTCGGGGCTCAGGAAGATCACAAAGTCACTGGTATCATCCTCTTCCTCCAGGGTGCAGACTACCTCGCCGGTCTCGTCATCAATGCCCGCAAGCTCGATGTCATCCAGCAGATCTACCACGTCCTCATCGGCGATGGTATCCTCATAATCCTCTGTGCGGTAGTAGAAGGTGATCCCGTCACAGGAATTTTTCTTCTCCATGTACTGGGACACCTGATCTGCGGTGATCTCGATCTCCTCCCGGGCTTCTTCCCGGGTCGCCTCTTCTTCGGCAGCCTCGCCCTCGCCGGTCTCGTCCCCGGCAGTTTCCTCTGCCGCAGTCTCCTCCGCAGCAACATCCTCTTCTTCAGCCGATACCGGGAAGGATGCCGCCGTCAGGCAAAGGGACATTGCCGCCAGAACGGCAACCCATTTTTTCCATGTTAACATGTCTGTTCCACCGTCCTTTCTATACTCTCACGCGATATGTGATCTCCGTGTAGACGGAAGAAATAAACACGTATACCTGCTGGAACAGTGCCACGAGCAGTACCAGCAGAATCAGAATGATAATCATTGCCACAAAGGTCAGGATCAGCGCCAGAATGGTCTTGGAGATGGAATACTGGTGCACCGCCTTAATGGCGTTGAACATCAGAAGGATCGACCAGACCAGACCGATGACCTGCACGCAGGTGATAAAGATCTCCTCGTCCCGGATGAGCACATGGGAGAGAATCGTCTCCACATAGAGGCTCACCACATAGGGGATCAGGGAATAGGCACTGTAGATATAGATGTTCTTCATGGTGCCCTCGCCGTCCAGCAGGGTGCAGATGGACCAGTTGCCCACTACCCATACCAGGAACAGGCAGATGGTCTGGACAATATACGGCACAATGCTGAACAGCTTATCCGATGAGATAAAGAACTGGAACCCATAGGCATTGTTATACAAAATGGAACCGATGAACCAAAGCAGGATCACAATGCTGGCATAGAGCACGGAACCGCCTTTTTTCCAGCGCAGATCCTCAAAACCCTCAAAGGGATGAAAGACGCTGTGCTTGACCCATTGTTTTTGTGTAAGATCCATCATGGCCGCATCACTCCTCCTCTCCCTCGTGCAGCATTTCAACCAGATTTTTCGGCTGATTCTTCTTCTTTTTCTTGTTCCGGAAGTGGAAGAATACCCAGACGCCTACCAGGACAACTACCACAAGAATGATCCAGGTGAAGTTCCGGTTCAGCCACTCCGAACGATAGCCTTCAAACGCCTTATTATACTGCTTCGGCGATTCGGCAAGCTTGGCATATTTCATAGAGCCTTCATAGTCGCCCTCGTTGTACAGGGCAGAAGAGATACCGATGTATGCCATACGATAGTTGCCGTCCCGCTTCAGTACCTCACGCCACGGCTCCAGTGCTTCTGCATAGTAGCCATCATTGTACAGAGAAACTGCCTCGTGGACAATGCCACCGAAGTCGGTCTCCGAGAAAATGGTCACGGTATTTTTCATAGAATCCGCAACGTAGATATTGGTTCCCATGGTCTCCACAGCGGAAACCTTCATGGAAAAGCCGCCTACCTGATCGGATGTGGAACCCAGAATGAACAGCAGGTTGCCGTCCTCATCGTACTGGAACACACGTCCCGTTTCCAGATCCAGGCAGTTCAGTCTGCCCACATCGTCCACATCAATGTCCATCATCTTGGTGCTGTAATTCTGGTTAGTGTTGGAATCATAGATGGAATCCAGATCGCCGAAGGTCACATCCCAGGCGGAATACAGGTTATAGCCTGCCGGATTGACTTTTTTCACACGGTCTGCCTCAGAGGAAGAGGATTGGGTCACGGTGTAAATGAAGCCTTCCTCGTCGATATCGAAGTTTGTGATACCGGCGGCAACCTTACGGGACGAATTGGCACGCATTTCGTCTGTTGCAATGAGGTTCCAGAAGTAGTTTGCAACAACTTCCGCCGTAGCATCCACGGAGTTTGCACCGAAATAGCCCTGGAATTCTCCGTCGCTGTTGAACATTGCCGCACCGTTTGTGATGTTGTTCAGCACCATGTAGATGTTGCCTGCCTTGTCCACAACCACCTTCTGGGGCTTGAATGTCTCGTTTTCATATAATGTCGAATCCGGACGTGTCAGTTCCATCTGCACATTGCCGTCCAGATCGCACACCAGCAGCCGGGAATTTCCCGTGTCAGCGATGTACATCAGTCCCGTATCCTGGGAAATATAAATGCCCTCCGGAGATTTCAGCGTGGTCTCGCTGCCGTCCTCCATGCGGAAGCTGTCATAGATCTTATCAGCCTTGGTGAACCCGCCGTCTGTTACCACAATACGGTTGTTGCCGCTGTCCACCACATAAAAGCGGTCCTCCCAGTCACGGAAGAGATCTGTAGGGGTATTGAACGCCCCGCAGCCCAGATCGAGACCGCTCACGGCACGTTCTGCCGCATAGCCTGCCTGAGAAGGAGTTGCTTCATTCCAGCGGTCGTAGTTATAGACGTTATAGTGCTCCTGTGCCGAAGCCGCCGGTGCGCCCACCGCCGCCGCAAGCATCAGTGCAGACAGACACGCCGCCGCCAGATGTTTTGCCTTTTTCTGCAAGTATCTCACCCTTTCTTTAGTCTTTGATGCCCGAGTGCGCCATGGTTTCGATTACCTGCCGCTGTGCCAGCATGAAGATGATGATCGGCGGCACCAGCATGAACACGGCTGCCGCCATGGCAACGCCGGCTCTCGCAAGACCTGCCGAAGCTGCCTGCTGTACCACGGTGGGGAGTGTTTTCAGGGATTCGCTGAATACCAGCGTACCGCCCTGGATATTCCACGCCGCCTGGAATGCGAAGATAATGACGGTCATCAGCGCCGGCTTCTGGTTCGGCATGACGATCTGCCAGCAGATGCGGAACATGCCTGCGCCGTCCACCTTTGCCGCTTCGATCATGGCATCCGGCACCTGGGTCATGGACTGCCGCATGAGGAACAGGTTCATGGGCGCCGCAACAGACGGCAGGATCAGTGCCCAGTAGGTATCGATCATGTGCAGCTTTGCCATGACCATGTACTGCATGATGTAGATGACATTGCTCTGATACAGCAGGGCAACGACGATAATGGCATTGAGTGCCTTTGCGCCGGGAAAGCGTACCTTTGCCAGACAGAACGCCGCCATGGCGGAGAATACCACCTGGCATACCGTAACCGATACAGTGACAAAGACGCTGTTGAATACATAACGGGAAAAGGGCACCCACAGATCCGAGCACATGCGGAACATGGTGCTGTAGTTGGAGAGGGTGGGGTCAATGACGTAGAGCTTCGGCGGGAACACGAACAGTTCCTGCACCGGCTTCAGGGACATGACAACTGCCAGATAGATGGGCAGTGCCATGAACAGTGCCAGGATCAGCAGGAACACAAAAATACCGATGGTTCCGCCGACCTTATGTCCGGCACGCTTTGTGGACACTTTCAGGTGAGTGCCGTATACTTTTTCTTTTTTTGCCATACTGCACCCTCCTTAGTCCATATACTTGCTGAGAACCCTGCCGATGAGCTTGTTCAGGAGATACATGACCACAAACAGGATCATACAGATCGCCGAAGCATAGCCCATTTCATAGCGTACCCAGCCGTAGTCATAGGCGTGGTTCATGATGGTGTGCGCCTTGTAGTCCGTGCTGGGGAAACCCACCAGGTTCTGGGATACCACACCGGCAGTGAAGGAGCTGACAATCTGCATGACTGCCGCAAACATCAGCTGGGGTCCCATGGACGGGATGGTGATGTAGATCAGTTCCTGCCAGCGGCTCTTGATACCCTCAATGGCACCTGCCTCATACTGAGACCGGTCGATGTTCTGGAAACCTGCACGGAGTGCCAGGAAGCCTGCGCCAAGGCTGATCCACATCTGTACTACGATGGTAACGCCCAGGACATAATCGCCGTCCGTGAGCCACTGGATAGGCGATGTGATAAGCCCCAGATCCAGCAGGAATGAGTTGATATAGCCATAGGAGTCACCGCTGAAGATGAGTTTCCATACGGTGTACACATTCGCCATGGACGGTGCATAGAAGATCAGGGTGAAGATAGTGCGGAGCTTTGGATGCAGCTCGTTGATCAGCCACGCCAGCAGGAAACAGAGAATATAGCTGATGGGACCGGTGAAGAGTGCAAACACCAGCGTCACACGAATGGACTGGATAAAGACCTTATCCGAGAGAAACAGTGTCGTATAGTTCGACAAGCCGACAAATTTCGGCATCTGTACCATGTTGAAGTCCGTAAAACCCATGGGCAGGGACATCACCACCGGCACAATGGTAAACACCAGGAAAAACAGCATGAACGGCAACATCATCAGATAAGTCACCTTGTTCTGCTTCACTGCAAGCCAGGTCAGCCGCCGGTTTTCCTGTCTTGTTCTTTTGCCAATTTCGGCAGTATCCAAGTGAAACCCCTCCTTATTAGAGATTTAGAGATTAGAAGTTAAAGGCAAGAAAAACAGGCTGCAAAAGGGACATATCCCTTCTGCTCTTTTCTCTTCCCGTCAGGTGTCAAGTCCGAGATTTTCACGCTTTCTGGTGATTTCCTCATTGATATCCCGGTTGTAGGACATGAGCGTATCCCGGGGGTTCTCATAGTTATTGACCACATCACGGAATGCATTCATGACATTACGGGTGACAGAGTAGGACGCCGGGATGATCGGAATCTCTTCCAGCTCGTCCATGGCATTCAGAATGGTATTCGCCTCATCCGCAGACCATGCCAGCTGGGTCAGGGCTTCCTTGTTTGCCGTTGCATAACGACCCATCTGCCCCATGAGACCCTCGATCTGCGTGCCGTATTCCACCTGTACCTCTGTGGAGCAGAACCACTTCAGGAAGGTCCAGGCGTTCTCGATGCCGTTTGTCTTTTCATCCACCTTATTGAAGATGACTGCACCGGTGTTGTTGGAGTTGACTGCATGAGAAATGGTACCATCCTCCCGGAGCGTACCCGGAATTGCCGTGAAGCCCCACAGACCGTCGATCTCCGGTGCTGCAACTGCCAGCTGGTTGAAGAACGTGCAGTAGTCCGAAACAACGATGGGATATTCACCTGTACGGAATCGGCTGAATGCGTCGTACTGCTGGTCGAAGTCATACTTCGTGTAGAAATCCGTCCACATTTCGAAGGAGTCGATTGCCGCATTGGTATTGAACGTCGTCTCTGTCTGTTTGTCATTATAATAGTTCTGACCCCGCTGGAGCAGCAGTGCCGCATAGGTCAGACCGGATTCTGTTGCCGCAGAAATGGTCGCCATATTGGCATCCGCTGCAACAGCCGGCAGCACCAGACCGGCGGACATATAACTCCGCTGGAGTGCCGGGAGCATGTCGATCAGATCCTCCCAGGTCTGGGGCGCATTTGTAAAGCCCAGTTCGCTGAGAACATCCTTCCGGTAGAACATCATTGCCCAGCTTCTGGTGAGCGGCAGACCATAGGTGCCGCCGTCATACTGATAGGGTACCATTGCATTTTCCTGGTACAGCTGGGTCATTTCCTCATAGCCGTCCAGCTGGGATACATCTGTCAGAAGTCCACGAGCTGCCAGGTTCACAGGAAATTCGCCGCCCAGGAACAGGGCAACATCGGGTCCCTTGTCCGCCAGAGTTGCTTCCACAACGCCGCCGACAACCAGATTCACCGAGATCTCGATGCCGTATTCCGGCATGAACTCGGATTCTACCAGTTCCTTCACCACCTGTGCCTGGTCACGTCCCAGCTGTACCCAGACTTCAATGGCATCATCGCCGGTGGTAGAAGAAAGGGTGCTGTAGTCCTCATCCCAGGATGCTGCAAACCGCTGGAAGCTGTAGGAAATGGAATCCCAGAAGCCTGCCTTGATGGACGGGAATTCCTGGTCAGCCGAAGCCAGTTCCAGATAATCCACTTCCAGAGGCTGGTCACGATAGTCACGCATCCAGGAGGAAAGGGAGGTGATATAGTCCTTGATCTGGGACAGATAGTTGGGGATCTTCAGAGGATCGTCCACGCACTTGTCCAGAATGATACGCATCTGTTCCAGGGAAGCCGCTTCTGTACCCTGGGAATTCGCCAGAGCCTCGATGTGATCCTGGATCTTCTTCAGTTCGTCGGAGATCCGCTGGAACTCATCTACCAGTTCCGGGATCTTTTCATGTACATAATAATCGGTATACTTATCCGGTGCCGGACCGGTGATCATAACGATCTTACGGTAATAGGTATTCAGATCCAGCACAATGGCATCCAGCTGGCGCATGGAATCACCGATCTCGCCGGGGATCGCTTCCATTGTGATGGTGTGATCTTCACCGGCAGTCAGATATACATAGACTGCCTCGCCGTCTCCGTTCTCTACGGTGGTCATCCGGAAGTCCGTGTCGTAGTAGAACTTCACCTGGTCAAATTCCTCACTGGGCACCTGACCGTCAATATAGATCCGGCGGTTGGAATAGAAGCCGCGCATGTCCTCCTGCCGGGCTTTGATGCCAAGCTTATACCAGCCGTCTCCGGGGAGTGTGCCGGCGTCTACCTGCCAGGTAATGGTCTGGAGTGCCTTGTCCCAGTTGCCGCTGCCGATGGTGTTATACAGCATATGCTTCGGGTCAGAGGGAGAAATGGCACTGGTGGAATTATCATAAGTCGGATAGAGCACGGAATCCGACTTATAGACGGCATTCTCGCCCTCAATGCGCACAATACCAGAAGGCGTGCTTTCCTTTGTCACAGCGGTGTCCACGCTGCTGACATACTCGTCATAGGTCGGGGTTTTCTCCGGCTGGGCAAATCGCAGATACGCCAGTGCAAAATATGCCTTTTCGGAAGAAATGGTGATCTCGTGAGTTCCCTCTTCCAGATAGAAGAACAAGGGATCGTTAAACAAACCGTCAGAGTCACCGATCCAGCAGGTCTGCCAGATCTCCGCCTGCACCTGCGTGGGACGCACCTGGTTGCCGTTGCTGTCGGTTTTTATTTCCTCTTTGTTTTTGTACACCTTGTTCAGCTTCAGACGGGATGCTGTATCGTAGGGAATTTCGCCGTCAATGGCAAGGGAAAAGGAGATTTCCGAGGTGTTGGAGGAAATGGGACAATAGGACGCTTCAATGGAATACAGACCGGTTTCCGGCACGGTCACTTCATAGGTAAAGCTGCCCTCGGCGCTGTTCCAGATCAGGGTATTTGAGGGCGTCTCCTCGTTTGCCCAATTCACGGTGCCGCAGCTGGTCAGCGTGTCATATGTATCGCAGTCCGCCGTCTGAAAGTCCGCACCGTATACCATGATCTCCGCATCGGGACGCGGTTCGTCCTGATACGTATCATAATAGTCGCTGTAGGTGCCCTGCTGTTCATAGGAGAGATTGCCGCCAGTGTCGGCAGACGTCTCGTCCGGCGTCTGCGTCTCTGCCTGCGGTGTTCCGGTGCTCTGCTCCTGTGCTCCATAGGCAGTCAGCGGCAGGGATGCCGCCGTCAAAAGACACGCAAGTGCCCCAGCGAATGCACGTTTTTGCCAAATGTAGTTAGCCAAAGCTCTTCCACCCTTCTTTCTGTGCGCCGTACCTGCATGGCGCACGATTTTCGTTCTTCTGCCGGCACGCCGGGTCTCACAGCGCACCCTTTGCGGGAATTCTACAATTTATACAGAAATCACGCAAAACAGTTCTTGTTTATTATAACAATTTCCGGTGAAGTTGTCAAGTTGGTGAAAAGAAAAGGGCGTTTTATGAAAAGTTTGTGAAAAGTGCTGAAAGTGTCGGAAATACGTGCTTTTTTGGCACCTCGCATAAAAAATCACTTTCTTTTTCCAAAAGGATCGGGGAA
The DNA here is from genome assembly GCF_937915125.1 of uncultured Ruminococcus sp. Taxonomy (GTDB): domain Bacteria; phylum Bacillota; class Clostridia; order Oscillospirales; family Ruminococcaceae; genus Ruminococcus_C. The sequence continues at coordinate 12,623 of NZ_CALDMP010000097.1, read as the reverse complement.
ATTTTTTTCACAGATTATGGTTTTTTGGCTTTCTGGTGGAAATATGGGCAAAAAAATGCACCCGGTTATGGGTGCAAATGCTTGGGATAAGCGTGGATTTGTTTCCTTGTTCTTGTTTGAGTATTTTCGTTGAGTTCTCGTTGTAAACGTCCCACCGAGGTGTTTCGCCGCGTGCGGCGATGTGGTTTATTTCAAGACGGACTCTTTGATCGTGAAATGGGCTGGAACGCCGCCGCGCATGACCAGGTTCAGTTCGCCCTGGATCAGGGGCAGAAAGTATGCCATGGCAGCATCGCTGATATTATTTCCGGCAGGTGTCAGGAACTCTCTAGGCAGGAATTTCTCCCGGTTTGCGATCTGGGACGCATCCGCAGGCTCTGTCACCACGGTATAAGGCATATCATGGATCCGGCGGAACACCATAACTCTGCCAGTCTCTCCCCGGAGTGCACACTGAACACCGGCTGCGCCGATCTGCTCTGCTTCGTCAATATCCGTCTTGGAACACAGGTGAGACGAACAGCGCTGCATGACATTCAATTCGATAGAACGCACCTTACAGCCGATTTTTTCCCGCACCAGCTGTTCCAGATACTTCCCGATGCCGGAAAGGTATTTATGCCCGAAGTTGTCCACCATGCCGGACTGGACGCCATCGGGAACTTCGATTCCCTCAGAAACTGCTGCAATGACTGCTTTGTGCTTCGCCATTTCCTGTTCCACATCATGGAGGAAGCGTTCCGCAGAAAAATGGGTCTCCGGCACATAGACAAGGTGAGGTGCCGGTTCGCCGAAAGCGTGGAGCACGGCGCTGGACGCTGTGAGCCAACCGGCATGACGTCCCATAACTTCCACGATGGTTACAGAGGGGATGCTGTACACAGAGCTGTCCCGGATGATCTCCTGCATGGTAGTGGCGACATATTTCGCCGCCGAACCGAAGCCGGGGGTGTGGTCGGTGATGCACAGGTCATTGTCGATGGTCTTTGGGATGCCGATGACCTTCACATCCAGCCCGATCTCCTCAAAATATGCCGAAAGCTTCTGAACCGTATCCATGGAATCGTTGCCGCCGATATAGAAAAAAGCCCCGATCTTACGGCGTTTCAGACAGCTGACAATTTTTTGATAGACGCTTTCGTCCTCGTGCCAGTCGGGGAGCTTGTACCGGCAGGAGCCCAGCACCGTGGACGGGGTCTGGCGCAGCAGTTCCATGTCATCGTTGGAGCGGATCATGGTTTTCAGGTCAATAAGGTGATCCCGGATGATTCCCTCCACGCCGTTGACAGAGCCAAAAATGGCATCAATGGTCGGTTCTTTCATGGATTCCCGGAACACGCCCACCAAAGATGCATTGATGGCACAGGTGGGTCCGCCGGACTGGGCAACAGCAATATTCATACAGCATTCTCCTTTATTTTCGGGACATTTGAACAGTTTGGACATGACAAGCTGCGGCAGGAACATGTCCCCTGCCCCTCGTGGTTATCTTTTCCGCTTGGCGGAATTCTATCACATCTCTTTACTATTGTATCGGATTTCGAGGAGAAAGTCAATATTTTACCGAAAGATTTTTTTATCCCGCAGACTCCGCCAAAAACCGAACAACCTCTTCCACCGTTGGTATGCCCGTCCGATCTCCCGGCGTACTTCCTACGAATAGACGTTACGAAGCAGAAAACGGCGAAATCACACTGACTGAGGAGGATTTGTCCCTGGAATAAATTGTTTTTATCGTGAAAGTGTAGGGGGGCTGTTGCACACAGTCAAAATCCCACGAGAAAACGGTGCGATGTTGGCATCGCACCCTACAAATCACCAAAAATCACGTGACATTTTGTAGGGGTCGATGCCCACATCGACCCGTGAATCAGGATTTTGCTGTCCTTGCAACAGCCCTGATGTACGACTACCCGAATTCTGCGGGCGAACACAGTTCGCCCCTACTACATAGTCACATCTAAAACTTTGCTTTTCGTTTGGAAACCAGAAGCGTAGGGCGGGGGCTTGCTCCCGCCGAATTTTCCTTTCTTTCAGAATGCAATTACTTCATCGCAAAAATAACAAAACCGCATACAGCAGGTCATTCCCTGCCGTATGCGGTTTTTTGCGGTTTCACGTCAACTTCTGTCAACGGTCATGCTTACTTTTTCTTTCGTTTGCTTGCTGCCATACCAGCTGCTGCCAGTGCCGCGCCTGCCGGGATCAGAATTGCCGGGAGCATGTCATCTGTCTTTGGTGAAGACGATGCTGTCTTGTTGCCGGAGCTGGAGCCAGAGCCAGAACCAGAGCCGGACTTCTTAGAAGTGGTCGTGGTCTGGGTGCCGCCTGTGCCGGAGGTTGCGGTATCTGTGCCAGAATCCGTTCCCTGCGTGGTTTCAGAGGAAATTGGCTGGGAGGTAGTGGGCGTATGCTCACCGTTCTCCGCAGTGGAATTCTTCACAGTGGTAGTGGTAGTTGTGGTTGTCGTTGTTGTGGTAGTGGTTGCAGAAGTGGTAAGTGTGCCGGAACCGGTGTACTCATCCACCATGGTAACCACGTTATCTGTACCCTGTGCAATGCTGAGAAGCGTGGGTGCACCGGATGCATCCAGTGCCAGGCTGCCGTCTTCCTCCAGCTGGTAGGTCAGAATGCTCACAGTGCCGTCTGCTTCCAGCTGGAAGTAAATCGGTGCTGCAATGGCGAAATCTGCCGGTGCCAGGGTTTCTGTCAGGCAATAGGGTACGCCTGTCTGTGCGTTCGTGATCACGTGAGAAATGCCCTCTTCGGAGATCCATGCGTCAATGAGATTGCCGCTGAGATCTGCAACCGTCAGAGATGCGCCGGCAATTTCATTGCCCACAATGTCACACTTGCGGATCACAACGCCGTCCTGTACGGTGGTGGTTGTTGTGGTGGTTGTCGTAACTGTAGTTTCTGTGGTAGTCTCGCTTGTTTCTGTCGTCGTTGTTTCGGTTGCTGTGGTAGTTGTTGTGACGGTGGTAGTCGTTGTCTTTGCTGTAGTCTTTGTTTCAGAAGCCGCAGTGGAAGAAGTTCCCGTAGATGCGGCGGTGGTGTCGGAAACCGATGTCACCGTTCCGCTGGTTTTCTCCGTCTGGCTTTCGGTAATTGTCACAGAAGTGTCTGCTGTAGTGGTACTGCTTTCTGTTTCAGAAGTGGTGGTGCTCTCTGTGGTCGTATTGGTAGGACCAGCAGAAGTCACTGTACCCGCCGTTGTACCTGTGGTCGTATTAGTGGATACATCAGACGATTCAGAAGCAGTGGAATCCGCTGTAGCAGTTGTCACTGTTGTGGTGCGGGTTGTGGAGACGGTTGTGGTATTGGTCGGCCCTGCCGAAGTGACTGTGCCGGTGGCGGTTGTGGTTGTAGAATCGCTGGTCTGTTCAGAAACAGATGTAGATACTGTGGTGGTTGTGGTAGTGGAATCACTGGTCTGTTCAGAATCGGATGTGGATGTTGTTGCGATAGTCGTTGTTGTGGTAGTCGTGGTGGTATTGTCTGTTGTGGTGTTTGTCGGTCCTGCCGAAGTAACTGTTCCAGTGGTACTCTCTGTACTTGTCGCAGAGGAACCACTGGTCTGTTCAGAAACAGAGGAAGATACCGCAGCGGAAACTGTAGTGGTTTCCGTGGTAGTAGAAGAGCCTGTCGCTTCTGTTGTCTCTGTTGTCACAGGTTTCAGTGCGTCAAACATACGGATCACGCCATCTGTATGAGTGCTCTTGCTGTCCTCGTCAATGATAACATTGCCCACAACGCCGTCCTTCACCTCAAAGGTAATCTTTGTGGCGAGTTCATAGCCTTCCGGTGCTTCATTTTCCTCCAGAGTATAAGAGCCATTCGGGATCTTCTCCAGAATCAGGGCTTCTGCGCCGGATGTCCAGGTGATCTCCGTTTTGCCTGCCTTGAATTTGTTGGCATCTACTGCATTTTTTGCTGTGACTTGCTCCAGTGTACCGTCACCGGTGTAGGTGAGCTTCATGGATGCGCCGGGGAGTTCGGCAACAGTGTTGCCCTTTTCGCCGACCTTGGAGATGGACACCTTTGCCACATCGTCCGTCATGATAATCTGACCATTCTGCTCTACGCCGTTAACAGTTACCTTACCCTTTGCATCAACTGTAAAGGAAATGGAAGTAGCGACCTGATAACCGTGCGGTGCAATGGTCTCAACCAGCGTGTAGCTGCCTGCATCCAGGGAAACCACGTGGGGTTCCTTTTCAGAAGTCCATTCCTCTATGACTTTCTCGTTCTCGTCCAGGATCCGGAGCTGTGCGCCGACCACTTCTTCACCATAGATGTCCTTCTTGCTGATACCCAGTTCACCCTGGGCTGCGTCATACATGGTGGTCGAACCTGTGATAGTACCGTCTTTTTCAATGGTAAACTGCATGTCGTCTGCATACTGATAGCCAGCCGGTGCGCCGGTTTCTCTCAGGAGATAGGTCTTCCCTGCAATAAGCTTTGTATCACCGGTTGTCTCAGAATCAATGGTGATCACATGGGGTTTGTCGCCGGAAGTCCAGCTGTCTACCAGAGTCTCTGTCTGCTTGCCGTTTGCATCCGTATCCAGCAGATAGAGCGCCAGTTCAGCGCCTGCCAGTTCATCATCGCCGGTCAGAGCCTTTTTGCTGATGGAGACGGACAGAGCCTCGTCTGTCATAATGACTGTCTTGCCGTCTGCGCCAAGCGTACCGTTTTCATCAACGGTCACTGCGCCGGTCTCATCTACGCTGAATGTGATCTTCTCTGCGTATGCATAGCCATCCGGTGCGCCGGTCTCTTCCAGGGTGTAGGTGATACCCGGCAGCAAGCCTTCCAGAACATGCGGTGTGATATTTCCGTTTTCGTCTGCCTTTGTGGTCCAGTTTTCAACTTCGTGGACGGTGCCTTCCTCGTCTGTGTAGGATACCTTCAGAGTAGCACCTGCAACTTCTTCCCCTGCAATATCCTGCTTGGAGATATTGACGTCAAAGGTTTCCGCCTTTGCCACAGCATCGCAGACCTGAATGGTGCTTGCATCCTCGGTGCTGTTGTAATAATAATAGCCCGTGTCTGCATCTGCGGTCTTGTGGGCATCCTGTGTACCGGTGGTTTCTGTAATCTCGCCATTTTCCACAGTAAATTTCATCTTGGAATCCAGAACCGCATAAGTGATGCCCTTATATTCGAATGTGCTTCCGGTTTCTTCCAGTGTATAGGTGCCGTCCGGGAGTCCTGTCAGTACCATTTCGGTTTCGCCGGACTTCCACTGGATGGTGTCTGCTGTTTGTTCTTCGCAGTCGATGGAAGTATCGACCTTTGTCAGATCAACGGTTTCTTCGCCGGTATAGTAGGTCAGCTTGAGCGTTGCGCCGGCAATTTCATTATCGCCTGTGATGTCCTTTTTGGAGATATGGAGTTCCGATGCGGTATCCTTTGCTGTCAGGATGCTCTTCTCTCCGTCTATCTCAATATCCTGGCGGTCGCCGGCTGTAGACGTGATCTTGCCGCCTGTTATGGTAAATGTAAAGTCTGTGATGCAGGTGTAGCCGTTCGGTGCTGCTTCTTCATGGAGCGTGTATTCGCCGTCGGGGAGACCTGTCAATTCCAGAGGTGCGTCTGCATCGGAAGTCCAGGTGGCAAGCTTTTTGTTCGTTTCGTCCACCTGATATTCCGTGCCGCCGGTTGCCTTTACGTTGGACAGATCGCCGGTTTCGCCCAGATATGTCAGAGTCATTTCTGCGCCGGAGATCTCCGTGCCGCCCAGATCTGTTTTGCGGATCGTAGTTTTCGCCGCATCCATCATCACAATGATATTTACGGTGTCTAAGGTTGCGCCTATGACATGGTAAGAATCGTTTACATCCGCAGAAACCACGCCATTTGTAATGGTAAAGTTCAGCTCTGTGGTAATATCATAACCATCCGGTGCAATGATCTCCGTCATGGTGTAGGAACCGTCCGGGAGACCGGTGATCTCTGTGGGTCTCTTACCGTCAGACCAGAATGTCAGGCTCTTGCCGTCCAGCGTATATTCTGCATAATTGGCTTCTTCGCTGAATTCTGTCACCTTGGTGAATTCTGTGTCCATCCGGCTCAGAGAGATCATATCTGCCGGCAGAACATTCGAAGCATCGTTGGACGTGATCTGGATCTTTGCTCCGGCAAGCTCCTCGCCATTTGCAATATCCTGCTTGCTGACATTGAGGAAAGAACGGTTAAATACAGTGAATTTATTTGAGGAAACGCTGTAATTCTGGACATCAGTTCCAGACTCGACTGCACCTTCTGTCAGGTCAAAATAACCAAAGCCTTTGGTGAGTATATTTCCATCCCCATCATCTACCTTGAAAGTGATGGAAACAGGGGCATAACCCACATTCGCCTGTTCTGTTAGGATATATGTACCTTCCAGCAAATTCAGCGATGTACTTTCGTAATATTCAAACTTCCAGCTAATCAGACCATCTGCATTGCTGACGCCATTCAGCGTGTATGCAGTTTCCTCATTCCACAGATCTCGAATAGAACTGTTTTCGTTATTGCCATAATCCTCAATTACCTGCTTGGTTGCATCGTCAGGTGTCAATGTGAATTCTGCGCCTTCGATGGGATTTCCGTTGGCATCTTGCTTTACAAAAGAGAGCGTTGGAGAATATGAATGCTCATTGACGATCTGTACAGCTCCGGGAATGCCGGCTTCCAGTTGCACTTGATTGCCGCTGGGGTAGCTTACAACATAAGTCAATTCGTCATCATATAAATTTTTTGCTTTCACTGTTGTGCCGTCACTGCAGATGTTTCCGTTCTCATCCAGCTCGAACACATAATACAGCGTACCAACGGTCAAATCAGTGAATTCACAGATACCGGTGCCGTTTTTTCCTGTTGTGATAGTCTTAGCATCACCTACTTGTACATACCCTCCGTCTGCAGTCATGGTAAACAGACCAAAGGTGAAGTTAATATTATTTGTATAGTATGTGGATTCCGATGTTGCAGTTTTCGTCACAACAATCTTGTTTTGTGCCTCATTCGTGTGGTTGTTTGTGATCACAACACTCTTGCTTGTGGATTCCATGACATCGCCGGCACTGTTCGTTTCCGTAAATTGGATGGGTGCTGTACCGCCGCCGTCATATACTACGGTAAATGGAACATCTGTTTCCTTTGTATTTGCATCCAGGTATACTTCACGCTTTGTCAGAACATCGCCTGCTTCCGCAAGATTTCCATCTTCATCCAGTTCAAATACATAATATATGATGTCCTTATCCAGATCATCAAAGATCACTTCAGAACCAGATGTAATGTCTTTTTTCTCTACCAGCGTGTATTCACCGCCGTTCTTTGTGAACAGTCCCACAGTGAATTTCGGGTTTGTTTGAATTGTATCCGAAATCAGCACCTTGCTGACAGTAATGCTGTAGCTTACCAGTTCCGTGTTGGTGATGGTGCAGGTTTCGCCTGCCTGAACTGTTTCCGGCGTGGTGGCTGCTTCGTAGTTGATACCGGAATCGGAAGTATACTTTGTGAAGTCGTCATCTGCCGGAATGCCGTTGGCATTTGTCTCCAGCACGTAGAAATCCTGTCCCGTGGGCACGTCTGCAAAGGATACTGTACCAGTTTTGGTTGTGCCGTCCAGCGTCAGGGACTGTAACGGCACATCCTCATAGCGGACATAGTTGTCGCCATTCTTGGTGAAGATTGCAAAATAGAACGTATCTCCAGTAATATTTGTGCCTGCCAGTTCCTTGGTCACAGTGATTGTGCCGGTGGTCTTGGTGTTTTCCACTGTAACTGTCTGATTCTCGGTAGAATCTGTTGAAATCACATTGCTGCCACTATAGTCTGCGGTATAGCCCAGAATGGGGTTACCATTTTTGTCGCATTCCAGCAGGTAAACGTTGTTGGCATTGTTTGTCGGAAGTTCCGAAAGCTTTACATCTTTCATGGTAACTTTTCCAGAGGTTTCACCTGCGGAGAGGGTCAGCGAAATAATATCGCTCAGACGGTTTGTATAATTTGCATCATCATACAGTGCAAAATAGAAGGTTTTTGCTGTTGTCTCTGCGCTTGTCAGGGTCTTGTCAATGACAACATCAATGGTGTTTTCCGGTGTTTCCACCCAGACGCCGACCTTCGCCGGTTCTGCCACCATGACGGTGTCGCCCAGGACGTCGATATTCTGGTATGCATAAGCAAAGCTGTTCCAGGCAATATTTTCCTCGCCGGTGTTTGCCACATAGCTGGGAACGGTGGCGGTAAAGGTAATGACAACTTCCTCGCCAGGTGCAACCTTAACGCTTGAATCCAGCTGAACCCGGAAGTTCACGGCTTCTGCCGCACTTGCATTCCAGTTCATGACATCGTTCTGACCGCTCCAGTCCTTGGAGAATTCTGTCAGTGTGGATGTCTTGTCGGTAGAGTAGGTCACGGTATAGTTTACAGCAGTACCATCGACTGTTACGCTCTGGATATTGCCCATGGTCACGCCAAAGGCGGAGTTCCGGTCATAGCCGGAGACCAGACCCTTGTCTCCCACATAGGGCAGACGGTCGATAATGGTCATATTCTCCAGTTCCAGAGGAGAGTTATTCTGCACATGCAGGGTATATGTGACATTCTCGCCCTGCATACCCTGGACGTAGTTGTGGGTGGGATTGCGGCTTTCGCCGGTGTCGGTCTCCGGATCCGTGTGAGGATCGCCTGTGTGCCCCTGATTATCATAGGTAATGGTCTTCCAGGACTCGGTGGTCAGACCAACGATGTTGTAGTTTGCGTAGCTGTGGATGGTGTTGTCCTGCTTTTCGCCGGCAACAGTTTCTTCCACAGTAAAGCCCTGCTGAATGGTGGCATAGCCGGTGTTGGTGATAACGCCTTCTTTTTCTACATCTGCCACGGTGGCAAATTCAATGACAAGGCACTTATTGGGCGCAAGCTTGTATGTGTCACCAGTGAAATTCCAGGTATAGTTTTTGCCGTTGGAATCCGGGTAAATCCAGCCAACTGTTTGTCCCGTTCCGCTGGGCAAGCCATCTGTACCGATGTCGTAGATCTTGATGGAATTCGGATAGCCGGTCTCGTCGGAATAGCTGTAGCTGGACGGAAGTGTGTCGGTGACGCTGTAGTCTTTCAGGTCGGCGGTGTTGTCGGCATTATACTTTGTGGCATCGCCGTTTCCGTTGTAAACCACAGTGCGCCAGATGAGGGTGTCCCCGGCGGTGATGTAGCCGTCCTTTACGGGCTGGAGCAGACTTTCGTCATATTCCGTTCCCGGGAAAGACTGGTAAGCAATTTTTGCAAAACCGGGCGCCGGAGATTTTTTGGTGAAATTTACAGTGGCGGCAGCGTTGGGGGATTTCTCCTTAATTGACGTGTCGCCGTCTGTGACGGTTACTTTTGTGACGGTGTTTGTCAGTTTTGTGCTCTTTTCGGTGGTTTCATAGAGTGATTGGGCTTTTTCGGGGGTGAGTTTGGTGGTGTAGGTGATTGTAATAGTATCGTTGTCACTTGTCAAAGAAGTATCGGAGTTAAAAGTAAAAGTCACTTCATTTCCAGATTGACTGGCTTGCAGATTGTTGCAACTGCTAGAATTTACGATACTATTATACTCCATTCCGTCGGGAAGTTTGTCGGTAATCGTAAACGTCTTTCCATTATAATCAATTATATTATCGCCTTTTGAAAGAACGATTTGGAACTCATAGGTTTCATTCAGCAATTCAGCGACTGTCTTTCCAGCAATATCTATGCTTTCTGTGCTTCCATTAAACTTTTTTTCTGTTTTGAAACTACTGTCTGTAGGAACACCAACGTGTGCAAATGCACCGTTGGTCTTAGCATCTTCAGGATTACTGAAGCTTTCCGCCTTAAAGCCTATTGCATTAAACGGAATCCCGTTATAAGATTCATAGTTAATGTTTGTACCGTTTGTCATAGTGAGTATTTCTGAATACTCTAATGTAACGGATTGCCCTTCTGCAAGATTAATTCCTTTCAAACAGTACTTCCATTTTGGATAAGAATAACCTTCTGTAGAATTGTCAACTGCATAACCTTTTAAGTCACCATAATAAAAACTTGCGTCTTTATCATACTCTATGCTGCCTGTTGAACCATCATAATAAAAAACTTTTATATTCTCGAAATTCAGCTTTTGTCCTACGGAATAATCTACCATCCACAGGTCTGTTATAGTTGTACCAGTTACATTTGTAAATTTCACACGATATGTAACAGTATCACCAATAGAATATCCATCAAAAGTTTCGGGAATCGGATTGCCATCCTTATCCACAACCCACTTCTCCGCCTTATATATATTAGAAGTATCTATCGGAACAGACGGACTATTTGCAGAAATAGTTGCGCCATCATAAGTATACGATGCCGTATTGTCAAGTGTAGTTGTATCACTTGTTACTGTACCGGTAATTGTAATAACAACCTTTCCGCCAACTGGAATTCTCTGAGTGATTCCGGTTGTTAATTTTTCACTTGTAACATCATCAATAGTTGTCCCATCAGATGAATCGTTTTCGAATTTTTTCGCTATAATTCTTACGTCAGAGAGCTTCAGGTTTTCCAACACTTCGTCTTTTATTGTTACATTGTCTGCCTTCAACGTGCCATTATTGCTTACAACGATTTCATAAGTCACCTTATCCCCAGCCATAAAAGCACTGACTGTTTCACCATTTCTGGTAACCTGGATTCCCTTTGTTATTCCCAGATCCGGCGCATTCTTCTTAAATGTCACCGTCTCAGAATATTTTGTATTGCCTTCATAAATCGCTGTTGCCTGGTTTGTAATTGTTGCATCAGCATTCGTTGGAATTGTACCAGATATATCAATTGTCACAGTTTCGCCAGGAGCGATACCATTAGAATAAGTATATCCAGTTTCACTTTTCAACTGCGCTGTAATATCTGTTTCTCCTAACTTCGCAGTCATACCATCTGCCAGCGCTGTGTCCTTGATTACTACACTGCCTGCTTCTGCGGTCACATTGGTACTGTTATTTTTTACAACAATCTGATAAGACGCTGTTTCACCGCCATTGTACCACATGTTGTCAGCCTCATCGCCAACATGACCTGTTTTTGTTATAGAAATATCAGCGATTTTTTTCTCCACACTCACCCACGCAGAAGCAGAATTGGATGTATTCCCAACTTCCTGCACCTTGTTTTCCAGAGTAACCACATTGGTGCTTGTGAAGTCCAGTTCATCTGTGACAATTTCCACCTGAACTGTCACTGACTTTTCCTCACCGACCTCAATGCCACTGAGCGTCACCTGATTGTCTGCATCCAGCGGGTTAGCACCAGTAATTTTCATTCCCGTGGGCAGAACATCTTTCAGAGTTACACTTCCGGCTGAATCGCCCACATTTTTCGCTGTAATAGTAAAAGTAACTGTCTTGTCCGTATCGTCTACATAAAACTTGGTTTTATCCGCTGTTTTCGACAGCTGGAATTTTGGACCTACAGGTGCTGTCACATTCAAAGATACCGAATTGCCGCCGATGTCCGTCAGCGTATCCGTCCCATAGGGCTTCACCTGTACGTTCAGGCTGTTCTCCACTTTGCCGTCCTCTGTGCCGCTGAATGTCACAGTATCATTGTTCAGCGGCAGTGCCACATTCAGGCTCACTGCGCTCATTTCGGCGTTCTTGTTCTTGCTCTCAACGTCAAAGGAGATTTTTGCCTCTGCGCCGCTGACAGTGACGGACAGATTTTGTGCCGTATAGCCGGCATTCTGCGCTGCGGTCATCACAGCACTTTCGATACTGCTCTGCGCACTTGTCCCGAATGCCATATTCTCCAGAGTAATGGTATCCTCAAAGTGCAGGGATTCCGCCCAGAGTGCACCGGTTTTCTGGTTGACATTGCTGGGGCTTGCACTGAGGGTATAGTTCACCGCAGTGCCCTGTGTCACCTCTGCCGCCGTCAGGGACGTGCGGCTCTCCGACTTAGACGCACTCCACGCCAGAGTCGCATTTGCCTCGATGGAATTGCTCACGCTTTTGCCCGACGACTCCTGCACCAGCTTCACGATGGCTGTGTCGCCGTCCGGGGTCTTGCCGTTCAGGAATTTCGCCTGGAGACGGATCACCTTTGTGGCGCCGTTCTCAATGTTGAATTCCACATAGCGTGTGTTCTCGTCCACCACATGCAGGGTATAGCCGTTGTACGTTGCGCCGTCTGTGAACCCGTTCCCGGCAAAGTTCGGGAGCATCAGGTTCTTGTCCGTGATATATACACGGTAGGCGCCGCTCACACCCTCTTCCTGGTTGACGTTGTTTCCCGCAACCGTGATCATCAGGTAGAACAGCGAACCAGAATCCACCTGGTCGATGCTCTTGAAGCTGCTGTCCCGGAATTCCACGCTGGCGTTCGTCAGCACGATGGGATTGCTGCTCCCTTCTGCCGCTGATGCAAAAATGACGGACGGTATGCATGCGATCAATACCATTGCCGCCAGAAAAATGCTGATCAGCCTGGCACGAAATGTTCTTTCTTTTTTCGTGTTCATATTCCAATTCCCTCCGTTTTTTATCAATTTGAATCCACTTTAGGCAATACCGCACAAAGATTGTACGTCAGATGTGCAGTCAGATTTTTCGTCAGATGAAACA
>NZ_CALDMP010000096.1 GCF_937915125.1 uncultured Ruminococcus sp. | reverse complement strand
GCAAGCATATGACGTGCAAAGCCGTCAGGCGCTCTTTGTGCGGTGTTGCCTTAATCTATTATAGCACTTATTATTGCTGGTTTCAATAGAATTGTATCATTTTGTGCATAAACTCAACTGCTTTGTGCATTTTATATTGAGAAAAATGTGCTATAATGGAATCAGAAATAAAAAAAGAAAACGAAAAAAGATATCTTTTAATGGCATATGCATAATTTTCTACAATCATGAATTAACATTCTCCAGAATGCGGTTATAAGAACATGAAACAGCAGAGCATTATCTGTATTTAATTTAATATGATTCTATCCATAATTGGACATACAAAAGGCGAAAGGATTTTTATTATGAGTGAAAAGAAATACCTGAGATGGTACAACAAAATAGGCTATGGCTCAGGAGACATTGCAGGAAATGTAGTATATGCCTTACTATCCTCTTTTGTCATGATTTATCTGACGGATACCATGGGTATGAGTGCTGGAATTGTTGGTACATTGATTGCAGTTTCCAAAATTTTTGACGGTATAACAGATATTTTCTTTGGTTCAATGATTGACAAAACAAATTCCAGATTTGGAAAAGCAAGGCCCTGGATGCTTTATGGCTATGTCGGCTGCGCCATAACACTGATATCAATTTTTGCTATACCAGTTAGTATGGGAAGTTTTGCACAGTATGCCTAGTTCTTTATCTCCTATACATTATTAAATAGTGTATTCTACACGGCAAATAATATTGCCTATTCTGCATTGACGGCACTTGTTACAAAAAACAGTAAAGAACGTGTTCAGATGGGGTCATACAGATTCATTTTTGCATTTGCAACAAGTCTGCTCATTCAGTCTGTAACCTTAAAGTTTGTATCTGTAATGGGAGGCGGTGCAAGTGGATGGAGAACAGTGGCCATTATTTATGCTATAATTGGTCTTATCGTAAATACGATTTCAACTCTTTCTGTAAAGGAACTTTCTGATGAAGAACTGGCAGAAGGAGAAAATGCAAATGAAGAAGATCAGAAATACGGCATAATTGAGGCACTCAAAACTCTCATTCACAATAAATATTACATGATGATTTGTGGCACATATATCTTACAGCAAATTTATGGCGCAATGATAAATGTTGGCGTTTACTATGCGACATATGTTCTTTTTAATGAAAATATGTATGGCGTATTTTCGTGGTTTATCAATATTCCACTGATAATTGCACTTCTGTTTACACCTTTACTGGTTCAGAGGTGGAAAGGGATGTATAAGCTCAACAAATACAGTTATATGTTAGCTACTGTTGGCAGACTTCTTGTAGTAGTAGCAGGCTACCTGGGAAGCGTACCTCTTATGCTCGCATTTACAGCATTGGCAGCACTGGGACAAGGTCCGTGGCAGGGAGATATGAATGCAGTCATAGCTTCATGTTCTGAATACACATGGCTTACAAAACAAAAAAGAGTTGACGGAACAATGTATTCCTGTACATCACTCGGTGTGAAAATCGGTGGAGGTCTTGGTACTGCAATCGCAGGATGGCTTCTTGAATGGAGTGGCTATAACGGATCTCTCGCAGTACAGCCTGATTCCTGTATAAATATGCTTCACTTCATGTATCTCTGGATTCCTTTCATACTTGATCTTGTTATTACAATTATTCTTTCGAGGATGAATGTGGAAAAAGCGAATGATGAACTAAAGGCAAAATGTAAATCAGACGAATCAGGTATTCAGTAATTTATATTGGGAGGAAATGTTTATGAAATATACATTTGACTGGCTTTCAGATCCGGAAGTTTTTGCAGTTAACAGAATTGCTGCACATTCCGATCATAGGTATTATAAAAATCATGACGAAATGGAAAAACATCAATCTGAATTTATCCAGAATCTGAATGGCACATGGAAGTTTGCATGGGCAAAAAATCCGTCAGTAATGATTAAGGATTTTTACAGAGAGGATTTTAACACGGATAGTTTTAATTATATCAAAGTTCCCGGACATATGGAATTGCAGGGGTACGGAAAGCCGCAGTATGTAAATACCATGTATCCATGGGAAGGAATGGAAAATCTCCGTCCGCCGTATATTTCCGAAAAAGACAATCCTGTCGGAAGCTATGTAAGGTACTTTGACCTGGAAGATGGTCTGAAGGATAAAGATGTGTACATTTCCTTTCAAGGCGTTGAAACAGCAATTTATGTATGGCTTAACGGTGAATTTATCGGTTACAGCGAGGATTCCTTTACACCATCTGAGTTTAATCTGACAGAATATATCAAAGAGAAGAACAATAAGCTTGCAGTTGCAGTGTTCAAGAGAAGCTCTGCAAGCTGGCTGGAGGATCAGGATTTCTGGCGGTTTTCAGGTATTTTCCGTGACGTCTATCTTTATGCTGTGCCTGCGGTTCATATCCGTGACATGAAAATTGCTGCGGACTATGACTGTGAAACTGGAAACGGGCATTTTACGGCAGAACTTGATGTTATGGAAAAGAATAATGTAAAGTATTCAATAACAGCAAATCTGACCGACACTCAAGGCATTTGTGTATCAGAAACATCTGTATCTGATGGTAAAATTGACTGGCATATAGAAAACATAGCTCCCTGGAGTGCAGAAATTCCAAACCTTTATACTTTTATAGCTGAAATTAAAGATGAAAACGGAAATGTGATCGAGGTTAGTACTGTAAAAGTCGGCTTCAGGAGATTTGAACTGAAAAACGGACTTATGTGTATCAACGGAAAAAGGATCATTTTCAAGGGTATTAACCGTCATGAATTCAATATGAAGAATGGCCGCTCCGTTTCCGAGGAGGATATGCTGTTTGATATCCGGTTCATGAAAAGAAATAATATCAACGCTGTCCGTACCTGTCACTATCCCAACAATTCAAGGTGGTATGAGCTTTGTGACGAATACGGCATCTATCTCATTGATGAAACTAATCTGGAAACACACGGGACATGGCAGAAGCTTGGAGCCTGTGAACCATCATGGAATATTCCGGCATCTCTTCCGGAATGGAAGGCAGCTTGTCTTGACAGGGCAAAGTCCATGTATGAGCGTGACAAAAATCATGCAAGCGTCCTGATATGGTCCTGTGGCAACGAATCATATTGCGGTGATGATATTGCGGCAATGGCTCAATACTTTCATGAAGCTGACCCAACAAGACTTGTTCACTATGAAGGTGTAACATGGAATCGTAAATATGATGATATTACAGATATGGAGAGCAGAATGTATGCTAAGCCGGCTGATATAGAAGAATATCTGAAAAAGAACACAGGAAAGCCATATATCAGCTGTGAATATATGCACGCAATGGGCAATTCTTTAGGCGGTATGTTCCTCTATACAGACCTTGAAGATAAGTATGAAGCGTATCAGGGTGGTTTTATCTGGGATTATATTGATCAGGCACTGCAAATGGAAAAAGAAAACGGCAGAAAAGTTCTTGCTTACGGAGGAGATTTTGAAGACAGGGCTGCTGATTATGGCTTTTGCACAAACGGCATTGTATATGCAGACAGAACATATTCTCCGAAAGTACAGGAAGTAAAAGCTTTATATTCCAATATCAGAATGACAATAAGAAAAGGGATTCTGACAGTAGAAAACAAAAATTTATTTGGCGATACTGATAATCTGAAATTTGTAGTTCGACTCCTGAAAAATGGTGTTGAAATGAAAGCTGAGAGCTTCGTTTTTAGTGTGGGTGCAGGAGAAACAAAAGCTTGCAAACTTAATGTGGAAATCCCTGAGTGTCCGGGTGAATATGTATGTGAGGTTTCTGCTGTTCTTGAGAAAGATACGATATGGGCAGAAAGAGGTCATGAAATTGCATTTGCTCAGGAAGTGCTTGCAGTAAAGGAAAATTTTGTTTCAGAAAGGGGATATAAGAAGCCTTCCATTGTCTATGGTGATGTAATAATTGGGATTCATGGTGAAAACTTTTCCATGTTATTCGATAAAAAAGAAGGTGGTATCAGTTCTCTCGTTTATAACGGAAAAGAATTTATCACAAGAGTGCCGAAAGTAAGCTTCTGGAGAGCCATGACAGACAATGATACCGGTGCAGGAGAACCCGCAAAGCTTTCACAGTGGCTGATTGCAGGCAAATTCGCTTTCTGCTGCGGCGATAAAACATC
Source organism: uncultured Ruminococcus sp. (assembly GCF_937915125.1). Classification (GTDB taxonomy): domain Bacteria; phylum Bacillota; class Clostridia; order Oscillospirales; family Ruminococcaceae; genus Ruminococcus_C. Next base: position 5,548 of record NZ_CALDMP010000096.1, on the reverse strand, counting down.
AGTCAGAGAACTTGAAAATGCACTTGAAATCACATTTGTATACAATGCAGCCTGTATTTCGTTATTTGAATATAAAATCATTTATACGGCTTTTTATGACGGCAGACTTGGCGTTAAGGTAATATACCCCGGCACGGTAGATATGCCGGATATGCCAGTGTTTGCAATAGATTTCAAAATGAAAAAAACTTACAGTAATTTCAGATATTATGGAATGGGACCGGATGAAAACTACATTGACAGAGTCTCCGGTGCAAGACTTGGCTTCTGGAAGTCAGATGCTTATCAAAATTTTTCTTCCTATCTGAATCCACAGGAATGCGGAAACAGAACGGGTGTAAGGTTTATGAGTGTTTATGATGAGGAGAATATTGGGCTTACATTCAATAAAACTGAAACACCCTTTGAAATGAGTGTTCTTCCATACAGTGCCTATGAGCTTGAAAATGCTATGCACAGAGAGGAATTGCCGAATACAGATTATTCATGGGTCAGAATTGCATCGAAACAGATGGGTGTCGGTGGAGATGATTCGTGGGGAGCACCTGTGCATGATGAATTCAGAATAGATTCAAAAAAAGATATGATTCTTGAATTCGTTATTTGCCCTTTAAGCTGAAAGGCAGAAAGGAAAAACAATGATTATTAAAGACTTGATTGAAGAAATAAAAAACGGCAGACTTGATGATGTATTCAAGCAAATTTATAGATCTGTTGATATTGAAAATCAAAAGTTCAGGTATATGAATGCTGTGGAGAAATTTAAAGCGCTGTATCCAAACCGTGAGGAAATATATATTTATTCCGCACCGGGGCGTACAGAAATCGGCGGCAATCATACTGACCACCAGCATGGCTGCGTTCTTGCAGCAGCGGTTGATCTGGACATCATTGCTGTGGTAGCATTCCATAACGAGGGTGTTATCCGGGTACAGTCGGCAGGCTATCCGCAGAATTATGTGGATTTAAATGACCTTTCAGTACAGAAGAAAGAAATGGGCAGTTCGTCGGCACTGATTCGTGGGATTGCCTCCGGATTTCACGAAATGGGTGTTAAAATTTCCGGATTTGACGCATACACCACCTCTGATGTGTTGAGCGGCAGCGGTTTGTCCTCATCAGCGGCATTTGAAGTTCTGATCGGTACAATCATTGACAGCCATTACAATCGTGGGAAAGCTGGTGCTGTTGAGATTGCAAAAATCGGTCAGTATGCGGAAAATATATACTTTGGCAAAAAAAGCGGTCTTATGGACCAGATGGTAAGTTCCGTAGGCGGTCTTGTTTCCATTGATTTTCATGATACCAGAAAGCCTGCCATAAAAAGCTTTCCATATAACTTTGAAAAATCCGGTTATTGCCTGTGCGTAACCGACACGAAGGGTAGTCATGCAAATCTGACTGACGATTATGTTGCAGTGCGCTCTGAAATGGAAAGTATTGCGTCACAGTTCGAAAAAAAATTTCTCAGAGATGTAAATGAAAATGAGTTTTACAGCGCAATTCCGCAGCTTAGAGAAAAATGCTCAGACCGTGCAGTCATGAGAGCCGCACACTTCTTTGCGGAAAACAGACGTGCAGTACTGGAGGCAAACGCACTTTCAGAGGGAAATATAAGTTGTTTCCTTGAACTTGTCAGACAGTCGGGAGAGTCATCAGCAACTCTTTTGCAAAATCTGTACTCCTGTTCACAGCCAACCCAGCAGGAAATTCCCCTTGGTATTATGTTAAGCCAGAGGATTCTTGGAGAAAAGGGTGCTGTCAGGGTTCACGGCGGTGGTTTTGCAGGAACGATTCAGGCATTCGTGCCTGCGGAAAAAGTTAACGAGTATTCACAGGAAATGAACCGCATTTTTGGTGACGGCAGCTGCTATATTCTGAGGATTCGTCCTGTGGGCGGTATAGAAATAACGGAGGGATAACGATGCGTATTTTAGTATTAGGCGGTGCAGGATATATCGGTTCCCATACTGCACTGGAGCTTGTAAAAGCAGGACATGATGTAATTGTTGCGGATAATCTTGTCACAGGATACCGCAGTGCAGTTCCGGGAACGGCAAAGTTTTATGAGGGAGATATCCGGGACTCTGCCTTTCTGGATGAACTGTTCAGTTCAGAGAAAATCGACGCTATGATTCACTTTGCTGCATTTTCACTGGTAGGCGAAAGCGTTACTAATCCTCTGAAATATTATGACAACAATCTCTGCGGCACAAAGGTGCTGCTGGAAGCAATGGTGCGCCATGGCATTGACAAAATTGTTTTTTCTTCTACAGCGGCAACCTACGGCGAACCGGAGAACATTCCAATACTGGAAAGTGACAGAACCTGTCCGACAAATCCATACGGTGAAACAAAGCTTGCCATGGAAAAGATGTTCCACTGGACGGCAAAGGCACACGGACTGCGTTATGTTTCCCTGAGATATTTCAATGCCTGCGGTGCAGACGAAAGCGGCACCATCGGAGAAGCACACAATCCGGAGAGCCATTTGATCCCCCTGATTTTACAGGTGCCAAACGGCAAGCGAGAGGCAATCTCTATTTACGGCACGGATTATGATACCCCCGACGGAACCTGTATTCGTGATTATATCCACGTTACCGACCTGGCACAGGCGCATATTCTTGCAGTTCAGTATCTGATGAACGGCGGAGAAAGCGATATTTTTAATCTGGGGAACGGAATTGGCTATTCTGTCAGAGAAGTAATTAAAACGGCAAGATCCGTTACCGGACATTCTATTCCGACAATAGAAACCGTACGTCGTGCCGGTGATCCGGCAAGACTGGTAGCTTCCAGCGAAAAGGCAAAGAGGATTCTTGGCTGGAATCCGGTGCATGACAGTCTGGAAGAAATCATTGCAAGTGCATGGAACTGGCACAAAAATCACCCCAACGGATATAAAGAATAGGAGTTGAGCATATGATTTATGATGATATTCAGCGGCTGATAAGCTACGCTATAAAAAACGAACTGATAACTTCAGAGGACGTTTATGTTATACGCAATCATTTTATGGAGGTGTTTCAGCTGACCGAATGGCAGGAATCCGAAGCAGACTGTCATGATGCAGATATTGATACACTGCTCTGTCCGCTGGTTAATTATGCCTGTTCACACAATATCATTTCTGATACAACTGCCTCCCGTGACTTGTTTGATACAAAGCTTATGGGTATTCTTACACCCATGCCCAGAGAGGTGACAGCTGAATTTCGTCAATATTATGCAAAATCTCCGGAATCGGCCACAAACTGGTATTATGATTTCAGCAAGAAACTGAACTATGTCCGTCAGGGCAGAATTGCCAGGGATTTGAAGTGGACCTACGAATCAGAGTATGGCACACTGGATATCACCATAAATCGTTCTAAACCGGAGAAAGACCCGAAAGATATTGCAGCTGCAAAAGCGGCACAGTCTACGTCTTATCCAAAATGTCAGCTGTGTCCGGAAAATGCAGGATTTGCAGGAAATCTGAATCATCCGGCAAGACAGAATCTGCGCCCGATACCATTGAAAATCAGCGGAGAATCATGGCAAATACAATATTCTCCCTATGGCTACTACAACGAGCATTGCATTGTATTCAATGAAAATCATACGGCAATGAAAATTGATGATACGGTCTTTGAAAAGTTGTTTGACATCCTGGATTATCTGCCCCATTATTTTGTTGGTTCCAATGCAGATTTGCCGATTGTGGGCGGTTCAATTCTCAGTCATGAACATTTTCAGGGTGGAAGATACACATTTGCAATGGAAAAAGCAAAAATTGAAAAGAATTTCTGTATACCACAGTTTTCAAACGTACAGGCAGGCATTGTGAAATGGCCTATGTCTGTTATTCGGCTGAAATCAGAAAACAGAAGCAGTCTATCCGCAGCTTGCAGCTATATTCTGAAAAAATGGCGCACTTACAGTGATGAAAGTGCTGATATACTGGCGGTAACAAATGGAACACCGCATAACACAATCACGCCCATTGCACGCATGAACGGAAACTATTATGAATGCGACTTAGTTTTGCGCAACAATCATACAACAGAGGAACGTCCGCTGGGACTGTTTCACCCCAATCCATCTTTGCATCACATCAAAAAGGAAAATATCGGTCTGATTGAGGTCATGGGACTTGCAGTATTGCCTTCACGTCTTGCAGAAGAACTGAGTGCCGTGGAGAATGCGTTGTTGTCTGGAAAAGACCTTAACGATAATACGCAAACTGCTGCTCATGCTGAATGGGCAAAGAAAATACTGCAAAATCATCCGGATTTTTCAAAAGAAAATGCTTCAGATATTGTTCGTGCAGAGGTTGGCAAAGTTTTTGAACAGGTTTTACTGGACGCTGGTGTTTTCAAAAGAAATGAAGCTGGCAGACAGGCTTTTCACAGATTTTTATATACACTACAGACAGAAGGAGAATAAGAAAAATATATTTACGAGAAAGTATCAGACTGGTTCATTTCTTTATCATCATTCTAATTATACATTTCAGTACGGGAAATTTGTCGGTACAATATCTGTTAGTTTCTCTGATGTGTGAGGACAACCGACCATCAGAGCAGTATATACTTTACCTGGACAGGTGTCCTTGTATTATACCTGAATCCGCAAAATTGAATTTTATAAAAGCACAAAAAGTGGCTGTATTCCGAGAAAAACAAGATATTTTTCAGCTTTGAAAAGTACAGCAAGGCAACTTATGCACAAATCAAGGCTTATGTTAAGGAGCATGCAGGTTTAATAGTGTCATCTCTTAACATTGCGCAGGTAAAGCAGAAGTGCGGTATAATTGAGCGTAGCAATTTCAATAAGGCAAAGTCAGAATATTCCAGACAGCCTAACTGCCCACTGGAAAAGGAGCAAGCTATCCTTGATGCGTTTCGGCATTATAAGATGATTTGAGGAAATAAGCACTGATCGATCTTAAGATTGATCGGTGCTTTTCTCATATGTATCTTGTTCTATTTCTTGCAGAACCTCATTTCCGTATTTCAAAATTAGTTCTGCAAGTAAGTCAATAAACTGCTCAAATTCCACGCATTCCATCTTGTTATTATTTGACAATCTGTTTCACTCCTTTCTTTGACAGTGGTGTCCAGCATGTGGTTATCATGAAACGGTAATCTGTAATATGAATGGTAGGGTATTTTTCAACCAGATAATCATAGCTGGTTGCAAGGCTCTGTATATTCTATAGCGCTGTTCTAGAGCATACCACATAAAGCAAGGATACTGTGTCGATGGAGATTTCCATATCTTTATCATCATCCTGAATCCGCAAAACTCAAATTGACCTTATATCTGTTTTCGCCCTATTTTAAGGCTTAAACAAGCTTTTTTCTTGCTTAAAATTATTCACCCAAAAGGTGTACTTTTCAAAGCTGAAAAATATCTTGTTTTTCTCGGAATACAGCCACTTTTTGTGCTTTTATAAAATTCAATTTTGCGGATTCAGGTTTTAATAATATTTTGAAGTGAGGAGGATTAACATGATCAAAAAAAGAATTATTGCTTTTACTGCTGCGATGTCGATTTTATT
>NZ_CALDMP010000095.1 GCF_937915125.1 uncultured Ruminococcus sp. | reverse complement strand
AAGATGCAAGCATATGACGTGCAAAGCCGGAAGGCGCTCTTTGTGCGGTGTTGCCATAGAAATGGTGGTGTTCGCTTCGCTCGCAGATTATAAATCAATGTATTATTTAATCTGAATCCATCGCCGCAGGCAATACCGATATTCCTCATTCTTATTCAAAAGCTAATACCAGTATAGCATAATTTTTCTTCAAAATCAATGTGTCACGACATACATTCTATGTACAAAAAGCCATATTCCGACTTTTTTTGATTCATGCATCGGAATATGGCTTTGTTTTATTTTGTGGAAGCAATTCTTCCGCCGCCGATGACGATATCCCCATCGTAGAGTACCACTGCCTGTCCGCAGGTAATGGCACGCTGAGGCGCATCAAATTCCACGTGCAGGATGCCATCTTCGGTCTGCCAGGCTGTAGCAGGTTGTGCCGGCTGACGGTAGCGTATCTTTGCCTGTACCTGGATGGGATGGGGCAGGGAATCGCAGGAGATGAGATTGACATCAACTGCCGTCAGTGTCTGAGTGAACAAGTCCTCGCTGCCGCCCAGGGTGACGGTATTTTCTTCCGGACAAATGCGGCAGACATACAGAGGATGTGCTGCAGAGATTCCCAGTCCACGCCGCTGACCGATGGTGTAGTGTATCACGCCCCGGTGAGTGCCAATGGTTTCTCCGGCAGTATTCAGAAACTTTCCCGGCTGGGGCACTGTTCCCGTATACCGTTCAATGAAAGCGGCATAGTCGCCGTCCGGCACAAAGCAGATGTCCTGGCTGTCAGGCTTGTCGGCGTTGAGAAAACCGTTTTCCTCTGCGATTTCCCGTACCTGCTGCTTGGTCAGTTCGCCTACGGGGAATTGTGTATGTGCCAGCTGCTCTTGGGTTAGGTTATACAAGACATAGCTCTGATCTTTGCTGTGATCTAGTCCTTTTTTGAGCAAATATCGTCCGATTGCTTCGTCATATGCCACCCTTGCATAATGCCCGGTGACAATGGTATCCATCTGCATTTCTTTCATGCGGAGGAACAGCTTTTCAAATTTCAGATATCGATTGCAGTCAATGCAGGGATTGGGTGTCCAGCCCCGCTGGTATGCGGAGACAAACCGATCCATGACTTCTTTTTCGAAATTAGCGGTGAAGTTGAAAACATAATAGGGCATATGCAGACCATATGCCACGCTCCGGGCGTCCTCTACGTCATCCAGAGAACAGCAGGTTTTTTCCCGCTTGACACCTGCCTGTTCGTTTTCAAACAGTTTCATGGTTGCGCCTACGCAGTCATAGCCTTTTTGCTGCATGAGCAGTGCTGCAACAGAACTGTCTACGCCGCCGCTCATGGCAATCAATGCTTTTTTCATACGTTCCTCCTTGTACAGTGTCATTTATTTCAGTGATTCTTTTATTGCTCAAATACAAGTATACCGAAGTTCACGCAGATTGTCAAGGGTGCACGAAAGAAACGAAAATAACCGCCTTGAGCGACTCGCTTAGGGCGGTTATTTTAAGGCAACACCGCACAAAGAGCGCCTGGCGGCTTTGCACGTCATATGCTTGCATATTTTCCGTCATATTTCACAAAAATGCTCGTGAATACACAAAGTATTCACTGCGCTTTTTGTTTCATCTGACGAAAAATCTGACGGCGCATTTGACGCACAATCTTTGTGCGGTATTGCCTTAACTAGATTTATAATTTATATAGGAGCAAGAAACGTCTACCGGTATACTCTTTTCCTTTATATAAGACTGAATTTTAGCAGAGCTTCCGGATTTCGCATTATAAAGTCTCTCACTGCTGATAAATCGTTTTCTTCACCGTGTCCACGATCAGTTCTGCACACAGTTCCAGTCCCAGGGCACCACTGTTCAGGCACAGGTCATAATTGGATTTGTCGTACCAATTGCCGCCGGTATTGATGCTGTAAAACGTTTCACGGCGCTTGTCGGTCTTGCGGAGCATTGCCTCCACCCGGCGCGGGTCGACCTGATATTCCTTCACAGCACGCTCTGAGCGGGACTTTGTGTCCGCATAGATAAACACATTGAACAGGTTCTCCAGATCACGCAGGATATAGCTAGCACAGCGGCCCACAATGACGCAGTCACCTTTTTCTGCCAGTTCCCGGATGATATTCGTTTCAATGATATATACCTTATCTGACAAGGGCAGATTTTCCTCAATGGTGCGTGTGGGGCTGGAAGTCAGCATCAGTGTATACAAAAAGCTCTTCGGTGCAGCCTCTTCTGCTGTCTCCAGATATTCCATAGAAACGTTGCAGCGCTCCGATGCCATTTTCAGGATTTCCCGGTTATAGCACGGGATTCCCAGGCGCTGCGCCACCAGTTCGCCGATTTCACGGCCGCCGCTTGCATATTCTCTTTCAATTGTAATGATTCGATGACTCATCTAAAATGCCTCCATTCTTGGTTCAAAAAATGCTTTCTTCCATTATAGCATACTTTACGATTTTTTGCACGTTTCCAGAGCGATTTTTTCTCCTGTTAGCGAAATTCTACGTTTTCCACATATATTACGAATTATTTTTGTTAACTTTCACAACATCAAGAAGCGGCATTCATAATTGCCTGAATGATCTCCGGGTAGTACCAGGTGCAATTTTTCCGGTCGAAGAGTGCGAAACCGTCTGCCTTTTCGCCGTTATCCCAGAGGAAACATTTGATGCCGTGTTTCTTGGCAGCGCTGATATAATAGCCGTACCATGCAGCACGTGCAGCGGTGTTTTCGTTTTTATTGACCGCACCGCATTCGTCAATAATCACCGGAATACCCTTGCTGACAAAGGTGTCGTCCAGGTACTGGAATGTGGTATCCAACTCGGACTTGTCCGCATCGGAACCCCAGTCTGCACGATTATCCTCCGGACCGCAGAATTTCCACGGCGTATAAATGTGCAGAGAGACGATGACATGGTCATCATTAGGTACTTTCAAACCACTGACAGCTTTTTTCTCCACAGACTGAGCGTAGGTTGTCACAATAACGGTACGGTCTGTATTGGCGCCGCCGGATGCCCGGACGGTATCCACAAATGCCTGGAACAGCTGGTTGATAACATCATAGGATTCCTGCGTACCGCCAGTCCATTCTTCCGCAGAGCCAACCACACGAGGTTCGTTCATACCCTCGAAAATCAGGCGGTGGTCATAATCCTGGAATTCTGCACAGATCTGTTTCCAGATATTCGTCAGGACTGCCTTGTCATTTTCCAGCTTATCATTGGTAGGCGTCAGCCAGAGGTAATCGTCGTGGTGCACATTCAGAATGACGTACAGACCGCAGTCATAGGCATAATCCACGACCTCCTTGACACGAGCCATCCAGTCCGCTTCAATGGTACCATCAGCGGCCATATGTTCACCCCAGGTTACAGGGATTCGCACAGCATTGAAGCCGGCATCCTGTACTGCTTCGAACATTGCCTTTGTCGTTTTCGGATTGCCCCAGCCGGTCTCTGTATCGCTGGAATTGGTATTATAGCTGTCCAGGGTATTCCCCAGATTCCAGCCCACCTTGATATTTTCTACGATCTGCGCTGAGGTCATAGCGTTGACTTCTTCACTGGTAGGCGTTTCTCCGGAGACAGATGGTACTGCACTGCCGGAAGCTTCTGCGGCATCGGTTTTCGGCTTTGTCTGGGTTGTTGTACCCGTGCTGTTGCTGTAACGTACACTGACATTGTTCAGGGTAATGCTTGCCTGATCGCTCCACCAGAAGCCAAGCATGATATCGCCGCCGTTGTCGATGCTTTCCTTCACATCATCCGGTACAATCCATGTCAGGGACAGACTGGACGCATCCGTAAAAATGCAGACATTTTTGCTCTGATACCAGCCCTTATCTGTGGCGCAGTCCGCACTTTCATCCACCGACACACCAAATGCGCCAGTGAATTTCCCCAGCGAACCGCCGCCACTGATATCAAAGGTTACAGTCTGGAGCGTATCTTCCTCGCCAATCAGATCAGAAAGGGGGATCTTTGCTGTTTTGGCTGCTTCATTATTATAGTTCAGTGTAGCCGCCGGGCTGACGGAATTGGTGCCATCCACCGGTACTTCCTTGGTGCGCGTGTAGGTGCAGACAATGCTTGACAGCTTCACTTGCTGTACATTGCTCCACCAATGGCCGAACAATACCTCTCCGTTGGGGTCAATATAGGACTGGATCTCCGTGGGAACATTCCAGGTAAACTCCGCATAGGAACTGTTCAGGGACTGCTCAAAGTCAGTTGCCTGATACCAGCCCTCGTCTGTAGCGCTGGCGCAGTCGCTGGAAACAGAAACGCCATAGCCGCCTTTATAATTCCCCAGATTGGAAGAACCGTCTGCCGCATACACAATAAAGGTAAAGGACTGTACCACATCGCCCTCTTCTATGAAGTTACTGAGCTTTGCTTTATAGTTATTGGCATCCTCATTGCTCCGGTCGAGAATGGCATTGATATCCGTGATCTCCGTTCCCAGGGTGGAGGAAACAGTTTCCACTGGGCTGACATGCACCGTGGTTGTCTCGACCGTTGTCTCCGGTGCTTCTGTTTCCTGAGAATCCTCGGCAGATGTCTCTGCTGCGGAGGATTCTTCCTTCTGGGAACTGCTGCCGTTATTCTGGCTGCCGCAGCCTGTGAAAACCGATGCGCTCATAACACCGGCAAGCAGAAGTGCTGCAAGTTTTTTCCAATGCTTCATATTTGATATCTCCCTTCATTGACAGAAAAACGGCAGCTGCCGGAGCATCTGCATACACCCCATAGCAGCCGCCGTTATTTTCCATAAAAACGCTTAGTCTACTGTAACGATCTCGCCCATCAGGTCACGCGGTGCACTAATAGCATTAGATTCGTCAGTATCAATATGCATTGCAGTTGCATAACTCGGGGAAACACGGCAAACCACATCACCCAGAATTGCCTTTCTGCCGTCGGTGTCTACCTTTACCCAGACAACGTCCTTATCCTTGACACCGAACTTTTCAGCATCTTCAGGAGTGAAATGAATGTGACGCTTTGCCACGATCACGCCCTCAGAGATCTCCAGTTCGCCTGCCGGTCCAACGATCTTACATGCGCCGGAACCAGCCACATCGCCGGATTCCCGGATGGGAGCAGCAATGCCGATGGAACGTGCATCTGTTGCAGACAGCTCGACCTGGTTTGCGCTGCGGAACGGACCAAGGATAGAAACGTTAGGCAGTTCCTTCTTCGGGCCAACGATGGTCACACGCTCTTCACTTGCGAACTGACCCGGCTGGGACAGCATTTTCTTCACTGTCAGTTCCTTACCCTCGCCGAACAGCACTGCAAAAGCCTCCGCTGTCAGATGTACGTGTCTCGCAGATGTTTCCACGATAAATTTCTCAGACATGACAATAACCTCCAATAATATATATGTTACTTTTCTTATTGTACTACTTTTTTCCGGATTCGTCAAGTGGCTTTCCAAGATTTTCACTGCGATACAACAAAAACCGCTGCCTGGGCAAAGCAGCGGTTTTGTGTTATGCGGTTTTACATCTTTGTTTCTCTTTATACCTCTGTTTATCCTTGTACATTTCGGAATCGGCTTTGGCACATAAGCTGTCAAAATCTTCCCCATTTGTATATGCGGCGCCCAGAGCGCAAGTGTAAGGTGTTTTTTTCATTTCTATGCAGATATCTGTCAGCATTTTTTGCACAATGCTTTGTTTTGTTTTTATGCACAAAATCATGAATTCATCGCCGCCTGTGCGATAAAGCATGCATCCTTTGGGGACCGCTTTTTCTACGGCGTTTACGGTCGCACAGATGGCTTCATCCCCCTTTGCATGGCCTTCTGTATCGTTTATCTTTTTCAGATTATTGAGGTCGATGGAAACCACAGCAGTAAGATCTTCTTTATGCTTTTCCGAATCAATGTAAAAGCAGCGGCGGTTTAGCGTATTCGTCAGGGGATCGCGTTTAAAGCTTTCCACGCTGAAAAACATGTAATAGAACACGATGGAAAGGGCATATGCGGTTCTGCTTGAACCATACATTCCCATGAATGATTCCATTACCATTGCGATAATGTTTACAGTCACGATCAAAAATATGATAAGCCCTTCGGAATAGTCTTTGCGGCAGAATCGGGTCACCGTCAGTAACAGCAGCAATATCATGTAAAAAATACATACGATGTGCGTAAAATAACCCAAGGGGCCTCTTACAAATTCATTTGCATCGTTGTATGTATAGACAATATCTGTAAAAAATGCAGAAAAAGCAGCCAGCGCATTCAGGAACATAGGGATCAGTATCAGAAATCTGAACAAACGGCTGGTGTTATCATTGCGGAGCGACAGCTTTACAAAGAGGTATATGATCAACGGTCGGACTGCATAGCCCACTGCACAATACAATATGCATAGAGCTGCGGAACTGCCGTATTCTACCTCCCAGAGTTCGGCGAAATAGACGATCATTTCAATAACGGTTATGATAAGACTCAGTCCGAAAGTCCTGTTTATCTTTTTCTGAAAAATCGAGTTCATCATCAGAAAGGCTGACATAAAGCCAAGCATTATCAGTGCAGGGAAATTCAATTCAACAAACCATCGCACCATGCTATTTCTCCTTTTTTACTGCAACATTTTCGGCTTCCAAAGGGTTGGTTTCAGGGAACACCGTTCCACGAAGGGTTATCATATATTTTTACATCGTTTGTGTACAAAATCACGCCCGGAAATCTTCGTTTTTCTGCGGTCGTTCTATTTTATATTATATCACGCAATTTGAGCTTTGTCAATTCTCATAATAGCGTAGCACAGGATATTTTTAGAAATTTTTTTGCACCACATTGGCATGAAAAACAATGGGAAGAAGTCTTGACAACGCCGCCGAAATCGGGTATAATATAGAAAAGCAGAACACACCGAAAGGCGGTCTGCTCCCAAATAAAAGATAGTTAAGAAATAACCGTCCTAAGATTGGAGCTCTGGGGGCGGTTATTTCCGTTTATTGTGCGTTAAGTAAGCAAGATATGCCACAAAGACATCACAAACAATGCTGATGAGTTTGGAGAGAACATCCAGATTCATGCGCATTCACTCCCTTCCGGGAGCGTGGATTCGACCGCCTGATACGTTATCCGCATTCGGTGTGTTCTGATATATTGTACCAGCTTTGTCGATATTTGTCAAGCAGTGGAAAAGCACTTGTCGGGGAAGATATTGCTTTCGTACACTCGATAAATTTCCAGAAAAATCCACCGCCGTTTTAAAATGCTTCTGTGATACACGAAATTATTTTTGGAAAGGGAAGAAAAAAAGACATATTCTTCTGAAAGCCAGCACATTTTCGCTGAGATCGACGAAAAAAAGAAAAAACAGGAATGAAAAAATCACGCAATTTAGAGAGGTTTTCCTGTCAAGAGTAAAAATGCACAAAATCAGTGCAACAATGTTGTGTAAATCATAAATTCTGTACAAAAGCCATTGACAAAACAATTTTGGCATGTTATAATAAATATGCAATCACGGAAGAGAGCGTTGATAAGTTCTTCCGTACTTCTCCAGAAGCCCGCCGATGCGATGCCGGCTTTTCAGCAGAAGCGGGTGCTTCTGGAATCTTACTTATTCTATTTTACTAAAACTATATTTATTATGAAAGGTGGAGTTTTATATGAAAACCCCGATGAACGTTTTGACAAGCATGAAGAAAAAGAAGAAGAACCGCAAGGGCTTCTCACTCGTTGAGCTGATCGTTGTACTGGTTATTATGGCGATTCTGGCTGCGGCTTTGGTTCCGACTTTGATTGGTTATATCAAGCAGACGAAAGAGTCTAATATAAAGAATGAGGCATCTTCTGCTGTTTCTGCTGCTCAGACCATTGCTTCTTCTGCTTTTGCTGATCCAAATGGTCAATATGTCAGCAAAGCAACTGGAAGTGCTGTAACTCTTACAATTTATACAGATTCTAATCCTGAAGCCTATACAGCTGCTTCAATTAGTAGCACAGGACATACAGCGACTTCAAATGATGCGAAAGGTATTGCTGATACCATTGAACTGCTTGCAGAAGTTCCGGGTGATGTTACTTCTTTAACAATTGCAGGCGGTAAAGTTACTGGATTAACTTATGTAAGTGATGGCACTACTGTTACCTATAATGGCTCTACATATTCTGTAAGCTAAGCTTAACCAGTTAAGAAAATTTTACAAAGCATTCAGCACAATTGGGTGCTGAGTGCTTTGTTGCGTATCTGGAACCCCTCCACCATTGCTTCGCAATGGTCCCCCTCCCCTTTCAGGGGAGGCTCTGGGGGCACGAATTTGCTGAATAAGCCTCCCCTGAAAGGGGAGGGGGACCGCCGCCAGGCGGTGGAGGGGTAAACCCGGAGAAAGTAAAAACAATGGAATCTGAAAAAAATTATCATTACACCGGATACAATGCAAAACTAAAAGAAAATGCACGCATACTTCGAAAAAATATGACAAAGCAGGAAAAACATCTATGGTATGACTTCCTGCGAACCTGTCCAATAAAATGGTATAAGCAAAGAGTAATTGGACGTTATATTGTAGATTTTTATTGTCATGCGGCGCATCTGATCATTGAACTGGACGGCTCACAGCACTATACTGAAGACGGCGAAGAGTATGATGAAATTCGCACTGAAATTTTGGAACAGTATCAGTTAGAAGTGCTTCGTTTTCCTAATGTAGAGGTCGACCGAAATTTTGAAGGTGTTTGCCGTGCAATTGAGGAAAAAATAATGTCGAGATTAAACAGGTAATCGTCTAAAAAAGCTCCCCTAAAGGGGGAGGGGGACCGCCGCCAGGCGGTGGAGGGGTCGATATCTTCTTCCACAAAAGCCTCCCCTGAAAGGAGAGGGGGACCGCCGCCAGGCGGTGGAGGAGTCGAAATCCTCTTCCACAAAAGCCTCCCCTGAAAGGGGAGGGGGACCGCCGCCAGGCGGTGGAGGAGTCGAAATCCTCTTCCACAAAAGCCTCCCCTGAAAGGGGAGGGGGACCGCCGCCAGGCGGTGGAGGGGTATCCAAAAACTTGAACATGGGAGTGAGAAACCATTGCCAAACTATAAATACCGTGCCACAGCACTCAGCGGAAAAACTGTTAGAGGTGTTATGACCGCAAGTGATCCAGAAGCACTGCTGAACGAACTTAAGAAAAAAGATCTCTTTCTGCTGGATTATACCCAGACTTCCAAAACATCTTTTGGCTCGAAGCTGAAAGCCAAGGAACTGACAGACTTCTGCCGTCAGCTGGGAAGTCTGCTAGAAGCCGGCGTCTCTGTCATTCAATCCTTTAACATCATTTCCAATCGTGACAGTATTTCGAAATTTGCAAAAAAATGCTTTGCGGAAATGACAACAGATTTGAAGCACGGAAAAGCACTCTCCGAAGCTATGGCAGACCAGGGAAAAGTCTTTCCGGAACTGCTCATCAGTATGGTTCGTGCCGGTGAGGCAAGCGGTAAGATCGGCGAAACCTTTATGAATATGGGGGAACATTTCCAGAAACAGCAGCGCATCAAGTCTCAGGTAAAGGGTGCTCTTGCGTATCCTATCGTGCTGATGGTTCTTTTGGTTGCAGTGATTATCCTTATGTTCACGGTCATTCTCCCCATGTTCGGCGATATGTTCACAGACACAGAACTGCCCCTCATGACAAGGATCATGATGGGCATGAGTAATTTCCTGATCCACTACTGGTATGTTGTCATTATCGCTGTGGCTGTCCTTGTCTTTTTGTTTATCATGATCATGCGCAATCCCGCATCTCGGCTCGTAATCGATAGGATGATCGTTCACCTTCCGAAAATCGGCGGTCTGGTGCGCATTGTCTATACGGCAAGTTTTTCCCGGACGCTGGCGTCACTTTATACCAGTGGTCTTTCCATTTTGAATGCACTCCAGATCTCACGGGATACGGTGAACAACAGCTATCTCCGTTCCCAGTTTGATGACTGCATCAAAAGCATACGCATCGGTAACCCCCTTTCGGATTCCGTGAAGGCAATGGACGGCTTCGACAGCAAGCTGGGAGATACAATTAAGGTCGGGGAGGAGACCGGTAAGCTGGATTCCATGCTGCTTTCCACAGCGGATGACTATGAATATGAGTCCAGTGCGGCAATCAAATCCATGATGTCTGTCATCGAACCGGTGATGATCTGTATTCTCGGCGTTGTCGTTGCAGGCGTTATGGTCTCGGTGCTTGTGCCCATGTACTCTATGTATGGCAACATCGATGAAAACACCGTGGCAATCCGGGCGATTCTGCCCCATATTCTGGACTGGATAAGGAGATGAGAACACATGAAAGATGTTTCCATTCATGTATATATTTCCAATCATCAAATACAGGTGATTACTGGCGTCTATGCGAAAAATAAAATACAGGTGCAGAATTTCTACCAGGAGGAACTGGAGGAGGGCTGCATCCTCAACGGCATTATCATGAACAGCTATTCGCTCCAGAACACCCTGTCGGAAATGTGGAAAAAATACAGTTTGCCTTCCAAATCCGTGTCTCTGGTGGTAAATGGAAGCTCAATTGTCACAAAGCCCATGAAAATTCCCCAGACACCGCCTAAAAATGTGCCGGGTCTTATTAAAACAGAGTTCCGGGAAATGGAAAATATCCAGAACTTACTGGTAGATTATTCCGTCATCAATCCGCGGAATCCTGACGGCTCCTGTAGTATCTTTGCGGTGCTCTCCACGAAAGAATTCATCACCAGTTACATTGAACTGTTCAGAGAGGCAAAGATCGAGCTTTCGGTCATTGATCTGGTGCAGAACTGTCTCATTAAAATGATGAAGCGGCTGAAATCGCTTCAGGATAAGACATTTACCGTATTTATTATGGATGGCAATATGCTCATGCAGTGCTTGTTCTCCAACAACGACTTTATCATGACGCGCCGCAGCCGTATTCTGGCAGACCCGTCCGATCCCGGCTTTGAGCGTGAAGTGGGGCAAAATATCAACAGCATCATTCAGTTCAATAAGTCGGAACAGACCGGCTCGGATATTACCGAGATTTACCTTTGCGGTTTTCCGGCGGGAACAGAAGAGCTGTTTCCGCGGTATTCGGAGAATTTCGCTGTTCAGGTTCGTGCGTTTCCGGATTTTCTCCCCACAGAGCTTGTTCTGCCGCAGCATATGAACCCGGCTGACTTTATGATTCTGCTGGGTAGCCTGATCCGCTATTCAGAGTAAGGACGGGAGGGAAGGACTATGGCGAAAACGCCAAAAAAGGATATTAACTTATATACGCTCGTGGTTGCGCCAAAAGCAAAAACTGTAAAGAAAGGCGCATTGATCACGGTGATTGGTATTGTGGCAGTGCTGCTTCTGGGCGGCAGTTATGCCGGTGTAAAAATCTATGTTCATACACAGGACAAAATTGTTGCCGCATTGCAGGAAAAGGCAAATGACACGGAATTGATGGAAAAAATTGCAAACGCCAATGCTGTGGCTGCTGATATCGGTACCCTGCGGACAGCAGGGAATGCTTATGCAGAGGTGCGCAAAGAGATCGACCATTCCCGTTCCTATTGCGATGATTTTTCTGACGATCTGACGGAAAAGCTTTTGAGCTGTGAGACTTACAGTACAGCGCAGGAGGATATCACGGTGGCAACGATTACCGGACTTTCTTATGACGGTGTAGTGCTTTCTATAACGGCAAATTCAACGAACAGCACGTATGTTTCTTTTTTTGTGACAAATCTCACACGGCTGGGTATTTTTTCGGATATTTCCTATTCCGGCTATGTGCTTTCAGATACAGAGTATACCTATACCATAAGCGCGGTGTTTGTGGAACATGTTTATGAAGAAACAACGGAACCGGCGACGGAGGTGGCACAATGACAACGGAAATTACCAGAAAACAAGCGATTATGCTATCGGTGCTGGGTGTTGTATTGGTGGTCATCTGCTTTGTCCAGTTTCTGATTCGTCCGATGCTTACTACAGCATCGGAAACCAAGGAACAGATCGAGACGCTGACACAGCAATACGAAGCGTTGGTGCAGCAGAGTCAGAGCTACGATCAGAATGTGCAGTCTCTTGAGGAGTGGAAGAAAAAGAACAGCGAAGAAACTGTGCGGTTGTTTCCCCTTAGTGACTGTGAACGTATCGATCGGTTTTTGAACTTTGTGATGAATGAGTGCGGCGTAAAGGTGACAAGTCTCTCCATTGGTGAGACAATGGAATATTTCGTAGACGGGGAAGGCAATCTGATTACGGCGAATCCGGATACCGTTGCATCGGCGGCGGAGAATCCTGGTGCGGCGGCTGAGGGCGATGCTGCTGCGGCATCTTATACAGCTACCGGCGAGTATCGCTGTGATTTTACGTATTCCATGGAGGGAAACTATGAGGACATGGTGCAGATGCTGAATTTTGTCAACCGTGTGTCTTTCCTGGGAATCACGAGCTATTCATTCAATAATATAGATGACCCCAATGCAGTGATCGATGAATCCAATCCCCAGGATGAGAAGAAATTTGCAGATTATTACAGCTTTACAATGACCATTACTGCTTATATGTATGAGAGCCCGCTCCAGACGGATGCGGAAGTTTCTGAGGAGGAATCCGCAGAAGACGCCGGAACGGAAAGTGAATCCGGTGCTGCGGCAAGCGCTTAACAGGTGATGCACATGAAAAAGAAACGTGTCAGTTTCAAAGGTACTGCAATGCTTTGGGCTGTCCTGGTGATGCTGATGATCTCTCTGATCTCTGCTGGTATCATTTTCATCAGCAGGGTCTATTATGTCCGGGAGCAGGAGGAGAGCAACCGCTATCAGGCGAAGCTCTATGCAGAATCAGCAATTGAACTGATCTCGGCTGATATTCAAAGAGAAGGCGATGTGTTGGAAGATGGAACATCATACCAAAGTCCCTATGTCAGCACATCCAACTCTACAGAAACTGTAAAGATTATGTTCCCGAATGCAGAAAACTGGACTTGCACTGTTACAATCAGTCATTCTGTGGTAGATACTTCCACAGAGGCATCTGCCAGAATAAGCGGGGAGATTTATCTGACTGCCAAAGTGACACGGCATACACCTGGCGGCAACGCTCTGGAATTGGCTGAGGTTTGTGCAAAAATGACGAATCCCACGGAAACTGAAACATGGACGCCTGCGGTATATTACAACTTATAAACGGAGGGATGCGATGTGAAAACGAACAAAAAGGGCATGACGGTGGTAGAAGTGGTGGTTGCATTTGCAATGATCTCCACATCTTTTGCCATTGGCATGGCTGGCATCGCAACCGGTGCAAGCTTTTTGAACTCCGGTGCAAGAATGAAGCATGCACGGAGTAATGCTGTTGTGGAAATGACAAGTACAGAGACAGGTTTGACAGTGGCAATTGAAGGTTCCACGGAAACGTTTACCGTAGTAAAGCAATATTCTGAGGATTTTGTGCAGTATCGTCCGCAGTCGTAAGGAAGTGAGACGCAATGAGGAAATTTTCCAAAAATCAAAAGGGCTTCACGCTGGCGGAAGAAGTTGTTACTGTTGTGTTGATCGGTGTTCTGGTTGCAACATCATCTGGCATCCTCATGCACGCCATGCGCATCTTCTGTCGCAATGTCATTACTCTTACAGCACAGGAAAAAGGAATTGCGGTAATGGAACAGCTGGAGAGAAATCTGGAGTATGCAACAAAAATCTACAAAAGTTCAGAATCTTATACGATAACATATCCATATCAAGTACAATTATCTCTAAAAGAAGATGAAGGAAAACAGTACTTGAATGCAGAAACCACTTTAAAATATTCCAATACGGATACAGGACATACTGCGGAAAATCAAGTTTGTAAACTTGGAACGTATAAAGCAAGCTATACTGTGGAAGAAAGCGGCGTAAACCGAGTTAAAGTGAATCTTAAAATCGAACGAAACGGTACTGTGTATTATTCCGATTCGAGGATTATTGAACTGAAAAATTCTCCAAATATATCAGGGCTAAATTATGACAGCAAAGTTGCAACTGATGGAAGCTTATGTATCGAAGGATTAGAATAAATCAAATGAAAAAAGGTGAGAGCATTGCAGAATTTACCAATTGGTGAAGTCCTGAAAGAATATGGCTATATTACACAGGAACAAATTGACCAGGCACTGCAATATCAGAAATCGCAGACCGGCAAAAAGATGCGGTTTGGCGCACTGCTGAAAGAAATGGGTTTCGTAACAGAGACCCAGGTGCTGGAAGCGCTGGGGAAAAAACTGGATCTGCAAATGGTGAATCTGGAGGAGTACGAGGTCAACGTGGACACCGTTGCCAAAGTTCCAAAGCAGATCGCCGAAAAATACTGCGTCATTCCGGTTTCGGAAATTGACGGCAGATTGCAGCTGGTGATGTCTGACCCTCTGAACTTTTATGCCCAGGAGGATATCCGGCAGATCGTGGATATGCCTCTGGAAGTATTTCTGTGTGAAGAGGGAAAAATCAGAAAAGCCATTGAATATTACTATGCCGAGATCAGCACCAAACAGGCGGCGAAGAAGGCAAATATTTCTGCGGAAGATATCGAAGTACCGCAGCTGACAGCTGATGATGCCGATGACGATGTGCCCATCATCAAGCTTATTAACTCCCTGCTGGTACGGGGTTACAGTACAAATGCCAGTGATATTCACATTGAACCTTTTAAGGACTTTACACAGGTTCGTATGCGTATTGACGGCGAGATGGTGCAGTATCTCACCCTGGAAAAAGCGCTGCACAACTCTATAGTTGCCCGTATTAAAATTATGAGCAACCTGAATATTGCGGAAAAGCGAATTCCCCAGGATGGAAATTTTCATGCTGTACTGGAGGGCATTGATATCAGTATGCGTATCTCCGTGTTGCCCACGACCCAGGGCGAAAAAATCGTTATGCGTTATCTGGTATCTGATACAAAGATCGATCATGCCGGGCACTTTGGTATGAATGACCATTCCTATAATATGCTCATGAAAATGATGTCTGCACCGAACGGCATTATTTATATTACCGGTCCTACGGGTTCCGGTAAAACTACCACCCTGTACATGGTTTTGCAGCACCTGGCACAGCGCCCGGTGAATATCTCCACCATCGAGGATCCGGTGGAAAAAGATCTCCCTGGCATTACTCAGACTTCGGTCAATGTGGCTGCCGGTATGACCTTTGCAGTTGGTCTGCGTGCGCTGCTCCGTCAGGACCCGGATATTATCATGATCGGTGAGACCCGTGACGCAGAAACAGCTGAAATTTCCGTTCGTTCTGCAATCACTGGTCACTTGGTTGTTTCCACGCTGCATACCAACGATGCGATTTCGTCCATTGTCCGTCTGGCGGATATGGGCGTTGCACCATATCTGATCTCCAATTCCCTTGTGGGCGTTGTAGCCCAGCGTCTGGTACGAAAAGTCTGCCAGTTCTGCAAATATGAAGCCCCGGCAACTGCCGATGATATTGCCATTGTGGGAGAGGGAATTCCCATGATCACACGTGGCAAGGGCTGCAAGGTGTGCAATAACACCGGCTATAAAGGACGTATTTCCATACATGAAATGGTTTATATTGATAAAAAGCTCAAGCGTATGATCGCAAACGGCGCGGACAGCGAGGAAATGACACAGTATGCGAGAGAATCACAAGGCATGAGAAATCTGATGGAAAGCGCCATTGAATTGGTAAAAGAAGGCGTTACCACGCCGGAAGAAGTTATGAAGATCGCGTATTATTCTGACTAATGAAAGGAAGAACAACACCATGACAATGAATGAATTAATTATGAATGCCCGGGAGCGCAAGTGCTCCGATATCCATATCAGCGAGGGAATGCCGGTTTCGTTCCGCATTCACGGACAACTGGTGGACAGCGGTTTTTCGTTCCCAGCAAGCGAAACTCGGGAAATGATCCTGTCCATGATGAACGAGGAGCAGATCGCACAGCTGGAAAACGGTGATGATGCAGACTTTGCCATCGAAACACCGGATTATTGCCGCCAGCGTGTTAACGTGTTCCGCCAGATGAAGAAAATTGCAGCGACAATTCGTCTGCTGAACAATACAATTCCTACCCTGGAACAGTTGAAAATGCCCAAGGTACTGCGTGATCTGGCAGACCAGCCCCGTGGTCTGATCCTGGTGACCGGTCCTACGGGAAGCGGTAAGTCCACGACGCTTTCGGCAATGATCGATTACATCAACAAGAACCGTGCGGAACATATCATTACTATCGAGGACCCGGTGGAATATGTTTACGATTCTGGTATGTCCGTGATTCACCAGCGTGAGATCGGTGTGGATTCCAAGAGTTTTGCAGCATCCCTGCGTTCTTCTCTTCGTGAAGACCCGGATGTAATTCTCGTGGGAGAAATGCGTGACTATGAGACAATCTCCGCGGCAGTAACTGCGGCAGAAACAGGTCACTTGGTTATGTCCACTCTGCACACCACAGGTGCGGCGCAAACTCTGGATCGTATCATCGACAGCTGTCCGCCTCACGCCCAGAACCAGATCCGGACACAGCTGTCCACGATCCTGAAAGGAGTCATTACCCAGGCGCTGATCCCCCTTGCAGCAGGAGGCGGACGTGTTGCAGCAACGGAGATTCTGGTGGGAACGGATGCGGTAGGCAGTCTGATCCGTGACAACAAGTGCTTCCAGCTGTCCACAGTAATGCAGTCCAGCGCAGCACTGGGAATGCATACGTTGAATGCTGACCTGGCACGGCTGGTCAGAGCTGGCACCATTCGCCGGGATGATGCCATCCGGGTATCGAACAATAAGAACGAAATTTTGGATTTGTTAAGCTGATTCGAACCGCTTCGGGTTCGGCATTCTGAGAGGTGAGAGCAATGAAAGGGAAGAAAAAAGGAAAAAGAGGCGTTTCTTTGGCGAAGCTCATTCGGGGTTTTTCTCTTGTGGAGCTCATTGTTGTGCTGACGATCATGGCGATTATTGCGGCGCTTTGTGCACCGAATATTGCCGCATACGTTCAGGCTGCAAAAATACAGAACTATCAGACTGCGCTGGATAATCTGGTGGGCGAGGTGCAGACCCAGCTCCCCCAGAGCCGGTATTGGAACTGGCAGGAAGTGCAGGAGAATGCCGAGGCGATTCTGCGGTCGGATGCGGCGCGGGGGGTAAAAGATGTTAGTACCGAAATGGGCGCAGCAGCAAATCAGAAAATTTATGAAATCACCAATGCAAGTACGGATTCGAATATTGTGTATTACTTCACACTGGAATATGAAAATGTTTCTTCTGGCACTAGTCAGGAAGTGAAAATCTCGGCGAATTGTGATGGATATAATGCGGTTACAGCTGATGAGACTTGTGATGTGTTGTTGAAGACGAATTATGCGGATTCGGCGGATTATCCGCTTATCACACAGACAGTAACCTCGACAGAAATTAATGGATGGAAGGGTCTGGAGGAGAGAGTAAAGTCTTATTCTGATTGGGAAGGTTGGCTTGCTGATCCTGATAATAGTGATAATGATTTTAGATATGATGCAACGTTTCCGGATCATTATAAAGTTGATAGCACAATTGTTATCAATACAACTGATTACGCATGCAATAGTGTTAAATTTATTCAATTTCGATTGGATTATTACTGTAAACTTTGGACAGAGAATCTCTACGGCGAAGGTAACTGGGATGAGGAAAAAAATTGTTGGAAACAAATTGCAAAAGGAAACTATGCTTTCCCAAATGTGGATGTAAATGATGGCTTGGGGACAGGTGAACAATATGACGCTTCAAAAGCAAAAGACAGTTATAATCCTCATAATGTATACATCTACATTGGCGATAATACTGATAAGGATTGCCTGAATTACATTAGTTATGATGCATATGGTGATGAAGTCTATGATAATGATATTGACATGGCGGCACATGGATGGATTAAGTATAGTGTAATCTTTTCCGATGCTGACGGAACATTTCAGGAGTATAGTGACCCTAATTCAGATGGGGCGAAAGCTGTTGAAGCTTTTAAAGAAAAATATGATAACGTGATTTCTGTGGCTGATGATGGAACTTTGTCGAATAATACAGAGATAACATATCGTGTTATATTAAAGAATGGTTCAAAAGATTCAAGTAGAGGTTGGATTGTTGTTACTGGTTGGAATGCAGGGGATAATTTGCAAGTAGCATATCCTGAAGAGGATAGCGTCTCCATATATGTGGACAACGGAACTGTTCCTTCTGATTTGTCAACAATATTATATAAGCATGAAGTTTTCAACTGGATGGACTCTGAATGGCTTACCGGTGCAAAACCAGGTGAGAAATTATATCGACAGGTTTTGTATTTGGATTTTGAGAAATGCGGTTATTCTGTTGGAGATGAATTGGCGATTACTTTAAGTAATGTAGATGCAGATGCAGTTATTAGCAATTTTAAGAAACCAGAATATGCATGGGTATATTATGCTGTCTCCAATACAGCAAAAGCCAATAATGACACCAGTAGTTTTCAATATCCAGATTATACATACAATAAAATAGACGATAATACAGTTCAAGTAGTTTTTGAATTAAGTTGGGATTTGTACCCTTTTATGCGACTTAGTTATGGTGGAGCATTGGGCGAGCTGGGTGCAACAATTTCCATTAATCTGAATCGAACCTCTAATATTACCTCTACATTGATAACAGAATCCTACCTTCCCATGCTCACCATCAACGGCAACAATAATTACACAAATATCACATTAGACTGGACAAAGTGTGACTATATCAGTGCTTCAAACATAAAAGAAAAAGACGTAACTTACGGAATGGGCATTAATTTTAATAAGGCTTTGAACTATGTGGTCTATGACAAAGATTACAAGATTGTCAAATATAACGGTCTTTCCTCTAACACACAAGAGTTTTATTTAACATACTGCGATGGCTGGGATGGCACTGATGGTATTGTCAACCAGGACAGACTGATTCATTTGTACTGCGAGGGCGTTAATGCAAACGATGTGATCTGTGAGATTTTGAATGCGCCAGAACCGCCGGAAACAGCTGAAACAACAACTGTAACCACCACACCAACAACGACAACCACTACCACTGCAGTTCCTGTTACCGAAACCAGTTCCACAACAGAATCCTCCTTCGTTTCGTCTGAAACTTCTGAGGTTACCACAGTTTCTACTGTCACAACGGAATCCAGTGTTGTTGTGCCAGATGTAACGGAATCGAGCCTGACAGAAGAAACAACAGCAGAGACTGTTGAAACAACGCTCAGTACTTCTGAAACGGAAGAATCTACGACTGAGGAGACAACATATACTGTTTCCTTGGATGAAGAAAGCGCAAAGGTTTGCCGATTGATTCCTGATAAGGTAAGTGGAAGTGCTTATTATTTCACTATTGAGCCGCTTTCAGGTTATAAATTTGATGATTCTGTCACGGTTTATGCAAACTATGATAAGTATGGAAAACAGTATCCGTGTCCTGGAAGTGTATCTGATGGATGGTATGTCACATTAAGTGAGAATGTTTCTCTTCACGTTGAAGGTATTGTTCCAGTTGAAGAAACAACAAGCGATACGACATCGACATCTGCTATTGAAACAACTACTACCACTTCTACCACTACCACAACAACTACCACTGAGACAACATCCACAGCGACAACAACAGAAACAACGACTACAATCACGACGATTGAAACGACATCTACAACAACTGAAAGTATAACAGATGTGAATTCAGCAGTGCTGACCATTGAAAACTTTTCATTTAATCAGGAGTATGATATCTCTCCTTATTTCTATGCAAATGAAAATGAATCACGAATTCCCAGCAAGATTGAGGTTACTGTTTCAGATGCAACAGATATGAATACTGGATTTAACTTCTATATGTTGATAAGTGGTTCATTCAATTGCCGATACAGTGAATACCATAGTTGGAATAGCACTGGAGACTTTAAAACTTATTTTACAAGTGACAATAATGCAGATATAGCAACAATTTCTTTTGTACTTTCTACAGACAATGATGTTAATCATATAATTTCCTTTGCTGATGCCAAAATAAAATTCTACAATTATTATGCTAGCGATGTGTGGAATAACATCAAAATTGAATCTGTTCGATTTGTATATGATGTTTCGATGGATACTATGATGCTCCAGGATTCAGATGTTACAGTATATACGTCTACAGATTTTATTGGTCCAATTAAGTCGAATGGGACAAAGCCAAATGCAGCAGTGACAACCCTAACAACTACAACAACAAGGATTATAACCACGACTACTACCACCACAACGACAACTACAACAGCCAACCCCGTCGCCGCCAGCGAAAACGGCTTCAACGTAGGACTTGACGCAGAAAGCGCCGAGATGTGTACCATCACTTTCGCCTCTCCATTGTTCAATGACAGCGGTGTGTGCTACTTTACCATTACTCCGAAGGAAGGCTACACACTGTCTGAGAATTACACCGTGAAAGTCGGTACCGTTAAGCTGCAACGCGCCGGTAACTATTCCACAAAATCCGATCAGTGGTACTTCTGGAAGTCCAGCGGACTCACAGACTATACCATTCATGTAGACGGCGTTACCGCCGATACTGCATCATAACGCAAAAAAATCCCGTTCCCGGAATCGCACCGTGGAACGGGATTTTTATGTAACTTTTATCAGAATCCGCACACTCGCAGGTACAGATCTGCAAGGGGCTCGCCGCAGAACACCGCTGCTGCAATGCCCAGGGAGAGATACGGCCCAAAGGCGAATTTAGAATCGCCTGTGCGCATTTTGTGTGCCATGCCAAAAATACAGCCCAGGATCAGTCCCAGGAACAATGCAATTACCACCGCTTTTGCGCCGAGAAATAAACCAGCCGCAAGCATCAGATATGCATCCCCACGTCCCATAGCACGTTCGTCGGAGAGAAGCACCAGTGCGATCAGCGGTACAAATGTGATAACAGCACCGATTCCGTGGGAAAGCCATGTGCCCCTGCCGGTGATCACATCGTAAATGGTAATGCCGATACCCAACAGCCCGATGAAACCAATGACATATAAGTTAATGAGCTGCGTGTCCAGATCCATGAAAAAAACCACCAGCAGCGCCGAGAACAACAGACACACCAGAATCGCCAGAATGGGCTGTTCGAATGGATCAAACCAGGCAAAGACCAAGACGTACAGCACAGCATTCAGACTTTCCACCAGCGTATAGCGAAAAGGAATCTTTGCACCGCAGCTGCGGCATTTTCCGCGAAGCCTGCACCAGCTGAAAATGGGGATCAAATCCCGCTTCTGAATGGGCGTACCGCAGGTCATACAGTGGGAATTCTGCTTCCAGAGCGATTCTTCTTTTGGCAGACGGTAGATGCATACATTCAGAAAACTGCCGATGGCGGCGCCGAATGCAAATATGACACAGTATAATATGACATAGCAATAGTAATACATGTTCTGTTCCTCCAGATGATTTGTCATTTTTATTGTAGCATATTTTGAATTCTTTTGTCAAGAATGGTGCTGTTTTTGTTGTACCATAGCCTTTTCCTGATACGAATCTCTGACCAAACCCATGAAAATCTTCACCGCCATCCACTCGCTGCTCGTCGTCAAACGCCCTTGCCAGGCGACAGCCAGCCAGTCTGCGGACGTTTTCTTTGATCAGCGAATGTCTGTCGGCAAATCTTTTCATGGAACTGATCAGAGATTCGTATGAATCAGAAATGTTTTCGATATTGTTCCATGTTTGTCATGGAGGAGGCACATTTTCTTAATAATCAAAAGTGCGTCTATCTACTTGAATTAAAAACCTACTATTTTGCTTTGCTATTAAAAGAAAAAGTGCGATTTTAATCGTGACAAAATGCCCGGAAAGCGTGTGCAGTTAATTTGAAGCTCAAATTTTCAATTTTTACTTTGCAATGGATGCTGAAAAAAGAAAAAACCTTAAATTACACGGTTGTTGCTGCATTCTATTGACTATAAAGCAGCTTTATGGTTTATAATGTTATCACACAAGAGGGAAGGACAAAAGAATATGACTTTCTGTTCAGACCGGTCAACAGAAAATTGTATTACTTGTGGATCTGTTTCAGAAGTATAGATTCAGATTGTCTGATATCTCTGTGAACCATATGAAACTGCGTGAAGTCATGGGAGTTTCATAGCAATGTGGTTAAAATTGGTGACTAAAGATGAGGAGGAGTTTGTTATGACAGCTTCACAAGCAATGGAAACTTTGAGCAACCTGGGTGCAGCTGATAAAGTGACATATATCAGCAATTCCATATTTATCTTTTTATGTGCAGTACTGGTGTTCAGTATGCAGGCAGGCTTCGCCATGCTGGAGACTGGTATGACCCGTTCGAAAAACACGTCGAATATTTGGCTGAAAAATCTGATGGATTTTTGCGTGGGTGTTGCCGTTTACTTCCTGCTGGGCTTTGGCTTGCAGTACGGTGATGATTTCCATGGACTGTTCGGCGCGAATGGTTTCCTGAATCCTTTTAATGCAGAAATGGGCATCTGGTCCAGCTGCGTAGATCTCATGATCAATCCCTATGTATATTTCTTCTTCCAGCTGGCATTCTGCGGTGCTACTGCAACCATCATTTCCGGTGCAGTTGCAGAGCGTTTCAAGTTCAACAGCTATCTGATCATTTCGGCATGCATGACAGGTATTGCCTATCCTATTGCAAGCCACTGGATCTGGGGCGGCGGCTGGCTGTCCAGCCTGGGCTTTGTTGACTTTGCCGGCACACTGGCAGTTCACGGTATCGGCGGTATTGCCGCACTGGTTTGCGCCGCAATGGTTGGTCCGCGTATCGGCAAATACAACAAGGACGGTTCGTCTAACGTTATCAAGGGCCATAACGAATCCCTGTTTGGTCTGGGTGCGATCTTCCTGTGGTTCGGCTGGTATGGCTTCAACCCGGGCTCTGAACTGGGCTTCGATGATGCAGCTGCATATGCAGCCATTACTTCTACCATTGCCGGCGGTGTGGGCGGTCTTGCAGGTCTGTTCTGCTCCTGGATTGTGGATAAGAAACCCAGTGTCGATGCAGCCTATAATGGTATGCTTGCCGGTCTGGTTGCAATTTGTACTACAGCAAATACCCAGGCACCCTGGTCAACTGCGATCATTGCCATCGTGGCAGCATGTGTGGTTTATTTCGCAGCAAAGCTTGTGGATCAGAAGCTGCACATCGACGATGCCTGCGGCGCAGGTTCCCTGCACTTCATCAGCGGTATCTTTGGTGTCCTTGCCCCTGGTATCTTCGGCGCAACGGCTGGCTTCAAGCAATTCGGCATCCAGCTGTTGGGTGAGGTTTGCGTCTTTGCCTTTGTCTTTGCAGTAATCGGTCTGGCTTGTGTCATTCTGAAGCACACCATTGGCGTGCGTGTTTCCGATGAAGATCAGCTTCTGGGTATGGATATCAGCGAGCATAATACCTATGCTTATGATTATCTGGAAGAAAACTATGAGGAAGCAACCCATGAGCATCAAGGTGTTGCGCAGGGCGTGACTGCATAAAGTCATTTGATCTGACAATTCCAAAATCCATGATAAAAGCAATTCGGGAGACCCCGTCTGTATCCAGTAAATACAGGCGGGGTTTCTCTGTTTTCATAAGATAATTATATATAGAGTCCGATTTAATTTTTTTGCTAACCATTGTAATTTGAAATGAGATTCGACAGATGACTTTTCATTTGCTGTTATTTCATAAAATGGTTGACAATTCATCTATGAAGTGGTAAAATAAAAGCAAGATGAGGTGAGGAAATCTCATCGAATGGGAATCATTTTTTACAGAAATGACAAATCAAGTGAAGGAGGAATTCTTATGAAGAAAAGAAAGGTATTCTCATTTTTGACCGCCGCAGTCATGGCAATGGCTGCATTACCGATGTCTGCTGTCAGTGCTGAGGGGGAGTTTGCACTGGGTGACGTGGACATGGATGGGATCATTACTGGTCACGATTCTGCTATGGTTTCCCGGATGCTGAACGTTGATCCGGATATGCTGACAGAGGAACAGGCGAAGCTTGCTGATGTTAATGCGGACGGCGTAGTAGACCAGACCGATCTGGAATGGATTCATGAAAACGAAGTTTATGGGATTGCAGATATATTCAAGGTTGGCGACAGCCGTACAGATGTTTATGCATCTTATGTGGCACTTTGTTATTATGCAAGGGCATCGGTTGGGAAGCCGGTCGAAATTGTTAAGGAAGATTCTCCCGGACTGCACCCGGAACTGGAAAAAGGCTATAAGCTCTATACCGGGGATTATGAGGAGCAAAAAGAAGAATTGGAGAAGTATTCTTCCAAGGGCTACTTGTTGATTAATTACGATAAGCCGGAGGAATATGACAATCCGGATTTCTGGAATATTGTCAAATTCAGTGTATATACGGATTCTATCAGCGAATTGAACTATAATCTCATTGACAGCAATGGCGATGGCAAAATTGACCCGGATGATGCCTTTGCATCTCTTGTTTCCTATGCGAGAACACAGGTGGGATATAGTAAGTTCTTTGAAGAGGGTCGCTACGACCTGGATGCAGATTGGGCTGCAGCTGACCAACAAGAAGGAATGTACGTAGAAGAGTAAAACATATCTATGACACGGCAGGACATTTGTGTATGATATAACAGACGCCGGTATCTTCGGATGCCGGCGTTTCTGTATTGACATTCCCGTGAGAATCCGGTATAATGAACAAAAATGAACATGCTCAAAGGAGGATCTTCCATGAAATCCATTTATACTTGTCCGCACTGCGGCGCAAAATCTTTCAATCCCTGGAAAAAAGCATTTGCCGGGGGGCTGCATACCAAGGGAAAGGTCTGTCTGAACTGCGGTCAGCACTGCGTCAACGGAACTGCTTCGATGGTTTTTTCTGCAGTGGTGTACATTGCTGCCCTGATCGTTGTGCTGTACGTTTACTTTAAGGGAAATTCCATCTGGGACTATGCCTTTATGCTGGGTGCAGTTGCGGCAGCTTATGTGATTTCACGGCTTTTCGATGCTTTTTTTGGACCGCTGGTGAAACCCATCCGGAATGACGTGCTGAGCTGATGCAAGCCGGATTGTATGTGCATGTGCCCTTTTGCCTGCGGAAATGTCCCTATTGTAATTTCTATTCCGTACCGGCAAAACCGGAACTGCTGGCGGCTTATACCGAAGCTGTCTGCCGCAATCTGCGTGCTTATGGGACTGATGTTGCCATAGATACGATATATTTTGGCGGCGGTACACCGTCCCTGCTGTCCCCGGAACAAATCGGGCGTATTCTGGATACGGCAGCAGAACAGTTTTCCCTGTCTGCACATGCGGAAGTGACTCTGGAGGCAAATCCTGCCACTGTCACAGGGGAACAGCTGCAACAACTGCGGCGGCAGGGCGTCAATCGGCTTTCTTTGGGTGTACAATCACTGGATGCCGGGCAGTTACAGCGCCTAGGACGATTGCACACGGCACAGAATGCCATAGAAACGGTGGCACAAGCGGCGGCAGCTGGGTTTGAGAATATTTCCTGTGACCTGATGCTGGCGCTGCCGGGACAGACAGCGGCAGAACTAGAACAGACCATCCGGCAGCTGACGGCATTGCCCATTGTCCATGTGTCGGCGTATTTATTAAAGATAGAACCTGGCACGCCCTTTGCCTTGCAGCACGTGGCGGAAAGCTGCCCCGATGAGGACACGGCGGCGGATCTCTATCTGCAAACTGTGGCGCTGCTGGAACAGGCAGGCTTCTTGCAGTACGAGATCTCCAATTTTGCGAAGCCGGGTTTTGAAAGTCGGCATAACTGTAAATACTGGCATTGTGAACCGTATCTGGGTATTGGTCCTTCGGCGCATTCCTGCTGGAATGGCACCAGATTTTCCGTGCCGCCGTCGGTGGAGGCATTTTTGCAGGCACCTGTGCAGGAGACAGAGTTGGAGGATGCCCAGCCTTGTACCCCGGAGGAACAGATCATGCTGGGGATGCGCCTGACAGAGGGCGTTCCGGCGGCATGGCTGGGGGAAAAGATGCCATTGGCAGAACGATTCTGCCAGATGGGATTTTTATGGAAAAGGGGAGAATGCATTGCCTTTACGCCAAAGGGTTTTCTGGTATCCAATACGATTCTGGCGGAACTATTGTAGTATCTGCTGTATAGTAGGGGCGAACTTTGTTCGCCCGTTTTGTTGTTTAGTAAGTCACATTCAGAAGATTTTTTTCAAAAAAGCTTGTAATTCCCTGAAAAATATAGTATAATGAAAGTATATATTGATTTGAAAAGGAGTTTTCACGATTATGTATCAGAATATGATGGACACCATTGGATTTGTTTCACAGGCTGACCCGGAGATCGGTGCAGTGATGCAGGAAGAACTGGGACGTCAGCGCCGCAATCTGGAGCTGATCGCCAGCGAAAACCTGGTTTCTCCGGCAGTGATGGCGGCTATGGGATCGGTACTCACCAACAAGTACGCCGAAGGTCTGCCGCACAAGCGGTATTACGGTGGTTGTGAGTATGTGGACGTGGTGGAAGAAATCGCCATTGACCGTGCCAAGAAGCTGTTCGGTGCAAACTTTGCCAATGTACAGCCCCACTCCGGCGCACAGGCAAATACTGCGGTATACTTTGCACTGCTCCAGCCGGGCGATACCGTTATGGGCATGAGCTTGGCACACGGCGGTCACCTGACCCACGGTTCTCCTGTGAACATTTCCGGTAAGTATTTCAACTTCGTACCCTATGAACTGGGTGACGATGAATTCATCGACTATGACAGAGCACAGGCACTGGCAGAGGAAGTAAAGCCGAAGCTGATCGTTGCCGGCGCAAGTGCATATCCCCGTATCATTGATTTCGAGCGTCTGTCCAAGATCGCAAAGTCTGTAGGTGCTTATCTCATGGTAGATATGGCACACATTGCCGGTCTGGTTGCAGCTGGTGTACATCCCTCTCCAGTTCCCTATGCGGACATTACTACTACCACCACCCATAAGACCCTCCGTGGTCCGAGAGGCGGTCTGATCCTGACCAATGACGAAGAACTGGCAAAGAAAATCAACAAGGCAGTGTTCCCGGGCACACAGGGCGGTCCGCTCATGCACGTAATCGCTGCAAAGGCAGTCTGCTTCGGCGAGGCTCTGAAACCGGAGTTCAAAACCTACGGCGAAACTGTTGTTGCCAATGCCGCTGCATTGGCAGACGGTCTGGTAAAGCGTGGATTCCGTCTTGTTTCCGGTGGTACGGACAACCACCTCATGCTGGTAGATCTGCGTCCCTTCGGCGATCTGACCGGTAAGGAATTCGAGCACCGTCTGGACGAAGTGTTCATCACTGTCAATAAGAACGCTATCCCTAACGATCCCCAGAAGCCGTTTGTTACCAGCGGTATCCGTGTAGGTACACCGGCAGTTACCACTCGTGGTCTGAAGCCGGATGATATGGAAGTGATCGCTGAGGCAATGTATCTGGCTGCTTCTGACTTTGAGAATAAGGCGGACGAGATTCGTGCAAGCGTCAACGCACTGTGCGAGAAATATCCGCTGTATCAGTAAGTGATGCATACCCCTCTTGCCGATGCCATTCGTCCTCATACGCTGGATGACGTTGTGGGACAACGCCAGTTGCTGGCACCGGGAAAACCCCTGCGGCGGATCATTGAAAGCGGAAAAGTGCCCAATATGATCTTTTACGGACCATCCGGCGTAGGGAAAACCACCGTTGCCCGGATCATTGCGGACAGTACTTCTATGACGCTCCATAAGCTCAACGGTACGTCTGCTTCTACGGCAGATATTCGTGATGTCGTGGCAGAAGTGGGGACTTTTTCCGGCATGAATGGCATACTGCTCTATCTGGATGAAATTCAGTATTTCAACAAAAAGCAGCAGCAGCTTCTGCTGGAATATATGGAAAACGGGCAGATCACCCTTATTGCATCTACCACAGAAAATCCCTATTTTGCCGTATATAATGCCCTCATCAGCCGTTCGACGGTGTTTGAGTTCAAGTCGGTGCCGCCGGAAGAACTGGAACGTGCCGTGGCGAGAGGCTTTCACTGTATGGAAGAGCAGCTGGGGGAAGAAATTCACCTGGCAGAGGGTGTCTGCGGCTGGATTGCACGAGGCTGCGGCGGTGATGTGCGCAAAGCCATGAACACTGTGGAACTCATTGTGCTTTCCGGAGAACATACGGACAGCGGAATCGTGGTTTCCGAAGAACTGGCAAAGGAACTGACCCAGCGCAGCAATATGCGCTATGACAGGGACAATGACCAGCACTATGACCTGCTGTCTGCACTGCAAAAATCCATTCGCGGTTCTGATGAAAATGCTGCACTGCACTATGCGGCACGGCTTCTGAAAGCCGATGACCTACTGTCGGTCTGCCGGCGGCTCCTTGTCATTGCCGCAGAGGATGTGGGACTTGCCTATCCTCAGGCGATTGTGATTACAAAAGCCTGTGTGGACAGCGCTTTGCAGTTGGGGTTGCCCGAAGCACGTATTCCCATCGGGGAAGCCGTTGTGCTCCTTGCCACGTCGCCAAAGTCCAATAGTGCCTACGAAGCCATCAATCAGGCTATGGCGGACGTGGAAGAATACGGCGCACCAGATTTTCCAAGGCATTTGCAAAATAAACACTTCGATGGTGCTGAAGCGTCTGTACGCGGACAGCACTATCGCTATCCCCATGATTATCCCAACCACTATGTCAAGCAACAGTATCTGCCTGATATCCTGAAAGATAAGGTGTATTACAAATTTGGCGACAACCGGCAGGAACAGGCTGCGGCGGCTTATCGGGAAAAGATCCTGCGGGAGGACGAGACTTGACAGGATGGCGCTGCCTGCCGCATCAGGTTGGCACACAGATATTCCAGTGCCACATCGTATAGCCCGGTAGGACGTGTCTCTCTCCCTACCAGATCATTTGCAAAGACAATGGTCTGCTCCAGGTTTTCGGAAAAGTCCGCGA
Organism: uncultured Ruminococcus sp.; assembly: GCF_937915125.1. Taxonomy (GTDB): domain Bacteria; phylum Bacillota; class Clostridia; order Oscillospirales; family Ruminococcaceae; genus Ruminococcus_C. Next base: position 12,377 of record NZ_CALDMP010000095.1, on the reverse strand, counting down.
TGTCTTGTATTTCGCCGCTGCGCATGTCCTCCAGCATAACACCATATGTTGGTGTTTCTGTCTTTCCCTGTACAACACTTCCGGCAGTGACACGATAGATCACACGGTTGCTGCCATAGACCTCCATGTACACAATGGCATTTTCTGGGCGGCGAGCTTGCTGTCGTTTTGTCTTCATCATCATTGAAACCCCTTTCTATAAATGATTCTATATGTTTCGATGAGATAAGATAAGCATAGCATATTTTCAGCAAAATGAAAAGACTGAAAAACCACGTATTTTGTCTGGATTCCATGCTTTTCCACGAAGAAAGGAATCTGCTTCATAAATGTGCCTTAATACGTTAAAAAACGACAAGGCTCTTGTGATTTTGCCGATTCCGTGATGGTTTCATACAGAAATCTTTGGCGGAAATGCGACTAGACGAAACCTTGGGATGTTGTTATAATAGAGAAACATGAATTTCAGTGAAACGTACGCCGCAGACGGACAGAGAAGCTCCGACGGATACGCTTCGAAAGGAGTTTCTCTATGACGAAAGATATGACAGTGGGCAGACCCCTTGGTCTGATCCTCCGCTTCTGTGGTCCCATGGTGTTTGGCAATATTTTGCAGCAGCTGTACAGCATGGTAGATACGGTAATTGTCGGACGTTATCTTGGCTCCAATGCCCTGGCAGGTGTCGGCGCAACTGGTGCCATCAGCTTTCTGGTGATTGGATTCGCCATGGGCATCTGTACCGGACTCTCCATTCCAGTGGCGCAGGCATTCGGTGCCGGTGACCATAGAAGTATGCGCAAATATATTGCAAACGCATATTATCTCAGCGGAATCATTGCAGTGCTGCTTACCATTGTGACTATGTTTGCCACAGGTGCTATTCTGCACTGGATGAAAACGCCGTCTGATATCTACCAGTACGCCTATGACTATATTATTGTGATCTTCGGGGGTATTATCACCTCTGTTATTTACAATCTGCTGGCGGCAATGCTGCGCGCAGTGGGCGACAGCAAGTCTCCCATTCTGTTTCTGGCAGTGGCGTCTATTCTGAATATTATTCTGGATCTGATTTTTCTCATCGTCCTGAAAACCGGCGTTGCCGGCGCAGGCTATGCAACTGTCATCTCCCAGGGGATCTCTGGCATTCTCTGCCTGTTTTATCTGTATCGGAAATTTGAGGTCATGCGCTTTCAGCCCGGTGAAATGAAACTGGAACTGAAGCGGTGTGGGCGGCTGCTTTCCATCGGTCTGCCCATGGCGCTGCAGTTTTCCATTACCGCCATTGGCTCTATTATTCTGCAAACTTCCGTGAATACACTGGGCTCTGTTGCAGTAACCAGCGTGACTGCTGCGCAGAAGATTGCCTCCATTGTGATGGGACCTCTGGAGTCCCTGGGTATCACCATGGCAACCTATTGCGGTCAGAATCTCGGCGCCGGTCAGTTCTATCGTATCCGCGACGGCATCCGTATCAGTTTGCGTGTTTCTATGGTGTACTGTGTTTTCTCTATTTTGTTTCTTTGTTTTCTTGGAAAGTATACGGCATATCTGTTTCTCGATCCGTCAGAAACAGAAGTCATCGGGTTGGCGGTGCGGTATATGCGCCTGAATGCCATGTTCTTCCCGGTGCTGGGGCTGCTCTTCATCCTGCGGAATTCTCTCCAGGGTATGGGATACAGCCTGATGCCAATGATGGCAGGCGTCAGCGAATTGGCTGCACGCACACTGGTGTGCTTTTTGTTTGTGCCGGTCTTTGGCTATACGGCAGCGGCAATGGCAAGTCCGGTGGCGTGGCTTTTCGCAGATGCGCTGCTGATCTCTGTATACTTCCTGGATATGCGTAAATTAAAACGTCGGCTTGTTCCGGTACATCCGGTTTAACCGATCAGCAACCCTTCCCTTTAAGAAAGGACAACAGTTATGAAGAAATTGATTTCCATGGTAAGTGCATTTGCCCTTACCGCAGCCATGTTTTTGCCCCAGTCTCTGACCGCTTCTGCTGCCGGTACAATGGATACACTGCCGTATACCCTGCGGTTTGTGCCAGAACGAAATTTTGTTTCCGCAGAAGAAGTAGCAAACGGCGATGTTGTCATTACCGCTTCTGTCTATATCACTGGCAGCACTGCCAATACTTTTGGCGCAGCAACTGTGAAATTTGACAGCGACAGCAGGCATGTTTATTTTCAGAACATGGTGACCGGTGATAACGGCAGCCGTCTGGACGAAGAAAAGACCTATGAGAGCAGCCAGGGGAGCTTTACCACTGATCTGGTTCCGTACTGTTTCGGTTCGCTTCAGGGAAAGAACAACCGTTATTCCAGCGGAAGTCCGACTTTTACCACCCGGGAATTTGCGTGTGATCCCATTTTTGGCTCCACATTGTACAGTACCGGTGACGGCAGCGTAAAATTCAGTGCTTCCTATTATGAGGGAATTGACAAAGACGGCGATGGTATTCTGGAGCGAGACGAAGAAAAGGGAAAGGTCAGCAATACTTTTGTGTGTCCGGTTACGCAGAATGCAGACGGAAGCGGCACATATTCCTTTGAGTACATTGATCAGAAAAGCTTTTTGACCTTACAAATGTCGGCGACGATTCCTCGCTATGATGCCACACTGCCGGAAGGGTCCTTGATCCCTGATTCCTGCAATAGTGTATTGTGGCTTGCTGGTACTTCACAGCTTTCCAGCGGTGCATCTTTCTTCGGCGATACGTCTGATGAATTCCCGCTGTTCCAGGTGGACATTGTCATTGAACAAGGCACACCCTGCGGCATTTATAACATCGACTTTAATGATGTGGTAGATCCGACAACTGGCGTGCCCTGTCAGCTGACCAGTGCCACACAGAAGAATTATCCTTTGGAAAAGCTGGGGACTTCCATTGCCGTTGGTGTGGAAAGTGCAAGTGTTACTAGTGCAGAACAAGATGAAGCGGTATTTTACACTTCCTATGATGTACATGACATTCGGGCTACGGACTTTTCGGATTCTATCCTCGCTGATGTGACCTATTCGGAAATCGATGAGACCACTGGTGCGCAGAAGACGGAAGCGAATGTGGACATCACTCGTTTGGTGGACTGCTACGGTGTAACACCGAAACAGCTTTTTGACAGTCAGGCACAGAACGGATATTATTCCTCTCCCAATGCGCCACTTTACTTCAACGGAAAAGTGCTGACATGGAAAGATACCGGAAACTCTGTCACTCAGAATATTATGATAGGTAAAAAAGGCGATCTCAACTATGACGGCAATGTAGATGCATCTGATGCCTATGAGGCGCTGCTCTACTATGCAAAGTGTTCAGTTGGTGCAGGCGCAAAGCTGTACAACGGTACATCCACAGATCCTCATATGGAAGATCTGACCTTCTTCCTGGCGGATATTGATACGTGCTCTAAGATAGGGGCAACGGATTCCTGTACGGTAAACGGCGATGATGCATATCACATTCTGATGTATTATGCAACTGAATCTGTCGGCGGCAGCATTGCATGGGATAAATTCATAAAGTAAGTTTCAGAATCAAATAAAAGAAAAACGCAGGCATTTTTTGTGTAATGTCTGCGTTTTTATCTTGCGTTTTTTTAACAGCAGTTCAGACCTCATAAAAAATCCTCCCGGAACTGTACGAACAGCAGCCGGGAGGATTTGTATGATATAGCAAATGGTTTACTTGCAATTACAGTGCAGCAATAACCTCAACTTCAACCAGAACGCCCTTGGGCAGATCGGCCACACCAACGCAGCTTCTTGCGGGCTTTGCATCACCCAGAGCTTCTGCATAGACTTCGTTGAATGCACCGAAATCCCGTGCTACATTCTTGAGAAAACAGGTAGTCTTAACGACCTTGTCAAAGCTTGTTCCGGCAGCTTTCAGAACAGCTTTCAGATTTTCCATGACCTGCTTGGACTGACCGACGATGTCAGTGGCTTCTACGGTACCAGTTGCCGGGTTAATGGCAATCTGACCAGAGGTGTAGAGCATGTTGCCGATCTTAACAGCCTGAGAATAGGGACCGATGGCATCCGGTGCATTTTTGGTGTAAATGGTTTCCATAGTAAAGACTTCCTTTCGTGGAATAAAAGTATTGGTAGAAGCCTCCCCTGAAAGGGGAGGGGAACCATAGCACAGCAATGGTGGAGGGATTCTGCTAATGTTTTAAGGATTAGTCTACGAGATGAAATCCCTCTTTCATCAGTGCGCTGCGGATCTCCTGAATATGGGCATAATCTCTCGTCTCCATGGTAATACGCAGGAAACAGCCGTTGACATCGCTGCCCTCGTTGGCACGTTCGTGGTGGATGGAGATAACATTACCGCCCATATCTGCGATGATCCGGGAAACATCCCGGAGCTGTCCCGGCTTGTCCAGAAGTTCAATGTTCAGCATACAAGTTCTGCCGGACATGAGCAGACCGCGCTTAATGACACGGGAAAGAATGGTCACGTCAATGTTACCACCGGAGACCAAGCAGACCACTTTTTTGCCTTCCACCGGTACTTTGTGGAACATTGCCGCCGCTACGGATGCCGCACCGGCACCCTCAGCAATGAGCTTCTGCTTTTCGATAAGTGCCAGGATGGCAGCGGAAATCTCATCGTCTGTGACTGTGACAATCTCGTCCACATACTGCTTAACATACTCGAAGGTATGAGGTCCCGGTTCCTTTACGGCAATGCCGTCTGCAATGGTGGAAACGGAGTCCAGACAGGTGATCTTGTCGTCGTGGATAGACTTGTACATGCTGGGCGCACCGCTTGCCTGTACACCGTATACCTTGATATTGGGGTTCAGATTCTTGATGGCAAATGCCACGCCAGAGATCAGACCGCCGCCGCCGATGGGTACGATAACTGCGTCAATATCCGGCATCTGGTCGAGGATCTCCAGTCCAATGGTGCCCTGACCGGCAATGACATTTTCGTTGTCAAAGGGGTGCACAAAGGTATAGTTGTGCTCCTTTTGCAGTTCCACTGCCTTGTTGAAGGCGTCGTCGTAAACGCCCTTGACCATGCAAACCTCTGCGCCGTAGCTTTTCGTAGCCTCTACCTTGGAAATAGGTGCACCGTCCGGCAGACAGATGAGTGCTTTCATATTGTTCTTGGCAGCAGCCAGTGCCACACCCTGGGCGTGGTTACCGGCGGAACAAGCAATAACGCCACGTTCCTTTTCCTCCGGCGTCAGCTGGGACATCATGTAATAAGCACCGCGTACCTTAAAGGAACCGGTGACCTGTAAATTTTCAGTTTTCAGATAAAGCTCACTGTCCGGGCAGAGCTTCGGCGCTTGGATCAGATCCGTTTTGCGGATAACACTGCGCAGCACATGGCTTGCCTGATAGATTTTATCCAGAGTCAACATGGATAAGACTTCCTTTCGTTTTACAATATCATTTGTACTGTGTCAGCAGCTGGTCTACCAGCTGTCTTGCCGCACGGGCACTTCTGCCGCTTTTTTGTAGTACAAACTGTTCTGCCCGGGCATCCAGTTCCTGCTGGCTCATATGGAGACCTGCCTGCTGTGCCAGTGCGTGGACGATTTCCAGGTACAGATCTTTCTGGGGACGGCTGTAGGTAATGGTAATGCCGAACCGTTCCGACAGGGAAATGCGTTCCTGAACAGTATCATTGGAATGTTTGTCGCTGCCGTCGTCGAAGGTTTCCTTTACCAGATGGCGGCGGTTGCTGGTGGCATAGATGACCGTGTTTTTCATCCGTGCAGCAATGCTGCCCTCCAGCGTAGCTTTCAGCGTGCCGAAGTTCGGGTCGTCCTCTGAGAATGTCAAGTCGTCAATGAACAGGATGAATTTCAGCGGATTTTTGCACAGATGATCCATGATCTGGGGAATGTAGCACAGCTGATCCTTGTTCAGTTCAATCAGCCGCAGGCCATCATTCTTGAATGCATTGGCAATTGCCTTGACTGTGGCAGATTTTCCCGTTCCGGCATCTCCGGAGAGGAGTACGTTGGAGGCATATTTTCCATCCAGCAGCGCCTTTGTATTTTCCACCACGATGCTGCGCTCCCGTTCGTAGCCCACCATGTTATCCAGGGAGATGGGATCGGGATACTGTACCGGAATCAGATCGCCGCCTACACCCACGGTAAACATATGATGACGTGCATAAATGCCATAGCCATGGCGTTCGATATTCGCCACACGCTTGGAGTACATGGCATCCAGATCCGTCTTGTGCGTCTGCCAGCTGGGCAGGGGAATGTTGGTCTGCATTTCCGCCTGCATCTGTGCTGGGGAGAGCATGGCAATTCTGCCCAGCAGTTTCAGTTCCGTGTGGAGACAAGCCTCCATATTGGGGGAAATAGGTTCGCCGGCACCGGCACGCTGTACATAGACATTTTCATGCTCCAGGACGATCTGTTCCAGATAGCTTGTCAGGTCGTCCTGCTGTTCGTACAGTGCCGCAGTCATGGCGCTGTAAAATCGGATCTGCGCCGGTGTATTGCCGGAATCTGTGTGACAGAACTGCATCAGTGCACGAATCACCGGATCGTGCTGAAGACTGCGAAAGATCACAAGGGCGTCTAGTCCATATCCGATTTCTTCTCTTGGAGTCATAAGGGTCATCTCTTTCGTAATTTATAAATTGGCTGTATGGCGTTTTATTACAACAGTTCGATGATCTTTTCAGTACATTCTGTGCAGGATAGGGGTGTGACACCCTCGCCAGCCAGATCAGCAGTACGGTAGCCAGCGTTCAGATAAGCGTCTACAGCGTCTTCAATTGCCTGTGCTTCGTCCATGAGGTCGAAGGAATACCGCAGCATCATAGCCGCAGAGAGAATGGTTGCAATGGGGTTCGCCTTGTTCTGTCCGGCAATATCCGGTGCAGAGCCGTGGATCGGCTCATACATACCACGCTTGGTGGAACCCAGGGAAGCAGACGGCAACATACCGATAGAGCCGGTGATCTGCGATGCCTCGTCGGACAGGATGTCGCCGAACATGTTAGAAGTAACTACTACGTCGAACTGTCTCGGATTCTTTACCAGCTGCATTGCCGCATTGTCCACTAGCATATCCGTCAGGGTAACATCGGGATACTCCTTTGCAACCTCGTGAACCACTTCACGCCACAGGCGGGAGCTTTCCAGCACATTTGCCTTGTCGATGCTGATCACATTCTGATTGCGCTTTTGTGCCGTCTCAAAGGCAACACGTGCAATGCGCTCGATCTCCATTCTGCTGTAGCACTCGGTGTCATAGGCTTCTTCGCCGTACTTGCCTTCCCGTCTGCCGCGTTCGCCGAAATAAATACCGCCGGTCAGTTCACGCACCATCATGATATCGAAGCCCTTTGCCACGATATCTTCCCGAAGCGGGCAGTCGCCTTTCAGAGCCGGATACAGCTTTGCCGGGCGCAGGTTGGTAAACAGTCCCAATGCTTCCCGGATGCCCAGCAGCGCCTTTTCCGGACGCAGGTGGGGCGGCATGGAATCCCACTTGTTGTGACCAACAGCACCGCCCACAGCGCCCAGCAGAACGCTGTCGCTTGCGAGACAGCCGTCAATGGTTTCCTGGGGCAGGGGAACACCTGTGGCATCAATGGCACAGCCGCCGATGAGATAGGGTGTGCAGTGGAAGGTATGGCCGAACTTTTCGCCGATCTTCTGGAGAACAGCAACTGCGCTGTCTACGATCTCCGGGCCGATGCCATCGCCGCGGAGTAATGCAATGTTAAAATTCATGAGAATTGCTCCTTTGTGTTCAGATTAGCGGAGAAAAAGCGTTTGTTCCGCAAATACTTCTTTATTATACATCAAATCAAAGGGAATTACAAGGTTTTTGATAAAAAATCTGGTAAACAAAATATTCTCCGATTTTCGTTGTTGGGGTATTTGCTGAGAAATTGACAGATTTCGGGTGGTATGGTATAATTAGCATGATACAAATCGGAATAAATAGGTGAAAGCGTTATGTTTATTGTTGAAGAAGTTACCCCAAAAGATAAAGAATTATATAAAAAGATTGCTGGACATTCCTATTTTGAGGGTTTATCAAAATGGTGTGTTGATCGAAATAATGACATTTTTATAGTTTGTATCGGCAAGCACGGAATAGAAACTCCTGTTTTTTTCATATGTGTTTCAAAGGTCATTTATTTGAGTTTTATATCCCTGAACCTGATATTCTATACGGAAATGCTCCAGTAGTCCATGTTGAACTGCCTGAAATTTTGACGAAGAAATGTTCAATGATTGAAGTCGCAATTAAGAGCGCTTTTCGTGAAACGAATGGAATGACCAATTACGGAGGTTTACCCAAAAGTATCGACGATCACATCTTTGAATTCAATTGCAAATAACAATGGATGAGGAGGATATCCATGAAAAAATGGTATGATGAAGAATATGAATTTGAAATTGAGGTGGTAGGTTTTCTGCGTGGTGACCATACAGAGCGCTACTGCCGTAATGGTGAAGAAATCGGGGACAAGTACCACTGTACTTATGGCTGTCCTGTAAACGATAGTGGATATGGTATTTGCAGTAAAACAATGATGCTATTGTATCCTCTTATGGAAGCGATCAGAAGCGGCGGCGATCTGGAAAACCTCGGCGGTGATGGAAAATACAGCAAGAATATTGTATGTCCTGATGGCTGTGTCATGTTTCGTCTGACCGCAACGCCTCTTGGAAACGAAAATTTCCACAAGGGCGGCTATTGGAAAGAACCGGAATAAATTCTGAATTTGCAATATAACAGCAAAAGAGCTGCTGCACCGTGATAGTGTTGGTGCAGCAGCTCCTTTTTTTTAAATTTATACCAATAGCAGCTTTCCTTTTATTGTTTTACTTCACCGCACCACTCTTGATAGACTCAATCAGTCCACCATTTGCAATAATCGTCTGAATAAACGCCGGGAAGGGTGCCACGTGGAATTCCTTTCCGTTTGTCACGTCACGGATCACGCCGTTGTCCAGATCAGCTTCCACAGTGTCGCCCTCGTTGATGGCATCCACAGCCTCCGGGCACTCCACAATGGCAAGCCCGATATTGATGGAGTTGCGGTAGAAAATTCTTGCAAAGCTTTTGGCGATAACCAGTGCAATGCCGCTTTCCTTAATGGCAATGGGTGCATGTTCCCGGGAGGAACCGCAGCCGAAATTCTCGCCGCCCACCATGATATCGCCGGGCTTCACACGGCTGGTGAATGTGGTATCCAGATCCTCCATGCAGTGGGAGGCAAGCTCTTTCTTGTCGATGGTGTTCAGATAACGTGCCGGGATAATAACATCCGTGTCCACGTTGTCGCCGTATTTGATAACAGTTCCGTTCAATTGCATGTTACAGTACCTCCTTCGGGGAAACGATCTTGCCGGCAATGGCACTTGCTGCAGCTACCGCAGGACTAGCCAGATATACTTCCGATTCCGGATGTCCCATACGTCCCACAAAGTTCCGGTTTGTGGTGGAAACAGCACGCTCTCCGGCAGCCAGAATGCCCATATGACCGCCCAGGCACGGACCGCAGGTAGGTGTGGAGACGACGCAGCCTGCCTCAATGAAATCTTTCAGCAGACCATTTTCCATTGCCTTGAGGTAGATTGCCTGTGTTGCCGGAATGATAATGGCACGGACATTTTTTGCCACCTTCTTGCCCCGGATGATAGAAGCAGCTTCCTCGATATCCTTGTAGAAACCGTTGGTGCAGGAGCCGATGACTACCTGGTCGATCTTCACATCGCCCACTTCATCAATGGTACGTGTGTTGCCTGGCAGATGGGGGAATGCAACGGTGGACTTGATCTCAGACAGGTCGATTTCGATGACCTCGTCATAGACTGCGTCCTCGTCTGCTTTGTAGATAACAGGCTTGCGGTCGCTGTGCTCTGCCACGAAAGCAAGTGTCTGCTCGTCTACTTCAAAGATACCATTCTTTGCACCGGCTTCAATTGCCATGTTGGTCATTGTGAGACGGTCGCTCATGGTTAGCGAAGCCACGCCCGGACCTGTGAATTCCATAGAACGATAGAGTGCACCGTCTACGCCGATTTTGCCGATAATGTGGAGGATGACATCCTTGCCGGAGATGTACGGATTCAGCTCGCCTTTCAGAACAAATTTGATTGCTGACGGCACCTTGAACCATGCCTTGCCGATTGCCATGCCGCATGCCATATCGGTGGAGCCGACACCGGTAGAGAATGCGCCCAGTGCGCCGTATGTACAGGTGTGGGAGTCAGCGCCGATCACTACATCACCGGAGACAACCAATCCTTTTTCCGGAAGCAGGGCATGCTCGATGCCCATCTGTCCTACATCGTAGAAGTGAGTGATTTCCTGTTCGCCGCAGAAATCACGGCACATTTTGCACTGTGTCGCAGCTTTGATGTCTTTGTTGGGGGCAAAGTGATCCATAACCATGGTCACCTTTTCCTTGTCGAACACTTTGTCAGTGCCCAGCTTGTTGAATTCCCGGATGGCTACTGGGGAAGTGATATCGTTGCCCAGAACCCGGTCTAAATTCACCAGGATCAATTGACCGGCTTCGACGCAATCCAGTCCGGCATGTGCCGCAAGGATCTTCTGTGTCATTGTCATACCCATGGGTAAAATTCCTCCTTATTCATCTTAATCCATCTGATTGATAATCGCACCCTTATCCGCAGACGAAACCATCTTGGAATACCGCTTCAGATAACCAGTGAGATTCTCCTTGGTCTGGATCTTAGTAGTCTTTTTGCGCTCTGCCAGTTCCGCATCGGAAACTTCCAGTGTAATGCTGTAATTCGGGATGTCAATGGAGATAATATCGCCGTCCTGGACATAGGCAATGGTACCGCCGTTGACAGCTTCCGGGGAAACGTGACCGATCGCTGCACCACGTGTTGCACCGGAGAAGCGGCCGTCTGTGATCAGTGCCACATCCTTGTCCAGACCCATGCCGGCAATTGCCGAGGTGGGGGAGAGCATTTCACGCATACCCGGGCCGCCGGCAGGACCTTCATAGCGGATGACAACCACATCGCCCTTGACGATCTTGCCGCCCTTGATCGCGACAATAGCCTCTTCCTCGCTGTTGAATACCTTTGCAGGGCCGCTGTGTACCAGCATTTCCGGTGCAACGGCACTTCTCTTGACCACGCATCTGTTTGGAGCAAGATTGCCCTTGAGGACAGCAATGCCGCCGGTTTCGCTGTACGGCTGGTCAATGGGACGGATGATATCATGGTTTTTGTTGAGACATCCCTGGATATTCTCGCCCAGCGTTTTGCCGGTAACCGTCATCACATCTGTGTGGATCAGGTTTTTCTTGGTCAGTTCATTCAGAACGGCATATACGCCGCCGGCTTCGTTGAGGTCTTCCATATAAGCATGACCTGCTGGAGCCAGATGGCAGATATTCGGAGTTCTTGCGCTGATCTCATTGACCATGTCCAGATCGATCTTGATGCCGCATTCGTTGGCAATTGCCGGAATGTGCAGCATGCTGTTGGTAGAACAGCCCAGTGCCATATCTGCGGTCAGAGCATTCTCAAATGCCTCAGCTGTCAGGATATCTCTGGGGCGGATATTTTTGCGGTACAGTTCCATAACAGCCATACCAGCCTGCTTTGCCAGCTTGATTCTCTCGGAATAAACTGCCGGAATGGTGCCATTGCCCTTGAGACCCATGCCCAGCACTTCTGTCAGACAGTTCATGGAGTTTGCAGTGTACATGCCGGAGCAGGAACCGCAGGTGGGGCAAGCCTTGTTTTCGAATTCCTCAACATCTTCCAGAGTGAACTTGCCGGCAGCATAGGAGCCCACAGCTTCAAACATGCTGGACAGACTGGTCTTGCTGCCCTTGACATGACCGGCAAGCATGGGGCCGCCGCTGACAAAGACAGTGGGGACATTGACTCTTGCCGCAGCCATGAGCAGACCCGGTACATTCTTGTCGCAGTTGGGGATCATGACCAGTGCGTCAAAGTGGTGTGCCAGTGCCATACACTCTGTGGAATCGGCAATGAGATCACGTGTGACCAGGGAATATTTCATGCCCACGTGACCCATAGCAATGCCGTCACAAACTGCGATTGCCGGGAATACTACCGGCGTACCGCCAGCCATAGCGACCCCCATTTTGACCGCATCTACGATCTTGTCAATGTTCATATGACCCGGTACGATCTCGTTATAGGAAGAAACGATGCCTACCAGAGGACGTTCCATTTCTTCCTTGGTCATTCCCAGTGCGTTGAACAGGGAACGTTGCGGCGCTTTGTCCACGCCGTCACAGTAAAAATTATGATCCATTTTGATTACCTCTTATAGTTGGATTTCAGATTTATTTTGTTTTAGGCAATACCGCACAAAGATTGTACGTCAGATGCGCCGTCAGATTTTTCGTCAG